>JADJIQ010000001.1:60000-388417 GCA_016707005.1 Ignavibacteria bacterium
TCACAACCGTCCCACCAAATACGATCATGGCAACGTGGCCAATGGTGTGGTTGCCAGCTTTTGTCGTGCCTTCGGCTTACCTTCTACACTTTCTGTCACTTCGCCAAACTCTCCGTTATCGAACAACCTTGAGTACAAAATGATCGTCCGTTCTGAACAAGAAACCGTGGCCGAGATCCTCGACAAAACGCGGAAACTCTCTCGATACTATCTGTCAAAACTCGATGTCGTTGATCCGCTACTCCAGATCCAAGTGGGCGATCATAAGCTCAACTGTATCACATGGATAGCTGCCCATCTAACATGGGCAGAACATGAACTTGTGGTCCGTGCCCTTGGTGCTGAGCCCCTTCCCATCCCGTGGCTCGATCAGTTTCAATATGGTACATCGTCAGAACCGCAAGACTCTTGGCCGTCGCTGAATGAGATCCGCGTAGACCTCGATCGGGTCCATGCTGCCGCACTTGCGGCCATACGCTCTCAAACAGACTTCGGCGATCCCGCTCAGATCGAACTGTTCGGACCAACATCTACTAAACGAGATATCGTTTATCACGCTATCCGCCACGAAGGCACCCACGCCGGCCACCTCGGCTGGCTCTGTAAGCTTAACGGTCTCGAAACGATCTAGCACTCTACCAATCTAGCACTCTAACACTCTAGCACACTAGCACTCTAACACACTAGCACATTAGCACATTAACCTTGGTGGTCGTTGTAGGACTTGAACCTACGACCTTTCGCGTGTGAGGCGAACGCTCTGAACCGGCTGAGCTAAACGACCAAGGGGCACAAACATACAAGTCTATGCCCGTTTCATCAAGTACGTTAAGATGAGTGTGCTAAAATGTTATGGAGCCCCTTGCGTACCCAGCTTCCGAACGTGCGCAGCAAGTGAAGCGTATTCATCTTCCTTGATCCGACCATCCCATACTGGCATGGTGGATTCAGGATAATACGACCGGACGTTGCGGATCACGGAGATCAGGGTTGAGTCGTCGGGATACTTCTTGTCGGCCAGACGAAGATCTCCATACCCAACGCCCTTGCTGCCGTGACAATTCACACAACCGTAGGATAGGTAGGCTTTCTCACCGACACTGGCACCTGGTTCTGGTGTGTAGACGTGGCTCGGCGGCACAACGTTCGTACTCGTGGGTACGGTCTTGATGTAGGCATACATCGCACGCAGCTCCAGGTCAGTCATGTGCACGCCGCGAGGCATTGGATACTTGATGGGTTTGCCGTTCGGACGGAAACCATCACGCAATGCACTAACAAATTGCTCTTCTGTCCACGCCCCTATCCCATGCGTCTTGTCGAACGTGATGTTCGTTGCATACATCGGATTGCGGTTCACATCAAGCATCTGCGTGCCCCCTCCAAAAAACCCCGGCGTCTTCTCAGGCTCAAGCTGATTCATTGTTGCGATATCGGCTGAGTGACATGCATAACAATCGTACACACCGGTGGCCAGATACTTTCCGTATGCAACCAGATTCGTTGTGTCCGGCTGTGCGATCGGCGCCGCAGGGTAGTCGAATGGCTTGAATGCAACAGTTGCTAGGAACTTGGCAAACCACGATGGACTTGATTCAATGTTCGTCTGTTCGGTTGATGCAACCATTGCATCATCACTGCGCAACCAGGCAACGATCGACTTGAGATCTTCATCACTCATATGCACGAACTTGGGCATCCACGGCGGTACATAGAGTCCGGTCTTCGGATGGATCCCCGTTCGCAGCAACCACAACAGCTCCCCGTCCTTCCACGCACCGATCCCCTTGGTTGGGTGATTGGTGATGTTCTTTGAATACGCAATGCCGAATTGCTCCGGCAGGTCCAGCATCTGCGTGCCGGATAGCGTGCGGGTGGTTGGATGTCGGTGACACTCAGCGCAGAGCGACATTGCCAAATGGCGTCCTCGCGCCACTCGCTCAGGCGTGCTTTCCACTGTTACATTAGGTACAGCTACGTCATACGACGGCAATGATCGGAATTGAATGAAAAGGGCAAAGCCCCCAATCAACAAAACGATCGCAAGCACGGCAAAACCGAGCCATTTTAAGACTCTCTTCATGAACCCTCCCAGGTTTGTGTTGTTTTCTACCCCCATGAGCCGAAGCGCAATTCTACAACGGAAATCGATGGCAAAGAACACCGTAGTTTTGCTGTTCACGAAAAAATGCTCCATACCCTCCTGCTGTCCTGTTCCCTTGCTTTCACAGCACCTGCTGCGAATGATAGTGTGCGCGCCGATACAACGGTGCTGCCTGCAGTGAACGTTGTAGCCGAACGGTGGCTTACAGACGAAACTGGAGCAGGGATGCCGATCACAAGGCTCGACAATACACTCCTTGCTCGATTGGCACCACAATCGTTGGTCTCTGTCCTACCACTCATACCGGGAGTGTTCGTTCGTGATTATGGTGGACTGGGCGGACTCAAGACTTTTTCTATCCGAGGGGGCTCCTCGTCTCAAGCATTGGTTATGATCGACGGTGCGCGCATGTCTTCGGCACAGGCCGGTACCATTGATCTTGGACTTCTCCCGGCGCGCTTCGTAGACAACGTTGATGTGATACGCGGCGGAGTAAGCGCACTCTATGGCGCAAATGCGCTGACCGGTGCGATGGACGTGCAACTTCGTGTACCGTCAACACCATCTGTCCGCGCCTTTGCCGGCGGTGGATCTTTCGATGAGTGGCGGCTTGCAATGGGAGCAACGGCCAACATCGGATCGGTCAGGATCGGTGTTGATGTTGAATCCCTTGGCAGCGCAGGTTCATTCCCGTTCACCACGGATCAATTCGGTGAAACGTATGAGATCAACCGACAGAACGGTGATGTCCGTTCCACGTTCGGCACCGTGCGATGTGAATCAGATGATCTAGGATCCATCACGTTGTTCGGCAGATCAAGCGATAGAGGTGTTCCTGGCGCAGTGGTGCAAGGAAACGTGACTAATGCCAATGCTCGTCTTTCCGATAACGACCTCGTTGGCCTTCTGCGCATCCCCGTTGCAACAACATCGCTCGGCGCGGTCGTGGTCAATGGTTCCGGACGTATTCTCGTTCAACACTACGTTGATCCGGATGCTAACATTACTGGTCCGGATGGAATAGACGTTGACTATCTGCAGCACGATGTATCCTTCGGTGCAACATTGAGTGGCTCTGCAGTTGGTCTTGTCCATACTACTCGGATCGATGCCGGATATGCAGATCTCATCGGTGATGAGATCGTAACGGACACAGGTTCGATGGTTATCCGCAGATCTGTTGGACTCGCAACTGACTGGCAATGGATGGTGAATTCGGATCTCGACATGCGACTCGCCCTTCGACTCGACGGATTCTCAGACGTTGGATGGGCCGTTTCGCCCCTTATCGCTCTCCGATACGCGGTGCTCCCAACACTCTCTCTACGTACGACGTGGAGCTATAACTTCCGTCCGCCCACGTTCAATGAGCTGTACTTCCTCAACTACGGAACACGCACGTTGCAACCGGAGAGATCACATTCGTTCGACGTGGGTGTAGTTTCTCGACCGTTCTCCTGGCTTAGTATCGACCTCGATGCCTTCGCGATCTTCACCACCAACCTCATCGTGTCGGTTCCGGTGAGCCCCGTTATCACCAGTGCACAGAACGTTGGATCTGCTCGCTCGCTTGGTTTGGAACTCACGTCGCGCGGTTCGTGGTTCAACGGACGATTGATCGCACAGTGGTCGTACACATTGCAGCACGTAACAGATGAAACCAGCAGGCCAGGCCTTGATGGAACGATGATCCCATATGCCGTTCCGGAGCTCGCGTCGTTGATGGTGCAATGGGATGACGAGGTCTGGAACGGGTCTCTTACCTGGACCTATACCGGCTACCGATACGCCCAAGCCGGCGGGGAATACACGTCGTTGATGCAGCCCTTTGCCGTGGTCGGCGCACAGATCGGAGTTCATGTGAAGGGGCTTTCCACTCGTGCAGACGTGCGGATCCAGGTGGACAATCTCTTCGACGTTTCGTACCAGGTGATACGGGGCTTTCCAATGCCCGGACGTGTCGTTCGCTTGGCAACATCGATCGAGGTGTTGCCATGAAACGTCAGCTGATCAGCGTGGAATGTCAACACCTTCATGATGCCGCCGTTGCTGAAGGGAAGGATACATACATCGACCCAACAACAGGGTACATGGTCCTTACGCGGCTTGCTCATGAGTGTAGAGGAACGTGCTGCGGTAGTGCTTGCAGACACTGCCCCTTTGATTGGAAGAATGTGATCGGCAGGCAGATGCCGTCGGTGATCATCGTGCTTCTGCTCGCTGCAAGCGTAGCGATTGCACAATACACACCACAGCGCTGTGATACCGTTACACGCTTCACACCCGGTGTTGGACAATCCACCGGACAAGGTCCCATCTTCTTCCCAACCAACATCTTCACCGGTCCAGCGCCCCTTGCCTCTGATACCGTGCCATTGACCGAACCACGTGATGTCTGTTCCATCGGACTCGGTGGTGCGATCGTGGTTGGGTTCCGTTCAGCCGTGATCATAGATGGTCCGGGAGCCGACTTCACGATCTTCGAGAACGCCTTCCGTTTCCTCGGAAGGATCTATGCAGAGCCGGCCATGGTTGAGGTAAGCAAGGACGGCCTAACGTGGAAGCCGTTCCCCTTTGATTCACTCACGTTGAAGGGATGTGCCGGCATCACACCAACAACAGGGTATGATCCGTTTGATCCAACTGTGAGTGGGGGAGACACATTCGATCTTGCAACGATCGGCGTCGACACCGTTCGGTGGATCCGCATCACCGATGTGACTTCCATCATCCGTAATGATCCGTCTCATCCATTCTTTGATCCAACATTGTCCGGATTCGATCTTGATGTTGTCATCGGACTGCACGCAATGCCTGCTGCCTTTGCACAGGCATTGACCGATGTTGTTCAAACGTCGATCGTCAGAGTGGATGCCCTACGTCCTTCCACACTCTCCGTCTTCGATGTACAGGGGACTGTGCTGTATCGTGCCTCTATACAATCGGGCGTGATCATGTTCGATCTCGCCCCCTTCACCTCAGGCGCGTTGTTTGTGGTGATCGACGATGAAATGCAGCGCACAACGCTCAAGGTGTTGCGATGAAGAACATCATCATTGCCATCATTGCCCTTGGTGTTGTGCGATGTGTTCCTGTGCCCACTGCTCCTGCCGTGACAACAACACCTCTCACCGAGGGGGGAGTATTCGTTGTCTGTGAAGGGTTGTGGCGTCAGAACAATGCAACGTTATCCTATGTTACTCCGTCTGGAGCCGCAGAACGCGATGTTGTATCAACCCGCAATGCCGATCTGCGTCTGGGAGATACGGGCAGCGACATTCTCATCCACGGAGACAGCGTCTATGTCTGTGCAAGTTCATCCGGTAGCATAGAGGTCTTCCATCGCAAGACCGGAACGTGGCAAGGTCGCATTCTTTTTGACCGAGGCAGAGAACCCTACAAGCTCTCCCTGCTTAATGACACTTCGGCCGTGTGTTCCATTCTCAACGATGACTGTATTGCCGAGATTCATCTTCGTAACCTCAGCGTACGCGTTGCCAAGGCACCCACGGGTCCGGCACCGGAGGGACTCTGCGTGATGGACAACAAGATCTACGTTGCCAACAGTGGTCTAGGAGATCTACGTAGTAAAGAAGAAGGGGCAGGCACGGTAAGCATCCTCGACGCACGGGATCTACGCATTGTGAATACAATACCTGGACTTCCCAACGTGATGTCGTGTACTGCAGACCCACAGCGCAACAGAGTATGGATCGTCTACCGTCACCTTGCGTCGCAGCCCGACTCCCTAGGCGGTGTTGTGCTCTATGACCCAACGGCCAACACCATCATCGATCATCAACGCTATAACTCTCCCAAGGGGCTTGTTGTTGACCAGCAATCTGGACGTATCTACATCCTTCACAGAGCGGGCATCGATGCGTATGATCACACAACACGCACTACAACGCCCCTTATCCAACATGTTTCCGGAAACGGCAACGATGTTTGGTATTCACTCGGTTGGTGGACCCAGCAGAACATCCTCCTCGTTGGCAACGCTCGCTCCTACGTTACTGATGGAGAAGTGATCGCCATCGACCTCAACGGAGCGATACGTTTCCGGACTGGTGTGGGTCTTAATCCGTCAGCATTTGGAGACTAGTTACTAGTTACTAGTTACTAGTTACTAGTTACTAGTTACTAGTTACTAGTTACCAGTTACGAGTTACTAGTTACTAGTTACCAGTTACTTGCTACTTGTGATTAATGACCGTCATTAGTAACTAGTAACTAGTAACTAGTAATTAGTAACTAGTAACTAGTAACTAGTAATTAGTAACTAGTAACTAGTCATCAGTCATTTCTTCAACCGATATCCTTCTGCTTCAAGCACCTTCTTCATACGCTCTGCGTGGTCGCCTTGCATTTCGATCGTTTGATCAACGAGTTGACCGCCGGCGCCGAGGGTTTTCTTGAAGAGGGTGAGGAGTCGGTTGAGCTCCATGGGATGGGAGAAGAAGCCCCATGCGATGGATACGGGCTTGCCACGACGTTTTTCAACACGCACGCGGAGTTGGAGAACCTGACCGTCATGACCGCGACGTTTATCATCGGCCTTGGCAGTGGGATTGTTTTTATCGGGCTCGGGTATGCCGAGCATTGAGGCGAGATCTTCGAGTCCGGGCATGATTCAAACCTACGGAAAGTGCAGAACTTGCCCGTGGAGCTCTTCCTTCCGAGGTTTGTGGAATGAGAACATGGCTGATTCTGGCAGTGATCTTCGTAGTAACCGCGCTTTATGCTGTTGTTGCGATGATGCATATGATCCTCTTTCGCAATGAAGAGGTCTTCTTTGCCTATTCCCGGTCGTGGTCAAAATTGCTTTTGTGGTTTTCCAATGTCCACGTAACTATGGAAGGGGCTTCTGCCCTCCGTCCGGGTGAACGTCACATCTACGTTTCCAACCACGCCAGTTTGTTTGACATTCCGGTGATCCTTGCCAACGTGCCGGATAATGTGCGCATCATGTACAAACGTGAACTCCGAAAGATTCCCATCTTTGGCTGGTGTCTCCGGTTTTCGCCCTACATCGCGATCGACAGAGAGAGGAGTCGAGAAGCCAGCGATGTGCTGGATTCCGTTGTTGAAACACTCAGCACAGGCAGCTCCGTGCTTGTCTTTCCGGAGGGCACTCGATCCGAAGACGGTAATGTAGGAGTATTCCGCAGAGGTGCCTTTGCCCTTGCCGTTCGCAGTGGGCGGACCATTGTGCCCCTTTCCCTGACCGGAACTGCAGGGATCCTTCCAAAGAAGACAAGGCATATTCAGGGCGGAAATGTCACGCTGAGAATCGACGCCCCGATAGCTGTTCCCCAGCCGGCCACACGTGAGATCGAAAAGGGGCTTATGGCACAGGTTCGGCAGATCATCGCGAACAACGTAGATTCGCAGGTATGAATGTATCCGATATCCATCGCATTGCTGAACTCGCCCGACTGAGATTCACGGATGCTGAGGCTGAGGCATTTGCCGAGCAGTTCTCCAGCATCGTGGACTATGTGGGTGCGATCAACTCCGTAGACATGTCAGGTGTTGAACCACTCACGTCTGTGAACAACACCGTGAATGTCCTTCGCGAAGACATTGTTGGGGAGTGCCTCACAACGGAAGAGGCCCTGCGCAATGCTCCACGAAAGAACGAAGCCTTTATCAAGGTGCCCAAGGTTCTGGGATGATCGTAGGTATCATTCCGGCACGGTACGCGTCAACGCGGTTGCCGGGAAAGCCCCTTATCGATCTAGAGGGTCAAACGATGATCGAGCGTGTATGGCGTGCAGCCATGGCAGCGTCAACGTTCGACAGAGTGGTGATCGCCACAGATAGTGAACACATCGTTGCTGAGGCCCAGAGGATCCGTGCGGAGGTGGTACTCACGTCTCCAGATGAGCCCAGCGGAACGGACAGATGTTATGCGGCCATACGTGCACTGAAAATCGCTCCTGACGTGATCGTCAACATTCAGGGTGATGAACCACTCTTGCAGCCAAACGTCCTTACACACTGTGTTGAAGCACTTCGCAGTCAGGGCGCCGATGTGGCTACCCCGGTGAAACGTATTTCGTCTGTACTCGATCTTGCCGATCCCAACGTGGTAAAGGTAGCGCTCACGGCAACCGGACGAGCGCTGTATTTCTCACGATCACCGATCCCACACGTGCGCGGCGTGGAAGTTGCGCAATGGTTGGCAACGGGGGAGTACTGGAAACATATCGGACTCTATGCATATACGGCAGAGTCGTTGAAACAACACGTTATGCTGCCCCCTTCGCCTCTAGAACGGATGGAGCATCTTGAGCAGCTTCGGTTGCTTGAGTATGGGGCTCATATCACGTGTGTTGAGATCGAACACGATGCTGTGAGTGTGGATACTGCTGACGATGTAGAGCGCGTGCGAGCCATCCTCCGTGCGGATCTGGCCTAGAGAAGAGACTTCACCGCAGCCACGGCAGCGTCCACAGAGATCTTCTTCATATCATCACCGAGACCGCTCTCCAGCACAACAGCGTGTTCTGTATACGGTCCCCAGCGTTTTGCACTCATCGATGGCGTGGTAGGATAGAAACCAACAACACCAACGCCAAGGGCCGCAGCGATATGCAGCACGCCCGTGGAGTTCGCACAGAGAACACATGAAGAGGCGATGAGGTCGATCATATCGTCGAGGTCCAATGTCCCGCACAGATCGTCCGCCTCCGGACACACAGACATCACGGCATCACATACCGAGCGTTCTGACTCAATGCCGGTAACGATGATGTGGGCATTGAGTTCATCTGACAACCGTTTGGCGAGCTGACCGAAGCGTTCTGCCGGCCAGTCATGCGCAGAGCCGCCTGAACCGGGATGAATGATGATCCACGGAGGAGTGCTCTTTGTTGCAACGTTCTCATGTCGGGGAGAAACGAGCTCAACGGGCGGTTGTTTGCCACCAAATGCATGAGACACCATCCGAACATTGTATTCTGCTTCGTGGTAGGACGCATCAGAGCGATGTTCTTTTACTCGAGTAGTGAACAGCATCGAATACCAGCGATATCCGCTGCCGATCCTGCGGCTCACACCTGCACGGAAGGCCTCCCAAGCCTCGGAGAAACGAGGGCGAGGGAAGAAGATCGTGTCGATGCCCTCCATGCGGAGGATCTCACGAAGAGGACGTTGATCTTCGTCCAGGTAGATCACGTCATCGATCACATCTGCCTCATGCACCAGGGGGCGCACGTAGGATCGCGTGATGAGAGTGAGGTGTGCCTGCGGAAACCTGCTTCGCAGGGCATTGAACATTGGAAGGGTGAGCACCATATCGCCGAGGCGATCGGTACGGAGGACGGCAATATGAGAGGGGGCTTGTGTCATACGGAAGCGGGCGTCGTCAGGATCTGACGACGCCCGCGATGTTCCTTATTTCAGTTATGCGATCAGAAGAACCACTCAGCACCGATGGCCGGTGTTGCTAGCCCGAAGGAAACCTTGGAGCCGGAAGGGCTGAAGGGGAGTCTCAGGACGGCGATCTGTGCGAAGAGTCCAAAATTGCTCGTGATGAAATACTCAGCACCACCACCAAAGAGCAATCCGGTTGACGAAGATCCCTCAACTGAGCTGGAGGAGATGAAAAACTGACCGATCACGAATGGCTTGAGTTCCTTTGTGCCCTTGAAGAGAAACTTGCCGTATGGAGCAAACGTGAGCTCGGTGTTTCCATCAGAGATCAAAAGACCAAACTGAGTACCCACGTGGACGGCTGGAGTGATGGCGTATACGAGGTGACCGCCGGCGTTATACCAACCAAGTGAAGCGCCCAAACCGAATGCCTCGCTAGGGCTCTGTGCGGAGACAGTAGCGGCACCCGACATCATCACGGCTGCGACGAGGACTAGGAAAAATTTCTTCATGCTGAGCTCCAAACAATGGTGTGTGAATCTTGTCGTCCAAATATACCGCGTTAACTTCGTCATCAGAAACCTACCATGCCATACGCAATTACCGTTCATCCGTATACCGCCGCCGACCGAAACGAATGGGAGACCTTCGTTGAGAGTTCGAACAACGGTACCATGTTCCACCTCCATCGCTTCTTGGACTATCATCCAGAAGGGAAATGGAACTGGCATCACCTGATGTTCCGTCACGGTGGAAAACTTGTTGGTGTTCTTCCAGGCGGCATAAACAAGGAAGGGGCTTTTTGGTCGCCCATGGGTGCCTCGTACGGATCGATCTGCACGCAGGATATCTCCTTCGAGCTCACTCTCGCCATCGTTGATGCATTCATCAACTACTGTAAACAGACTGGTATTCGAGATGCCTATTTGATTCCGGCGCCCATCGTGTATACGAGGAACTACAGTCAGCACCACGAATACGCCATGCTCTACCGCAAGGCAAGTTTTGAGCTGCATTACATTTCGCATGCTATTGACCTGAAACACGGGAAGGATTTTGCGAAGTACTTCGATGCAACCGCGCGCAAGAGTATCAATCGGATCATTCGCGAGGGCGAGATCACCATCCGCGACAGTGAGGACTACGCCACGTTCCACGAGATCCTCTTGGAGAACAAGGCCCGTCACGGCGTTCTGCCCACGCACACATTGGACGATCTTCTCAAACTCCGCGAGCTGATGCCGGAGAAGCTCAAGCTTATGCTTGTGTATAAGGACAATGTTGCGATTGCCGGTTCGCTCCTCTTTCTCGCAAACCCCAAGGTTGTCCTCTGCTTCTACAACATGCTTCGATACGAGTACGAGCATTTGAGACCGATCTACCTGGTGATGCACGAAACATGTCGGTGGGCTATTGAGAATGGGTATGAGTGGGTGGACATCGGTGTCTCTCAGGACACCAAGGACCCGGATCCGATGACGCCGTCCGTCGGTCTCATCAATTTCAAAGAACGTTTTGATGCCCGCGGGATCTTGCGGAGCACCTACCATCTCTCGATCACTCCATAACGTGGATGTGTTGCTTCTGGCTGTGGCAGACGTCACACGAGATGCACGCACGTTGAACCTTGCCCGCGCGTTGAAGGCAGCAGGGCTTTCCGTTGACGTAGTTGGCATGTCGGCTAAGGACTCCGAGAAACGCGCCATTCGCCGTTGGTGGACGTTCAACAAGAACGTTGCGGCACTGACTGTGCGCCCGAGACTCGTAGTAGCAATGGACCTCTTTGCACTTTCGGCAGCACGTTCGTACTCAAAGAAACATGCCGTGCACCTTCTCTACGACATGCGCGAGTTCTACTTTGCTCTTGGCCCCCTTGCCGGGAAGGGAATCAAGCAGAAGGTCCTTGCCTCGCATGAACGCAGACTCCTTACAGACGTGCACGATGTGATCGTCTCGGGCGAACTCGATGCTGATATCGTCCAACAGCACTTCTCTTTGCCGAAACGCCCGGTCGTCATCCTCAACACCCCTCCATTCAAAGACCGCATCCCTTCACCTCTGCGTTCCTCTCTCCCTCTACCAATCTCGCACTCTAACACTCTAGCAGGATACCAAGGCGTCATCCACCATGGTCGTGGGTTAGCCCCCTTCATGAAGGCGATGACACTGATGCCCGATGTTCACCTGGTGGTGATCGGTGATGGTCCTGCCCAACCAGATCTGGCTAGGTTATCCGAGGAGTTAGGGGTTGCAGACCGCGTAACGTGGTATGGCTCTGTGCCGTACGATGATCTCCATGCGCTTACCTGTGGGTTGGATATTGGGTTGTGTTTGATCGAACCTGTTTCTTTGAGTTACGAGTATGCGTTACCGAATAAGCTCTTCGAATACATGATGGCTGGTGTGCCGAGTCTCGTCACAGACCTGCCGGCACTGCACGATCACATCATCAGACATCCCGTTGGAGTGTTGGTTGATCGTGCGCTCACGCCTGCATCGATATTGGCGGCCATGGAGCGCGTGATGCAACCAACAACACGCGAGGCCCTGCAGCATGCATGTCGTGACATACACGATCTTTCTTATGAACGTCAGGCGAAGGTGGCCGTTGCGTTGATCAGAGAGCATCTCTCGTGATCTACCTTCTACTTCTGCTGCAACAGCTTATATCGTCAAGCACGCACCTTGTAGCGAAGAACGTAACACTCACGTTACATCCTACAACGGTGGTCTTGATCCGCGGACTCTTTACATGTGTGGCCTTTGGTATCTACGTGTTGATACGTCGCAGTAAGGTTCGCAGCATTGATCGTGAGGACATCCCACGGTTGCTCCTGCTCGGACTGATCAACATGCCGATCAACCAGCTCCTCTTCATCTGGGGCGTGAAGTACACCACTGCACCCAACGCCTCACTTGCCTATGCGCTTACGCCGGCCTTTGTAGTGATCATTCTACTGATGTTCCGCAGGGAACATCCTGGCTGGAAACGTATGCTTGGAGTGGTGGTCGCCTTTGTAGGAGCAGCCATTGTCCTCGTTGATCGCGGTGCTGCATTGTCTCCGGATCAGACCCTCGGCAACATCATGGTCCTCGGTGCAAGTATGTCCTGGGCCGGGTTCACCGTTCTTGGTCGACCGATCGTGGCCAAATATGGCCCCATCTACGCAACGGCCTTAACCTTCTTTGCCGGACTTGCACTCTACATCCCGGTGTGGGCAATGATCCCCATTCACGATGCTGCATTGCCCCTTACCGATGAAACATGGCTGGCCACGTGGTCGCAGCTCTTCTATCTAGGCGTTATCACGTCTGGCATTGGATACGCGCTTTGGTACTACGCCCTGAATCACATGGATGCCGGACGTGTTGCTGTGTTCAATAATCTGCAGCCCATCATCACCTCCATTCTTGCCCTGATCATCTTTGGGACGGAACCTACACCCCTGTTCCTGGTTGGGGGTGTCATCGCACTGATCGGCGTGATCCTCACACAGCGAGGTTGACGCTCGCCAGTACAAACCTCCGATTGGGGTCGTAGATTGTGCTCCATAATCACTGTGGGTGGAGAAGATCATGAAACTGGAAGCGAATCACGCAGTTGCGATCTGCATCGATATTCAAGAACGTCTGTTCCCGCACATCGACGGAAACGAGGCCCTTGCCCAACGCTGTGGCATTCTCATCAAGGGGCTCCAAGTGATCGGAGTTCCGATCATCGTAACACAGCAATACACAAAGGGGCTGGGTCCAACGATCGCACCAATTGCCGAAGCACTCGGACCTTTCGACCCCATCGAGAAGATGACGTTCAGCTGCTGCGGTAACGATGCCGTTGAAGCAGTTGTGCTTGGTGCTGCCCGACATTCAGTGATCCTCTTTGGGATCGAGACACACGTCTGCGTCTTACAGACGGTGCTCGATCTCATCGCTCAAGGACAACGTGCCTATGTAGTGGAAGACTGCGTCTCCTCACGCTCGCCAAATGACAAACGCATCGCCATCGAGCGCATGCGTCAAGCCGGCGCCGTGATCACAACTAGCGAGTCGATACTTTTTGAATTGCTGAGAGTTTCGGGTACACCAGAGTTCAAGGCGATCTCCGCCCTTGTGAAATAGAAGGCTTTGTTATGCAGACAACAACCTTTTTTCGTGATTCATTGTTCGCAAGTTTGGACGGGCTGTCGAAGGAGATCAGTGCCTTCTCTGCCGAAGAAGATCTGTGGACGACCCAAGGTCAAGTATCAAATAGTGCCGGAACACTTGCCTTGCACCTCATCGGGAACATGAATCACTTCATTGGTTCGGTGTTGGGAGATACGGGATTTGTGCGCGATCGCGCGGCTGAGTTCAGTCAGCGAGACATACCACGCGATGTTCTTCTATTCGACATTTCTGAGACACGCGAGCAGGTGCGCAATACGTTCGAACAATTGACGAATGAACGTTTGGATGATAGGTATCCTCTGTCCACGTTTGGAGAAGAGAGAACGGTAATGAATGTGTTGCTGATCCTATGTACGCACGCCGCGTATCACCTCGGCCAAGTGAATTACCTACGTCGGACGCTAGATAGGGTGAACAATGGCTAAGATCGTATCGAAAGAAACGAAGATCTCCTCTGTGATGACGGAGCTGCGGACGTTTCCGCCGCCAAAGGCGTTCGCAAAGTCATCCCATCTTGGAACGAAGGTTGCACTCTCCAGACTCACGGCTGAGGCAGCAGAGGATGTGGTAGGATTCTGGGAAGAAAGAGCGCGTGAGCTTGCGTGGTTCGCCCCTTGGAAGAAACCATTCGTGTGGAAACATCCGCATGCTGAGTGGTTTGTAGGCGGAACCACCAATGCCTCCATGAACTGCCTTGATAGACATCTCGGTTCGTGGAGGCGCAACAAGGCTGCCATCGTATGGGAAGGTGAGCCGGGTGATACACGGACACTCACTTACCATCAGCTTCATGCAGAGGTCTGCAAAGCCGCCAATGCCCTTCTCGGACTTGGAGTGAAGAAGGGAGACGTTGTTGCGATCTACATGGGTATGGTCCCCGAAGCAGTGATCGCGATGTTGGCATGTTCCCGCATCGGCGCCGTCCACAACGTTGTCTTTGGTGGATTCAGCAGCGAAGCATTGCGAGAGCGCATCAACGACTCACAGGCCGTTGTCCTTGTCACACAAGATGCAGCATGGAGAAGGGGCGACGCAGTGCATTTGAAAGCGGCTGCTGATCTCGCCGTTAAGGGATGCAAGTCCATCAAGCATGTTGTTGTGCTTCGGCGCACATCAGAACGAACAACAATGAAGGCCGGACGTGATCACTGGTGGCATGAACTTCTTGACGGCGCATCACGCTCACACGAACCCGCGAAGCTTCCGAGTGAACATCCGCTCTTTATTCTCTACACAAGCGGATCCACAGGAAAGCCCAAGGGCATCCTGCATACCACTGGTGGCTATCTCACGCAGGTTGCCTACACCACGAAGATGGTGTTCGACATGCGCGATGATGATGTGTACTTCTGCACGGCCGATATCGGATGGATCACCGGACACAGCTACATCGTCTATGGTCCGCTCATGAACGGTGCCACCATCGTGATGTATGAAGGGGCTCCTAATTGGCCCGAGCCCGACCGATTTTGGGACATCATTGAACGTCACGCCGTTACGATCTTCTATACTGCGCCAACTGCCATTCGCGCATTTATGAAATGGGGCGAGGCATGGCCAAGGAAACATGATCTCTCTTCCCTTCGACTACTCGGGACCGTAGGCGAGCCGATCAACCCCGAAGCATGGATGTGGTACCACTCGGTTATCGGACACGAACGTTGTCCGATCGTTGATACGTGGTGGCAAACAGAGACCGGTGCCATCATGATCGCTCCTATCCCCGGTGCAACGTCAACAAAACCGGGGACAGCTACAAAGCCCCTTCCCGGCATCCTTGTTGATGTTGTTCGGAAAGACGGTACGTCGTGCTCGGCGAATGAAGGCGGACTGCTTGTGGTTCAGCACCCGTGGCCATCGATGTTGCGCACGATTTACGGCAATGATGATCGATATCGCGAAGCCTATTGGAGCGAGTTCCCCAAGACACGTTCACACCCTGGGTGGTATTTCACCGGTGATGGGGCTCGGAAGGACAAGGACGGCTATATCTGGATCATCGGGCGAGTGGATGATGTGGTGAACGTGAGCGGGCACCGACTCGGCACAGCAGAGATCGAAAGTGCCCTCGTTGCTCATAGATTGGTGGCCGAAGCTGCTGTCGTTACCAGACCTGACGAGGTGAAAGGGAACGCGCTTGTGGCCTTTGTCTCTCTCACGTCAAGTGCGAAGGGGGCTAACCTCGACAAACTCCGTGAAGAATTACGTACTCATGTGGCGAAGGAGATCGGACACATCGCAAAGCCCGATGAGGTTCGATTTGCTGATTCGCTGCCAAAGACTCGCAGTGGGAAGATCATGCGCAGACTTCTCCGTGAGATCGTTGCAGGGGGCGGGGTAAGCGGTGACATCAGTACTCTAGAAGACTCCGGAGTCCTAGAACGACTCCGCTTGAATAACGATGAATGACGGTAGTTCGTTTTTATACTTGGGAGGGGAGATGAAAAAGGTCACGTTATTGATCTTTGGTCTAATGATGGTGCTCGTTGGGTGCGAGAAGAAGTCACTAGACCGACCCGTAGATGCCAAGAATATCCTCGCACGGTTGGATAGTGCCAACGTTAAGCGATATTCTGCACTACCAGACAGCATAACCGTCCGTATTGGTGATGTTCCGTCGTCCATCGCCTTTGTGCCAACGGGACCACGGCCACCGATGCCGCCGAAGACGAAGACGATGTCAATCGATACGAGCACCACACCGGTCAGAACAACGCCGGACTTTACGGATGCGGGTGTGGGGATGCTTCTGTCGAATGCCGGGAATACAGATCCATCAGTTCTCTCGGATTGTATCTATCCGGCTCTGAGGTCTTGGCTTGAAGCCATTGGAGGGGGCAGCTCATCGGCTACATTGATGCTACCTGACCCATCATATCCAGCCGCGTCCTGCTCAACCGGAGTGATGATCCCGTGGAGTACCACATTTGGTCAGATCTGCTCGTGGTCTCGCACGTCCTTAACCGTGGCAATGGCCCTCGCCAACGCCGTTCGGGGGTATCAGAACACCTTGGCAGCCGAGGGGTATTTCTTCCCCTGTACCTTGGTCGGGCTAGACTATGGACGGTCGGTCTGTGCACCATACTCCAAGGTTCAGATCCAGAAGCTCCGTGATTCTTCCGGGAGGATGACAGAATATCGGATCGTGATCGTCACGTTCTGATCCGATCAGTCCGATCCGCAACATTTGTCTGCGCCGAGTCCTCAGAAGGGGGCTCGGCGTTGACCTTTTGGTGGCTATGTTTGTGCCACTCGTAGCGCATCATTCACGCTGAACTGACCATAGCATGAGCATTCGCAAGGCCGTTATCATGGCCGGGGGATTCGGGACTCGTTTGCGTCCGCTTACCATGTCCATCCCCAAGCCCATGGTCCCCGTGGCAAACCGCCCCATGATGGAACACATCGTGGAGCTCCTCAAGCGTCACGGCATCAGAGATGTGGTTTCCTTGCTGTACTTCCAGCCGGAACACATCACGGAATTCTTCGGCGAAGGAACAGCGCACGATATCTCCATGCGATACATGCTTGCCGAGGCAGACTTCGGTACAGCCGGCAGTGTGAAGAATGCGGAGTCGTTTCTTGATGAGCGATTCATCATCATCTCCGGCGACGTGCTCACCGACATTGATATCGAAAAGGCCGTTGCCTTCCATGAAGAACGCGGAGCAATGGCCACCATCGTTCTTACACGTGTCCCTCAGCCCCTTCAATACGGCATCGTGATGACGGACGACAATGGTCGCATCACTCGGTTCCTCGAGAAGCCATCATGGGGCGAAGTCTTCAGCGATACGATCAACACGGGTATCTATATCCTCGAACCGGATGTTATGGATCTCATTCCGCCGAAAACGGAATTCGATTTCAGCAAGGACCTCTATCCGCTTATGCTACAAAAGGGGCTGCCCCTTTTCGGCTACGTTGCTGATGGATATTGGAAGGACATTGGCAATCTCCACGAATACCAATTGGCACACGATGATGTGCTTGCCGGACGTGTTCGTGTTGAGCTCAAGGGTGAGAAATGCGACTCGAGTTACTGTGGCGCCGGACTCCAGTTATCGCCGACGGCAGAGCTGGAAGGTCTTGTGATCATCGGTGATGAGGTGGTGATCGGAGATCATGTTCGGCTTACGAACTGTGTGATCGGAGACGGTTGTACGATCGGTGCAGGAGCATCCATTGATGGTGCAGTGCTCTGGAATGATGTGAACGTTGGTGAGTTCGTAGAGATCACGCACGCCGTGGTCTGTAATGACACAACAATAGGATCCCAGGCATCGATCGGCGAGAATGCCATCGTTGCGGAAGACTGTGTAATCGGTAATGATGCACGTTTAGTCTCGGGTGTGAAACTCTGGCCACGTAAGGTTGTAGAGTCTCACGCCGTTGTGACGCATAGCCTTGTCCAAGAAGAACGCTGGTCCCGTGAATTGTTCACCGATGCACGTATCAGCGGTATCTCCAACATTGAAGTGAATCCGGAGTTTTCAGCAAAACTCGGTGCTGCTCTTGGCACGTCGTTAGGTGCGGGTACAACGATCATTGCCTCACGAGATGATGATGCCGTGTCGCGTATGATCAAGCGCAGTATCACAGCCGGACTTATGAGCGCTGGTATCAATGTGTCCGATCTTCAGACAACGTCAATACCGCAAACCCGACAAGAACTTCACAGCGGAAAGTATGTGGCCGGGTTCCACGTTCGACGCTCCCCAAAGAAACACGGATTCACAGACATCATTCTCTTCGGTAAGGATGGTCGAGATATCCCGTTGGCCCAGACAAAATCCGTAGAGCGTTTCTTCTTTGGCGAAGACATCAAGCGTGTTGAGTTCGAGAACGTTGGGCGTTTGGCATTTCCGGAACGTTCAACGGCGATGTACATCGAGCGGTTCCTCACGGCATTGAACACGGAACGTATTCGGAACAGGCAGTTCAATCTCTTGGTAGACTATTCATTCGGTCTTGCGGCTACGGTGTTCCCACAGATTCTCGGCGAACTCAAATGCCGCACGCTTGGGATGAACAGCTATGTGGATGCATCTCACTTTGCAGACCCGTTGGCAGAAGTTCTCGATGAGTCGTCCATCATTATGCGATCACTTGGTTACGAGATCGGATTCAAGATCGATCCCGGTGTTGAGAAGATCGCCCTCGTTGATGAGCGAGGGATATGGTATACATCCTTGCGCCTTCTGTCGATCGTAACCAAGCTCTTCCTCGATACGAACCGTCAGCACGAACCATATCTGATCGCTATTCCTGTTCAAGCCACCGAAGAGATCGAAAAGATCGCGGCCGGATACAACGTTGAGGTTGTGCGTATCCGCAATTCGCATGGCGCGATGATGGAGGCAACCAAGGACGACCGAGTTCGGTTCGTTGGTGGTACGCGCGGCGGTTTCATCTTTCCCGAATTCCTTCAGGCCTCTGATGGAATGTATACAGCATGTAGGATCCTCGACATGCTTGCTCAAACAGATCACCAACTCTCGGAACTCGACCGAACTCTGCCGAAACGTCATCAATCCACCGTGTCGGTTCCGTGTCCGTATGAGGCACGCGGAACAGTGATGCGCAAGGCAATGGAGCATTCAGAAGGAATGCAACGTTTGCTCGTGGACGGTGTACGTGTAAGCAAGGATGGTGTAACAGTACTTCTTGCTCCTGACAAAGAAGAAGCATTGTTCACGATCACTGCAGAAGCGGACTCAGCGGATCAGGCGCGTTCAACCAGAGACACCTATGCAGAACTTGTCACGCAATGGCGTGACGGACAATGACTCGCACCTATGGATATCAAGATCTCTGACATTCTCGACCCGGCTTGTGTTGCCCTCAATCTTGAGGTGAAGGACAAGACCGATGCACTCAACAAAATGGTGGACCTCCTTGCCAAGAGTGGCAAGGTGCAGGACCGCGTTACCCTTGGATCCGTGATCCTCGAACGTGAGCGGCTCATGTCTACCGGCATTGGCAACGGCGTTGCCTTGCCCCATGGCAAGACGAACGTTGTGGATAGGTCGATGGCCGCTCTTGCAACGTTGGCCTCGCCGATAGATTTCGACGCGCTCGACGATAAGCCTGTCTCGATCATTCTCCTTCTCGTAGGCACTGAAGGCAACGTTGGTGTTCACCTTCGGTTGCTCAGTCGCATCTCCCGCATGGTAGGGTCGGAGCAGTTCCGCACGGCTCTTCTCAACGCTCGCTCAACAGAAGATGTGATGGCGTTGATGGGGCAGAACGAGGAGGAACGCGCGTGAGTCTCCAAGCCGTACGCGGTACACGAGATATCTTCGGTCCGGAAATGACCGCTTGGCACCGCGCCGAGCAGATCTTCCGTGATGTAGCCAACGCCTTCGCCTACAGTGAGTTCCGTACGCCGATGTTTGAGAGCACCGAGCTCTTCAAACGTGGTATTGGAGAGGACACAGACGTGGTTGGGAAGGAGATGTATACCTTCGAAGATCGCGGTGGAGATTCACTCACGTTGCGTCCGGAAATGACCGCACCGATCGTGCGAGCCATGATCGAGCACAGCTATTTGCGTCATCATCCTACCACCCGCTTATGGTATGCCGGACCGCAGTTTCGGTATGACAGGCCTCAGAAGGGTCGGTACCGTCAGTTCCATCAGTTCGGCGCGGAATGTATCGGCTCCCCCAATCCCGAAAGTGACGTGGAGATCATTCTCCTTGCCAACGAGGTTCTGCAGCGTGTTGGGATCACGCAATACACGCTCGAGCTCAACTCGCTCGGTACAGCTGACGTGCGTTTGGCCTACCGAACAGCACTCGTTGAGTATCTCACAGCGCATGCAGATGCACTCTCCGGTGATTCACAGCGTAGGATCACCACGAACCCATTACGGGTGTTGGATTCGAAAGAAGATCGAGATAAGACGATCGTAGCTGGTGCGCCCCTTCTCAGCTCATTCTTAGATGAAGCAAGTGCTTCACACCTTGCCGCTGTACGAGCACTCTTGGATGTGGCAGGTGTAAAGTATGTCATGAATCCGTTGCTCGTGCGCGGTCTTGACTACTACAATCACACAGTGTTCGAGTTCACGACCAACGAGCTTGGGACACAGAACGCCATCGGTGGCGGAGGGCGCTATGATCCGCTGTTCACCATGCTTGGCGGCGGAGAGGTGCCGGCCGTAGGATTCTCCATCGGCATTGAGCGACTCTTGTTGCTTCTTGAAGCGGAGCAGGGCGGCTGGGGTGAAGAGGCCGTTAACGGCGTCTACGTTTGTGCCGTTGGCGATGCAGCGCTTTTGCCGGTGCACACCATAGCCTTGCGACTTCGCAAGCGAGGCCTGCATGTTGTTACGGACCTTCTGCGCAGATCTGTGAAGGCACAGATGAAGGATGCTAATCGAGAGCGTGTGCGTTGGGTAGTGATGATCGGAGACGATGAACTGGCGCAGGGCACAGCCGTTGTGAAGAACATGGAAACGGGTGAACAGCAGGTTGTACACCAACATGAACTCGAATCCGTTCTTCTTTGACCATGAACGACGCACGCATTGAACCCGTTATCGATCACGAATTCGTGGTCGCACTCGCCCGCGAAACAGAGCCCGATACAGATCGTACTCTCCTCGCTATTCGCGTGCGGACAGTTCGAGAGTTCACGTCGTTTGGATACGAGATAGGGTTGACGAATCGTTCAGCCCCCTCAAAAAAAGAGTATGGTGTGGAGATCGGCGGACTGTCACTTCCACGTGTTACCATGCCTGTTACCGGCGGTGCACGGTCAAGCGTCCTTGTTGCGATGCCTGCGGACGGCACCTACGAACTGGTGATTCACAAGCGCAGCAAGCAGGGGCTGGCCCGATTCACGGTCAAGGGCGGAATCCCGATCGGTATCGACGATGTAGGGGGCGATCCATTCGTTCGATTTGAGATCGACGCTACATGAATCTCGGCCAGAAGGTTGGGCGAGCCGATAGAGTTCGCATCTGGCGAGCCAGCGTCACGAAATGGCAGCTGAAGGTCTTCCTTACCGTCCTTGGTCTGGGCATCATGGGTGCGGTGTTGTATTACACCAAGACGCTCGTTGATGAACTCGTTGCAAATGAGAAGCGCACCGTTGAGCTGTATGCGAGCCTGCTTGCACGATCGTATCAATCAACGAATGACGAAGACCTGCTGTTCTATGTGGACATGACGTATTCGTCCATCCACTTCCCGGTGATCTTTGCTGACAGAAATGATGACCCGGTGTATCCCTATCAGCAGTTCATGATGAATGTTGACATGGATACAACGTTATCCGTTCAGCAGCAGAAGGAATGGCTCAGAGCCTACATCCAAGAAATGAAGCGCGAGTATCCGCCGTTTGAAATGGTGGATCCAACAGGCAAGGTGGTGCAACGGATGTTCTACACCAACTCGGCCATCGTACGCAGACTTCGCTACATGCCCTTTGTGGAGATCCTGATCGTAGCCGCCTTCATCTTGGTTGGATACGTTGCCTTCTCCACCATCCGACGCAACGAAGAGTCGAACATCTGGGTAGGCATGGCCAAGGAAGCCGCCCACCAGCTGGGAACGCCCCTTTCCAGCATGCTTGCGTGGCTAGAGATCCTACGGATGGAGAGACATGACCCGCATCGGGTGGAGGAGACATCGCGCGAGATGGAGCGAGATGTAGAGAGACTCAACGTGATCGCGAACCGGTTTGCGAAGATCGGTTCGCAGCCGAAGCTGGAGACCGTTGCACTCGGACCCGTGATCGAACATGTGTGCACATATTTTGAGACACGGCTCCCAAATCTTGGTCGGAAGGTGAGCATCTCTAGGAATCTCGATGCAGCGCTCACGGCAAGCATCAGCATTGAACTTTTTGAGTGGGTGATCGAGAACCTCATCAAGAATGCCGTTGAGGCTATTGAGAGGCATGACGGACTCATTGAGATCACTCTTCGGAAGAAGATCAAAGGTCAGGGCGTACTTGTGGTGGTTCGTGACAACGGGAAAGGCATGACCCGTCAGATCGCCTCCCGTATCTTTCAGCCAGGGTACACCACTAAAAAACGCGGATGGGGTCTAGGTCTGTCCCTTTCGCGCCGGATCATCGAAGACTATCATGGTGGGCGTCTGTTTGTTCGAGAGACGCAGCCTGGACACGGAACCACCTTCTGGATCGAGCTGCCGTAGCATGAACACCCGTCCTGAACCATCGAATATCGACTGGCTCATTCTCTTGCCGATCGCCGGCTTGCTGATGTTCAGCATTGCCTTTGTGTATTCGGCCAGTGCGTCCTTTGCCGACGTCAAGTTCGGGTCGAGCGAAGAGCTCGTATGGAACCATGCCATCCGTGTGCTCGTCGGTCTTACGCTCATGATCGTCTTTGCCAAGATCGACTACCGCGTGTGGCAGGGGACGTCGGCAACTGTCCTGCTGGTTGCCATAGGGTTCCTGCTCATGGTCCTTGTGATGGGAACCGAGATCAAGGGCGCTAGCCGATGGGTAAAGCTCGGCCCTGTGAACTTCCAACCCTCGGAGCTAGCCAAGTTCGCACTCGTCATTCACACAGCCGCTCTTTTGAGTACCAATCGCAGTACTCTGAGAACTTGGAAGAAGGGCATCCTTCCCATCATGGTCTGGGTTCTTCCCGTCTGTATCCTCATAGCCCTGCAACCCAACCTATCCACGGCAAGTGTGATCTTCCTCATTGTTATGGTGATGATGTTCTTGGCCGACGTGGATATCAAACATCTGCTCATTATTGTTGGTACGGGGCTCCTTGTTGCCAGTGCCTATGCTGTTACGGCAGAATACCGACTTAAGAGGCTCGTGGCCTTTTTTGGCGGAGGCACAGGGGATGAGCCCGTGCGGTACCAGCTCGACCAAGCCTTGATCGCCTTTGGGAACGGAGGGATCACTGGTGTTGGGCCGGGGCAGAGCCGACAGCGCGATTGGTTTCTGCCGGAATCCTACGGCGACTTCATTTTCAGCATTGTTGGAGAGGAATACGGCTTTCTTGGCGTGAGCCTCTTGGTTTCCGCCTTTGTGCTCATCATGTGGCGCGGCTACACTGTGGCAAAAAAGGCACCCGACGCATTCGGGCGGCTTCTCGCGGCCGGGATCACAACCACCTTGGCTATTTATGCCTTTGTGAACGCCGGCGTTACCTGTGGTGTGTTGCCTACGACCGGACTCCCCATGCCCTTCATTTCCTATGGCGGTTCCAGCGTGTTCTTCAGCGCTATCGCCGTAGGGATTCTACTGAACGTTTCGTCGCAGGCTGGGGTATATCGCAGACGAAATACACGCCCCCTGACCGAATGACCCTAATCCGTCGAGGGTTTTTTTGTATTATCGGACTCCAATGCAACACGCCATTAAGAAGCTTTATCATTCCATCACCGAGGCCGCCAAGATCATCGGTGAGGAGCAGCACGTTCTCCGTTACTGGGAGCGTGAGTTTTCTCAGTTGAGACCGCAGAAGAACCGGGCAGGGAATCGTGTGTACACACGTCGGGATCTTGCCGTTCTGCGCGTTATCAAACGACTGTTGCGAGACGAGCGGTATACTGTGGCTGGTGCAAAAGAATATCTCAAGCAGCAAGGGTTGCCTGAGGAAGTGGAGAACATCATCGAGGAAGCCGTACCGGTTGAGGCCGTTTCGGTAGAACGTCCTGCAAAGGCGTTGGGACAAGACGTGGTTCTCGAATTGCGCGCCATCGCAAGCGATCTGCGCATGAGAGTTGCCACATCATGATCACGGGGCGAATCATTCATCTAATGGGTTGAGGATACGATGCGAATGCTACGATCGGGAGTTCTCGTGCTCGCTGCAACAGCCGTTTGTACGGTTGGCGCTTGGGCACAACAACGCTCCTACACCGCCACAACAGTCGGAAAGCATGCCGACGAAGTGCTCGGTGTTTTTGTGAATGATGCGAACACCATGGTCGCCACGTGCAGCCTTGACGAAACCGTCAAGCTCTGGTCCCTCCCCGATGGGAAGGAACTGCGCACACTCACGGGGCACACCGCACAAGTGAACAACATCTCCTTCTCCGGTGATGACAAGTCGCTCGTGAGTGCCAGCAATGACCGCACCATTCGTGTGTGGGACGTTGAGTCCGGCAAGCAGACACAATTGCTACGTGGTCATACCGCTGAAGTGATCGGCGTGTATTTCAATCCTATCGAAGGAAGCTCGCTTGTAGCCAGCACGTCGTTCGATAAGACCGTAAAGATCTGGGATGCCAAGATCGGCGTCGAGGCCAAGACCCTCCGCGGTCACACGATGCAGACCAACAACGTTGCATATTCCTACGACGGGCGATTCATCGCTTCGTGCTCGGATGACCGCACGGTGAAGATCTGGTCCACGGACCTTTCGAAGAAGGATCCGATCATGACACTTACTGCGCATCAAGCACCTGTGCTTGTTGCTTTGTATTCTTTTGACTCAAAGTATCTCGCTACTGCCGATCAAAATGGTGTAGTGAAGATCTGGGCAATGCCTTCGGGAGACCTTGTTCGTTCGATCAATGCCCACCTTGACCTCGTTCAAGACGTGGCATTTGCCGAAGACAACAAGACGCTCGTTACGGGCAGCCTTGATAAGACTGTGAAAATGTGGGACATCACCACCGGCCAGAATCTCATGATGAGCAACGTGGGTGTAGAGGTTTGGTCACTTGATGTTACAAGCAATGCAGGACTCATTGTTCTGGGTTGTGCTGATGGAACGGTTCGCATGCTGAAAGAAGCAGGAACGGAAGCCGGACGTTCAAATCGCGGGGGAGGACGTTGAACATGACACCTATGACATCTATGCGCTTCATTACGACGGTTGCAACCATCGCTCTTTTGTTTTGCAGCAACATTGCTGTAACGGCACAAAGTGCACTTGGCACGGTTGTTACGCTGACCGGTTATTTCCTGAATGCCCACACGCTTACGCCTGTTGAGGCTAACTACATCGTCATTGATGCCCAAGGCAAGAAGCTTGGTCAGACATCGAAGAGCAACCCAACGGACGGATACCTTCAAACCGGTCTCAAGCCCGGAGAGAGTTATGTGATCCGTATTGAGGATCCGCGCTACTTCCGTCAAGAATTCCGCGTGGACATCCCGGCTACTGGAAAGTACCTCGAGATCTCCAAGGACTTTGTTGTTCGCACTTCGGAAGCA
Organism: Ignavibacteria bacterium; assembly: GCA_016707005.1. Classification (NCBI taxonomy): domain Bacteria; kingdom Pseudomonadati; phylum Ignavibacteriota; class Ignavibacteria; species Ignavibacteria bacterium. The sequence continues at coordinate 85,817 of JADJIQ010000001.1, forward strand.
GGCCGCACGATCGCCATCGCGCCGTCTCCATTCGATCTGAAGAAGACAACACTCAAGACTGGTGCTGATGAAGATCTCGGCGAAATGGCCAAGGTTCTCATCATGAATCCGGGCACAAACGTTGAGCTCGTCTGTTACCCTGATGTTGAGGGAACGGCAGATGCAACGCAAAAACTCAGCTCTGCACGTGCCGAAGCCATCAAGAAGTTCTTCGTTTCCAAGGGTGTTTCAGCCGGACGCATCAGTGTGCGTGCCGTGAGCACAACCGATCCGATCGACCCGCCACCGATCCGTAAAGCAGCCAAGGGTAAGCGGTATATCGGTCCGGTCTACATGGTGATCACCAAGGTCTGATCTACTGACCAGAGTTGCGCGAAAACACGTTTTTTCGCGGAATTCACGCAAAAACATCGCATTTCGATCAAAAAAGGGGGCTACAAGGCCCCCTTTTCCTATATTTGTGACTCTCCGGTCCCGTGGTAGAGTGGCTATACAGAGCTCTGCAAAAGCTCGTACATCGGTTCGAATCCGGTCGGGACCTCTCCAGTACATTCCTTCATCGATCCCCCTCAGCATGGCAACAACAGCCGATCTCCGTGTAGGTGCAGTCATCCTTCATAATGGTGAGCTCTGCACGGTCCTCGAATCGATCCACCGCACACCAGGTAATCTTCGCGCCTTCTATCAAGTGAAGATGCGTGTTATCAAGACTGGCAAGTTGAGAGAAGAGCGGTTCCGTTCGGGTGAGACGATCGAGTTCGTTCGCGTTGAGACGCGCAACTACCAATATCTCTATCGCGATGTAGATGTGTTCATGTTCATGGACGCTGAGTCATACGATCAGATCCCGGTTCCGGTGGAGATCGTTGGAGACGTAGCAAAGTTCATGAAGGAAGGCCTCGAAGTACAGATCGCGCGCGACGAACAGGACAATGTTGTTTCGGTGACTATGCCGAACCACGTTGCACTCCGCGTGATGTCCACTGAGCCTGGTGTTAAGGGTGATACAGCAACGAATGCTCTCAAGCCTTCTACTGTTGAAACAGGCGCTAATGTGAACGTGCCGTTGTTCGTGAATGAGGGAGACCTCATTCGCATCGACACGTCTACGGGTTCCTACATGGACCGCGTGAAGGAATGATGGGTGGGTTCGTCTGCCCGATGAGGCAGGCATTTCCGTCAACATTGGAGGAATCATGGATCTCAACTACCTGCGTCGACTCCTGAAGATCTTTGATGAGAGCACAGCCACCGAACTCAGCATTGAAGAAGAAGGCGTAAGCCTCCAGATGTCGAAGGCCGTTCATCAACCGGAAGGGATGATGGCGCCTACGTACTACATGAACGCACAGCCACAGATGGCAGCGCCGGCTCCTGCGGTTGCTGCTCCCGCTCCTGCTCCTGTTGCAGCCGCGGCTCCTGCTGCTCCTGCTGTTGCAGAAGAGACAGCGCACAAGCTCCTCTCGCCGATCGTTGGTACGTTCTACAGAGCCCCTTCTCCGGATGCTGATTCATTCGTACAGGTGGGTCAGCGTGTGAGCGTTGGAGACACGCTGTGTATCGTTGAAGCTATGAAGCTCATGAACGAGATCGAATCCGACTTCACAGGAACGATCGTCAAGATCCTTGTTGAGAATGGTCAGCCGGTTGAATACAACCAGCCGATGTTCATCATCAAGCCCGACTAACCCCAAGGGCACCGAGCTATGATCAAAAAGCTGCTGATCGCCAACCGCGGCGAGATCGCATTGCGCATCATTCGTGCTGCAAAAGAACTCGGGATCAAGACCGTTGCGGTCTATTCAGAGGCGGACCGTGCATCGTTGCATGTTCGTTTTGCAGATGAGGCCGTGTGTGTAGGCCCCGCACAAGGAAAGTTGTCGTACCTGAACATCCCATCGCTCATCGCCGCGGCAGATGTGACGAATGCCGATGCAATTCACCCGGGATATGGCTTCCTTGCAGAGAATGCTACGTTCGCTGAGATCTGTCACGACTGCAATCTCACCTTTGTAGGTCCAACACCAGATGCCATCACGCGCATGGGCAACAAGTCCATCGCCAAGGATACGATGCGTGCTGCCGGTGTTCCGGTGGTGCCGGGTTCCGATGGTATTGTCCCAACCGTAGAAGATGCGCGTAGGGTAGCCCAAGAGGTTGGGTATCCGGTGATGATCAAGGCTGTGGCAGGTGGTGGTGGTAAGGGAATGCGCTATGTGGAAGATCCTGCCGAGTTAGACCGTGCGTATGCCAATGCACGCGGTGAGGCAGAAGCATCATTCGGTAATGGCGACATCTACATTGAGAAGTTCATCGAAGAGCCACGTCACATCGAGATCCAGGTCTTTGCCGACACCCATGGCAATGTGATCCATCTCAACGAACGCGAGTGTTCCATTCAGAGACGTCACCAGAAATTGATCGAAGAAGCCCCTTCTCCGATCATGACCCCGGAACTCCGCAAGGCGATGGGTGATGCATCTGTGAAGGGGGCTGCGAGTGTGGATTATGTTGGCGCAGGAACCATTGAGTTTCTCGTTGACAAGCACCGCAACTTCTACTTCATGGAGATGAATACGCGGATCCAGGTAGAGCATCCGGTTACGGAACAATCATCGATGGTGGATCTGATCAAGGAGCAGTTGCTGGTGGCATCGGGTGAGAAGCTCACGCTGAAGCAACGCGATCCGCTTATGCATTCCATAGAATGTCGGATCAATGCTGAAGATCCCTATCACGACTTCCGTCCGTCTCCCGGAAAGATCGAGTCGCTCAACTTCCCGGGCGGTCCCGGCATCCGCGTAGACTCACACATCTATCAAGGCTACACTATTCCGCCGTATTACGATTCAATGGTGGCAAAGCTCATTGCCTTTGCACCAACACGTATGGAGACCATCACCAAGATGCGTCGCGCACTCGATGAGTTTGTGATCGAGGGCATTCATACCACCATTCCATTCCATCGCAAGATGATGGAGAACCCGGACTTCATCTCCGGCAATTTTGACACGAAATATCTCGACACACACGATTGGAAGGCCTAGACCATGAACTTTCCTGCAGATCTCAAGTACACAACGGATCACGAATGGATCCGCGTTGAAGGCGATGTTGGAACGATCGGCGTAACGGATCACGCCCAAGGCGAACTTGGTGACGTGGTCTATGTTGACATCCCGGATTCATCTGCTACCGTAGCAAAGGGCGACACCTTCGGTTCGATCGAAGCTGTAAAGACCGTGGCAGACCTCTATGCTCCAGTGAGCGGTGAGATCATCGAAGTCAACGCCGTGAACGCCGCCCCAGAAGCCGTGAACAAAGAACCGTATGATGGCGGCTGGCTCGTCAAAATCAAACTCTCCGATCCATCGGAACTCGATGCGCTTCTGAATGTAGATGCGTATAAGGCGTTGATCGGCGCTTAGAACAGCGAACGCAGAACAGCGAACAGCGAACGCAGAACACCGAACGTCATCCCGAGCGTAGTCGAGGGACAGCTCGTCATCCCGAGTGTAGTTGAGGGATCAATCAAGTAAAAGAAAAACGGCGTAGCCCCATTGGGACTACGCCGTTCTCGTTTTATCTGCGTTCGCTGTTCTGCGTTCGCTGTTCTGCGTTCGCTGTTCTGCGTTCGCTGTTCTGCGTTCGCTGTTCTGCGTTCGCTGTTCTGCGTTACTTCGGCTGCGCTGCCTTCACTGCATCCTGCAGGGCCTGAACGATCTCCTTGAACTTCTCAGCTTCAGCGCCCTTGAGGGAGCCACGCTGCATGAGGGTGAAGAGGTTTTGGACCTGCTCCATCTTCATTTCTACGGTTACGAGATCATCGTCCTTCTTTGAGGCCTTGTTTGCTGTTTCAATGACTTCCACAAGGATCTTGCGGGTATCGAGGTAGGCATCTACTTCAGTACCACGGATGTCAACACCGGCAATGAATTGGGTAACGGCCTTGACGTCTCCAAGCTTCATTTTCGGCTTGATCATTACAGGGGCCTGGGCTGCAGGAGTTAGTTGTCCGCCTTGGGCAGATGTGTCAACTGTTCCTACGAAGAGGGCGGCCACAAGGGCCAGAATTGCGAAAAGACGCATAACATTGATTCAAAGGGTGAAACAAACGTTGTAATATACGGACAAGGCTCGTCTTACGTGTAGGTGGTTCATAGTCGGTATTTCCTCTGAAAATGAGGTTTTGTGAGAAGTCATTGCATAGGGCATGGTAGCCCTTACGTGGTGCACGTATTGCGTTTACTGACAAGAATAAGTCGCTACCAACAGGGCAATAGGGACTTATCATCGTCCGATAGAGACCATACTACCACTCGTAATCCTCCACATGTGGATAGGTTGAGGATACCAAGCATGTAAGAATGTGTTTGCATCGTGTTGGTAAAGAGTTATGTTTGTACCTGAGTCACTTACGCACGGACAGAACTCAGAAGGCATGCAGCATAACTCTCATTAAGACGCTTCGGGGAATCCGCACCCATGGCTAAACGCACAACGACTCGTGTAACGCAGAGAGTCCTCACTCAGGACAAGCAGATAGCTACGGCTGTTCTGACCCTGAAGGATTACAACCCTGCGAACAAGGAGTTCACTGCGCAGCGGTTGCGGGAAGCTCTTAAGGAACTAGAGGAAGCCACGGCAGCCGAGCAAAAAGCGCTCGAAGCCGTAGCCAAAGCCAGAGAGGCCTCGGTCCGTATTGAAGGTGAATTCCATGAGCTGGTCCTGGGTACCAAACGCCAGGTTCTTGCGCAGTACGGCGACGATTCAGACGAGATCACACGTCTCGGTATGAAGAAGAAGTCGGAACGCAAGTACGGTCGTCCTCGTAAAGGGGCTTCCGGCGAGCGAAGCTAAGCCCACTGCTCACATGCCAAGGGGAAAGGCATGAAGCACAAAGAGGAACTCGCAGCTTTGTGGGAAAGATGCGAAACAAAAACCGGCCACTCGAAAGAGTGGCCGGTTTTTTTGTTTCGGGGTCCCTCGTCGCTTTGGGCACGGCCTCGTCACTTCGGGCGAGGCAGGGCCTCGCCCCTACAGTGCCTCGGCTGCTGCGTAGATCTCGTCATAGTTCGGCTCTACACCAGGGTTCTCAGTAACGTGGACGTGACGGATGATGCCTTCGGCATCGATCACGAAGGTTGCGCGGCTGGAGCGCGTAAGGCCCTGGATGCCGGCGAAGTTCTCAAAGAGAACGTCATAGGCGCGGATGGTGTCGAGATTGAAGTCCGACAGGAGAGGGAAGGTGAGACCGTTGGCTTCTGCGAAGGCTCCGTTCGAGAACGGAATATCAGCGGAAACACCCAGGACCGCTGCCTTTGCGGAATTGAGCCGCTGGATGGCGCTCTGGAATGAGCACATCTCTGCCTTGCACACGCCTGTGAAGGCTGCCGGGAAGAAGGCGAGGATCACTGTTTGCCCCTTAAGAGAAGAGAGGGTAACAGGGGTCTTTGTGGTGTCGAGAAGCGTGAAATCCGGTGCTGGTGTGCCGACGGAAAGTGCCATTGAATACTCCATAGAAAAAGTGGTGATCGAATTGGGACTGCAAACCTACCAACGGGGGAGAACACGTGCTAACTTCCGGAAGTTCTGCACACGTCTTTCATGGGAAGATAATGGGGTACAGCTACGGCGAAAACGATCTGGTTGCGGTAAAAAGCTGCAGTACGGCTGTTGATGCCCATGTTTTCATGGGACTCTTGCGAGATAATGGGGTAGAGGCGTCGTTAGCTGACGAGGCCAACGTATCGTGGTACCCTGGCGCAACTTCCGCTTATGGAGGTGTGCGTGTTATGGTGCGAGGAGGAGATGCTGAAAGAGCACTGGAGATACTTGCTTCACCGCTTGAACAAGATGCTGATCATGGAATAGATGTTGAACCTCGTGGATTCGATGTACAATGCCCTGAATGTGGATCACGGATGGTGTACCGACGAAGTTCGTTCAACCTCTTTCTTTTCATGCAGGCACTCTTTGGATTCGGAGTTCGACAGAAGTCGAGCAATACGATGATGTGCGAAGTATGCAATCATCGATGGGAAGAGGAATAAACGAAACTATATTGCGCCGTTGGTGACTTGATCACAAAGAGAGACAAAACACGCATGGCATTTGATCTCAAGTTCCGCAAGGACATATCGCAGCTTCAGAGTGATGCTGCACATTCAACGGATCTCAAGCGAACGCTTGGTCCGATGAATCTCATCAATCTGGGTATTGGCGCCATCATTGGTGCCGGACTGTTCTCGCTCACGGGGATCGCCGCAGCAGAACATGCCGGGCCGGCAGTATCGATCTCGTTTGTGATCGCTGCCATAGGATGTGCGTTTGCCGGACTCTGTTATGCAGAGTTTGCCGCAATGATCCCGATGGCTGGTAGTGCCTACACGTATGCGTATGCAACGATGGGTGAACTCTTCGCCTGGATCATCGGATGGGACCTTGTTCTTGAATATGCGGTTGGTGCTTCCACTGTTGCTGTGTCGTGGTCAGCCTATGTGGCCAAATTCCTTGCCTACTTCAATGTTCATCTGCCCACGGCAATATCGATGTCGTATTGGCAGACTCCTCCGGGGAGTCCCGAACACGGCCTTGTGAACATTCCGGCGATGATCATTGTCTTTGCCGTGTCGCTGCTCCTTATCCGAGGTATTCAGGAATCAGCTCGCGCCAACGCCGTTGTGGTCTTCCTCAAAGTTGCAGTGGTGATCATCTTCATCGGCCTTGGATTCGCCTACATCAATGCCGATAACTACACTCCGTTCATCCCTGAGAATACCGGCTCGTTCGGTGTCTTTGGCTGGAGCGGTATCCTGAAGGCAGCAGGCATGGTCTTCTTTGCCTTCATCGGCTTTGATGCGGTCTCTACAGCAGCTCAGGAAGCGAAGAACCCACAGAAGGACATGCCGATCGGCATTCTGGGTTCACTCATCATTTGCACGATCCTCTACGTTCTCTTCTCGTTCGTAATGACCGGTGTTGCTAACTACACAGAGTTCGCCGGTGTTGCTGCACCCGTTGCCGTTGCGGTTGAAAAGATGGGCATTTCGTGGTTGGGACCAGCGATCAACCTTGCCATCATCGCCGGATACTCCAGTGTGATCCTTGTGATGTTGCTTGGACAAAGCCGGGTGTTCTTCTCGATGTCCAAGGATGGATTGCTTCCGAAACTCTTTAGCGACTCACATCCGAAGTTCAAGACACCATGGAAGTCGAACATCCTGTTCGCATGTGTGGTGAGTCTCTTCGCAGGGTTTGCACCGATCGCTATCGTGGGTGAGATGACGTCCGTAGGTACACTCTTTGCCTTTATCGTGGTCTGCCTTGCCGTGCTTGTCCTGCGCTACAAAGAACCGGAACGTCCACGTCCGTTCAAGACACCATGGGTGCCGCTGATCCCGGTCCTTGGTATCATCGCCTGTGGTACGTTGCTTGTATCGCTTTGTGTGAGCGACTGGATGCATGCCGCTCGTCTCTTTGTATGGCTTGGCATTGGTCTTGCCGTGTACTACTTCTACAGCATCAAGCACTCCAAGGTGCGAAAAGCTCAAGCATGAGTTTCCGGCGCGACCTCGGACTCTTCGATGCAACAATGATCGTTGCCGGATCCATGATCGGGTCCGGCGTCTTTATCGTCAGCGCAGACATCGCCCGTAGTGTTGGATCTCCGGCGCTGTTGCTGCTCGTGTGGGTCATCACGGGAGCGCTGACGCTTATTGCTGCGCTATCCTATGGTGAGCTTGCCGGACTCCTTCCTCACGCGGGCGGACAATACGTCTACCTGCGTGAGTCGTTCGGGAGAATGTCGGGCTTCCTCTATGGCTGGACGTTGTTCACCGTGATCCAAACGGGTACGATCGCAGCTGTTGCAATGGCATTTGCGAAGTACACATCAGTCCTACTGCCCGGTGTTGGTGAATCAAATGTCCTCATCGATCTTGGCTTCAAGATCGGCGAGAAACAAGCCACCATCAACGCTGCACAGATCCTGGCCATCACCAGCATCATCGCGCTCACTGCACTCAATGCTCGAGGTGTTCGACTCGGCAAGCTCATACAGAATACATTCACCACAACAAAGATCGTTAGCGTTGTTGCCCTTGCACTTGTTGGTCTTGTAGTGGGATTTGGAAGCGGCGCCTTCCACATCAACTTCGATAACATGTGGTCAACACAGCTGCCACCACTCTCTGCAGATAATCCGCTGTTCGGTGCGCCCCTTCTTGCCATCGTTGCCGTGGCCATGGTTGGATCGATCTTCTCCAGCGATGCATGGAATAACATCACCTTCGCTGCTGCAGAGGTGAAACAACCGGAGCGAGTGATCCCTAGGGCACTTCTTGGTGGAGTTGTCCTTGTAACGGTCCTCTATCTGTTGACGAATGTTGCCTACATGTCGGTCATGACGGTAGGGGGCGATCCGGCCGGTACCACTGCCGTTGAACGTGGCATTGCCTATGCAACAAACGACCGTGTTGGTGCAGCAGCGGCTGAGGTCATGTTCGGCCCCATCGGCGCAACGATCATGGCCATCCTCATCATGATCTCTACGTTCGGCTGCAACAACGGCATCATCCTCAGCGGTGCTCGTGCCTACTACGCGATGGCAAAGGACAAGCTCTTTTTTGCAAAGGCCGGCGAGTTGAATGAAGGGGGCGTACCAGCCCGCTCATTGTGGATGCAAGCGATATGGGCAAGTGCGTTGTGTTTGAGCGGGAAGTATGGTGATCTGCTCGACTACGTGGTGTTTGCCGTGTTGATCTTCTACGTTCTCACGATCCTTGGGATCTTCAGACTCCGCAAGACACGTCCCAATGAGCCCCGTCCGATAAAGGCATTTGGCTACCCATTCCTGCCGGTATTGTACATCGTTGCGGCACTCTTTATCTGCGTATGCCTTTTGATCTATAAGCCCGACTATAGTTGGCCGGGGTTGATCATCGTAGCAACAGGCGTCCCGGTGTACTTCGTGTGGAACGCTCGCACCAAGGCATAGGGTAATGTCGCGCCGATTCGATCCCACCGAAGCGCAGCTCGATCTGCTCATTGCCGCGTATGAAAGGTTTGCCCCCTTTGATCAACACATGATCGATGCGTTCAAGAAGGTGCATACGGGTGTACGTATCTCAAAGGGTGAACGTTGGCTCAGTGTTGGTGAGAGATGTGAACACGTAGCGTTTGTGGTGAGCGGATTGCTCCACATGTTCTATGAGGTGGATGGAAAGGTGACGTCCATCGAATTCAGTTTTGAGAATGGGATCACGGCTGATTACGACAGCTTCCTGCGTCAGGCACCGGCACGGGTTAACATCGAAGCGCTCGAGGATGCAGAACTCCTTGTGATGTCATTCGAGGGCATGCAGTGGTTGTATGAGCATGTTCCCGGAAGTGACAGGATCGGTCGGCGCGTAGCAGAATTCCTCTTCATGGCCGTGAGCGCAAAGAACGATGCCTTCATTCTCGATCCGCCGGAACAGCGCTATCTGACGCTACTGACCACGCGTCCAAAATTGATGCAGCGTGTTCCACTCTATCTCATTGCATCCTATCTGGGTGTAACTCCCGAGGCTCTTTCTCGTATTCGGCGCCGTCTCGCGCAGCAGGGTACCAAGACTTCTTGATCTGGATCAAGGCACGGCATATGCTCTCGAGGCGAAGTTCGCACCACAGAACAGCCAATCACCCTCGGAGTATCAATGTCGGTTCGTCTACTCATACTACTCATGGTTGCGGCAACCTCCGGCCTTGCAGCTCTTGCCCAGGACACTACGCAGAAGGGCACTCAGGTCATCCGCGGTACTGTCCTTGATGCAGTCTCCAACTCTTCCGTCACGGGCGCAACTGTTACCGTGATCGAAAATGGAAAGACCATTAAGGGGGCGATCGTAAAAAAGAACGGTACGTTCCGCATTGCCGGAGTGCCCCTTGGACGGAAGATCGTGAAGATCACGATGATCGGATATGAACCCTACATCAACGACAATGTTCTCGTCACTGCGGGGAAGGAAGTTGTGATGTCGGTTACACTGAATGAATCGTATTCCACTTCAAAAGAGATAGAGGTTGTCTATGACCGATCTGCGGACGAGGCCGTAACAAACAGCGAATACACATCGGTATCGGCACGGGCCTTCAACACGGAAGACACGAAGAGATATGCAGGTTCGCTCGGTGATCCCTCGCGAATGGCCCAGAACTTCGCCGGCGTTGTAGGTGCCAATGACAGTCGCAACGATATTGTTGTACGAGGCAATTCTCCTGCCGGCATGTTGTGGCAGATGGATGGAATGATCATTCCGAATCCAAATCACTTTGGATCGTTGAACAGCACGGGTGGTCCGGTGAGTATGCTGAACAACAACGTCCTCGATAAGTCTGATTTCATGACCAGCGCCTTCCCATCCCCGTATGGCAATGCCCTCTCCGGTGTATTCGATCTGCGCATGCGCAATGGAAATCCCGAGAAATATGAGTTCGTTGGACAGATAGGATTCAATGGATTTGAGTTTGGCGCTGAAGGTCCGGCATGGGAGGGAAGTACGTTCCTTGCCAACTATCGCTACTCAACTCTTGGTGTGTTCAAGGGGCTTGGGATCAACTTTGGTACCGGTTCTGCTGTCCCGGATTATCAGGACGCCAACGTGAAGCTTTCTACCAAACTCGGTGAGGCCGGTACGTTGACGCTCTTTGGTACAGGTGGGAAGAGTGATGTGGCGTTCTATGGAAATGACGTAGATACAACGGCAGTGGATCTTTACGGCGACCCGGATCGCAACACCGAGGTTGACTATCAAACAGGCTGGTTGGGGTTGTCCTACGAACACATTCTCGACGAGAACACGTTTGCGAAGATCCTTGTTGGGGCATCAGGTACGTTTGAGCAATACAAGGGCGACTCCATCAACCCGCAGACCCGCGAGGCATATCACGACGAAGAGGCAGAGCTCACAACCACGCGATATAGTGTTGCCGGAAACATTCGCCACAAGTTCACGAATCGAACCTCGATCACAGGGGGCTTCTTTGTTGACCGTACGAAGTACGATCTGTATCGAATTGAGAACATCGGTCTCAGTAACGAACTCGTCAACATCGATATTGAAGACGATGCAACGCTGTCGCAGGGGTATGCTCAACTACGGACGCGATTGACCGAGGAGTTCACCGTTAATGCCGGACTCCATGCTCAATACTATACGCTGGGTGATGCTGTTGCTGTTGAGCCACGAGCCGGCATCGTATGGAGTGTCTCACCAACGATGAGCCTCAATGCCGGATATGGCCTTCATAGTCAGGCACAGAACATCTACGTCTACAACGTGCAAGAACCTGATTCATCCGGGGCTCTCGTTCGCAGTAATCTCGACCTTGGCTTTACGCGGAGTCATCACGCCGTGCTTGGATACGACTGGTTCATCAGCAATGACATCCGTCTTCGTATCGAGACCTACTATCAATGGCTCTTCGACGTGCCCGTTGAGAGAACGCCATCAAGTTTTTCGGCCATCAATACCGGTGCAGGGTTTGCTCCGAGTAACCAAGGCAACCTCATCAATACTGGTACCGGTCACAACGTTGGACTCGAACTCACGCTTGAGCATTTCTTCCGCAACGGATTCTATTTCCTGGTTACCGGATCGTTCTTTGACTCGCGCTACCTTGGGTCAGATGGTATTGAGCGGAACACAGCCTACAACACCCGCTATGTGGCCAATTTCCTTGGCGGCAAAGAATTCGCCGTAGGGGACAACAACGTCATTGCTGTGAACCTCAAGGTGAGCACAACAGGGGGGCGCTATCTTACCCCTATCGACCTCGAAGCTTCAGCAGCGGCCGGACGCACGGTCTACGATGAGAGTCAGGCCTACACCCAACTGCAAGACCCGTACTTCCGAATGGATCTTCGACTTTCCTATCGCATGGAACTTGGTTCGTCAACGATGGAGTTCGCACTTGATCTGCAGAACGTTACGAATAACCAAAACGTCTTTACGCAGACCTATAACCCGCGAACCGGTGGCATCACAACCGAGTACCAGCAAGGCTTCTTCCCGGTACCAACGTTCAGGTGGACATTCTAACGCATCACCGTGATCATCTTCACGCTCGTCACACCGTCAGCAGTGCTTCGCAACATGTATCGTCCGATCGGCAATGCCGACACATCGAGTGCCACATGATGTTCACCAGCACTGAGAGATTGTGCAGCATGTTCCCACACAATTGAACCTGTGAGGTTCACGAGCTGTAGGTAAACACTGGTTGTGGCCGAGAGAGTGATGGAGATGTTTGCATCTGTTGTTGCAGGGTTTGGCCACACACCGATCGTTACTGCGGGCCCACCCGCTGTGCCAACAAGATCCTCTACTCCGGTTGTGATGACAGTTGCGATGCGCCCCTTACCCATGTCATAGAAGGTGCCGCTTGCCGAGCTACGAAGTGCACAGCAACGAACCATGTATTCGATAGCGCCTTCGTTGCTAAGCGAATCTTGATACGATGTTGTTGTGATCGGAGAAGGAGTAAGGGGCGTCCACCTGCGTACTCCGGCTTTCCGACGATACACGAGGTAGGCCTGAACATCACCCGTCGGTTTGGCCCACGAGAGCAAGACCTTGTTGGGATATTCTGTTTGTGCTGAAAGAGTTCCAACTACTGCAACAGGTTTTGTAAATGCGCGCAGGGTTGGATCGCCCATCAATGCAATGTGCACTCCGCGATCCCCGATCGTTGAAATAGAAAGAGCCCCATTGACGATGACGATATTGGGAACGTAGTTCCCAAACTGATTGCCAACGATCGGTCGGTTGTTTTGGGAAATGCGCGTGCTGTAACCAATGGTCTCGCCAAGGGCCATGTGGTGGAGATACCAATGTGGGCGACCCGACCATCCACATGCAAGGGTCTTCGGAGACGATGCAATAGAGGCTCGAAGGAAGTTGTTCTGTGTGTTGTAGTCACCAAAGTAGCTTCCAAAGAGCATCGTGAATACTGCATTCACAGGTTTTGTTGCAAGATCGGTTGAAGTGCCAACGCCCCCTGCAGAAACATCAGTGCCACCACCACAGCCGTAGCCGAGAAGCATCGTGGTAGGTCCGGCAAGATCAGTGAAGAAGTCTCCGGCCTTCACTGTTGTGTCACCACCAAACACGCTGAAGGACCTCCATGCTGACGATGCAAAGAGTTCTCCGTAGGTGCCAAAATTATCGTCGATCACGCCACCAATGGCCACGTTCCATGTGTTTGAGCGATACGCGTGGTTCTTTGCCAGGTATTGCCTGAGCAATTCTGTTTCACTCTTGGCAAAAACCGGCATGTCGAAGAAGTCGATACGGCCAACGGGAATATCTACGTCTGTGCTGAATTGACTCTGATCGTGTTTCCCGTCCTTCGGAGAATTCCGATTTGCCGGACGGACATTGGTCGGTGAGGTGGTGATATTGTCCGTATAGGTACCGTCGGGATCTCCATACGTGCCGTCTGCAGGCCATGCCCCCTGATGGTCGGGGTGTCCGTCGGGTGCGATGTTGCCTGAGTACGGTACAGTAACACGACCGATCAAGATGATGCCGCCCAGATCTCGTGGTCCAATGTTCCACTCTTCCTTTATGATGTCTCGCACACGGCGGACCTTGGATGAGTCGAGTGTTTCGGCCCGTGGAGCACTGCGCATGGTTACTTCCCAGCCTTCGCTCTCAAGATCAAGGGTGAGAATATCCAATGACGCTTTCAATGGACCCTGCATTGTTGAGTCCACAAGCAAGAGTACCCTCTCGCGTTTTGCCGGCGGTGCTGCTATACCACTCGTTATATATCCAGTAGCGTAGAAGAAGCGAATGATCGGTTGTTTGGCTACGGAGTCATAGCCGATCTGCTTGCTGCTGTATCGGAAGACGCGGTATTCATAGGCTACGCCCACGGAGGCGGTCTGATCAGTCCATTGCGTTCCAGTCCCTGTCACCGAATCCAAGATCTCGGGCGGGAAGACCGCTCCTTCCTTTGTTTTGCGCCAGATGTAGACAAACTGCTGATTACCGTCCCTATTCCAGCGCAGTGTGATCTGCGGCTTTGGTTGAGTAGCCACTGTGGCAGAGAGCATTACGGCCATGTCCTTAGGAGCCTGTGCCGATAGCTGGGAGGGGGCGAGCACAACGCAAGCCGCGAGTGCCACCAAGAAAGGGGTCAAAAGGCGCATGTCGGTAATCTCATGTAGGATGTAGTTCAGACGCTGAAAGATAACACTGACGGCACTCCGTGAAACTACGGAGTTCGTATCTTTCACCCTGTACCGTAACCCTTGCCTGAGGTAGCGGTTCTTCGTCAGTACTTCCAGATCGGACCAGCCTATGAGCGCATGGATTCGCGTTCTCCTCATCACAGTCTTTGCCATGCTTTCTGTGCCAGTTCAGGCGCAGTTCCCGCCTGCGTGTGATTCGCGCAAGGACTGCATAGGGCAGGCCGTAACGTTCAGCGTTACGAGTGGACGGAATGCTCACTTTCTAGAGCTTCTTCGCAATCCTGTAAGGGCCAGACAAACGGCCATGACATTTGAGATGTGGGTACGTGTGGACCGTCAGGCCGGTCTGCGCCAGTATCTCGCCGGACTCTGGGGTCCGAACAGTGATTTCAACGACGTCTTCGTTCTCTACATCGATCAAAACGACCAGCTCACGTTTGAGGTCAACAGCGATGTTGCAACGCTGCAAAGCGTGGACAATACCATCGTCAGCACCAGCGCTCAGGCGCTCTACTCCGGTTGGCATCACATCGCTGCCGTGTTCGACGGGGCTACACAAAGTGTCTCGCTCTATATCGATGGTGCGATCGCTGCTGGACCGGTAACGAATCCAACCTACCCAGCACAATACCTGAAGCCCCTTGACAGACCGGATCTGCCGTTGCTGATCGGTTCGTTCAATGGTATGGCCGATAATCAGAATCTCTATCGCACCTTACTTGGTCAGGTTGATGAGATCCGTATCTGGGATAAAGTACTAACGGCATCAGAGATCAACTGTCAGAAGGATCGTTCGCTCAATGGCAACGAGGCCGGACTCCGTGCCTACCTGCGTTGTAACGAACCGCTCAACAACATCAATAACTGTTGTGATGCAACAGGCAATGGTCACACGGGTCAGCTGCGTTCAGGAGCATCGAACAAGGCTTCTACTCGGGTTGCTCCGCGAACACTCACGGTAAGTCCCGCGTCGATCAAGGAAGAGATCAAATGTGATACAACAAAGTCGTGGACCTTTGTACTGAGCGACACATCAGCCTGCGGCAGCGCTGCTGCTCTTGTGATGCGCGGTCCGGAAGCAGCGAACTTCACGGTTGCACCTACAAGTGTTACGCTCACGCCGGGTGTACCAGTTTCCGTCACTGTAACATATCGCGGTGTGAACGTTGGCAGCATCATCGATACACTCGAAGTGCGTCCAACCAATCGATGCGGACTTCCGAACACGCGCATTCGATTTGAGCTCAATCGTATCACAGAGGTTGGTATATCGCGCGGACGTATCGCCTACGATTCATTGTGGGTAGGGTGTACCACTACGCCATACATCGACTCTCTTCTGCAGATCTGTAATACGTCGGATCAGCTAGGTCAGCCACGTACCCTTACCATCAGCAACATGGCGGCCAAGGAGCCCCTTGGATATCGAGTTGTTGGTGTGACCTTCCCACTCGTGCTAGCTCCCGGACAATGCACAACGGTTGTTGTCCGCTGTCTTGTGCGAGACACCACGGCGGACTATCTCGATACGCTGCAGATCTTCTCCGATGATCGGTGTCAGCGCACACCTCTACGTGTTGCTCTTGCGGGGCGCTCACAAGAAGTGATCTCAATCCGTTCCTCAGATGGCCAGAGCAGGGTTGATACAATGAGATTCGAGCCAACCTGTCCTGGACTCTTGAGCTCACCGAAGAACTATACGTGGCAGAATCTAACCCTCACGCCAATTCAGATCGATACGATCATCGTACCGCCGGATTTCACGCATTACCGCATACGTTTGCCCTTCGCGCTCAATCCTAAAACAGGGTACCCACCAAATGCCGTGAGGTTCTTGCCACGTCAGCCGGGCGTGGTCTTTGACTCCATCGTCATACGAACGAAGATCCAAGGTTGTGTGGTAGAGAAGAAGCTTTACGTTACCGGGCGTGGTCTCGACAACAAGGTTGAATGGTCGGTGAACGGCCTCGTGGACTTCGGGAATGTGATCGTTGGTCAACAACGTACACTCAGCGTAACGGCACGCAACAACAGCAAGTTCGATGCACTCAATGTTGCACTCTATGTTGAAAGGGGCGAGTCATTCGCCTTGTTGAACGGTACGGGTCGCAACATCCGTCCAGGGGATTCCACGGTGATCCCTGTTACGTTCCGCCCAACTGATTCACTTCAGTACATCGACCGACTCTGTCTGTTTGAAACACGCTGCTACACGGTGGACTGCATCGACCTTAAGGGGAAGGGCATCCTTCAGACCTTCCGTCCGAGTCCGCTCGTACTGGAAACACAGAACGTGATCGCCTGCTCCGAGCGTGAAGATTCTGTCTACATCGTAAACCTGTCCAATCAAACAGCAACGATCGATTCATTGACCTTCGTTGATCAGAGTGGTGGACGTCTTACCGTGCTCGATCCGCCACTTCCGTGGGTGAACAAGGCCATCACCATTCCTGCCCGCGACTCAGTATTGTTCAAAACACGATATCGTCCGAATGACGTAACGCAGGACCGTGCGGATCGTGCCTATATCCGTTATCGTTCCATTGATCGTGCAGAGTGGCAGGTACAGATCATCGGCACATCGGCAACGCCGAAGTTGTTCGTTACGCAGCTTACAGCGTTTGGTATCGCTGAGGTTGGAGACGTACGTCAGGCACAGGTGATCGTAGAGAATACATCATCGTTGCCAGTGAGACTGGACAGTCTTTCCATCGGTGCCGGTTTTGTGATCCTCGGTACAAGTCGCCCCCTGCCCCTTACCCTTGCTCCGCGTGATTCTATCCGAGTGGATATTGAATTCCGTCCGGATGCCGCACGTACGTTCGATGCAGACCTCATTGCCTACTCGTCTGACCCGTGTGTGATCCGTGGTGTTGGAAAACTGAATGGTCGAGGTGTTATCCTCAAACTCGAAAGTGCCTTGAGTCTTGTGAACTTCGGCTATGTGCGTCCGTGTGAGTGTATTGAACGGACGATCGAACTTCTCAATGGTTCGCAGGTCTTTGACATGACCGTTGATTCGATGTGGATCGATTCAACCGGTGTGCCTGGTGGCAAACCGCAGTTTTATACATGGAGGTCAAAGTTCTCTCCAACGGGTGCAGTGCCGTATACGATCCCACCGGGAGAGAGAGACACCGTGATCCTTTCGTTCTGTCCGCGCACACCTGCAGAGACGGCACAGATGGAGTGTAGAGCTGCCTTGCACGTAAAGGCGTTTGGCTCTCAATGGAGTGCTGAACTCGAGACCTTCCTGATCGGGAAGAGGGCCCTCACCTTCAGACCAACACCGTCATCGATCCAGTTCCCGTCGGGAGTTGTTGATGTGCTGAGTCCAACAGCGTTGAGTGTTGTTGTGAAGATCCCTGATTTCACGTTGAACCCTGGTCAGGATAGGGTAGTGATCGACTCGATCACTTTTGAACCCAACGAGCGTGTCTTCTTCCTCGACGCGCCACTCACCTTCCCACAGACGATCGATCCGGGTGACTCCCTTGTTATCACATTGCGTCAGCGCCCACGAGCCCCTCGCGACTACCGTGCACGCATGAAGCTGTGGATGAGCACTCCATGTGTTGGCTGGGATACAACGGTCCTCGTACGCGGAGCCGGTTTTGCTCAAACAAAGGGGCTTCGTTTTGCCTACGATCTCAACAGGTCACTGCCCGACACCTTCGCCATGGTGTCCTGTGATACGTTAGCAGTGCCTATCTACAGCTCCATCACCATCGATGCCTCGGTGGTAGATATCGGAATGCGTGTTGATGTTGATTCAACACAGCTGCGCTTGTTGGATGTTACGGCTCCGGTGATCGGAAGCTTCTGTACATCGGCAACAGGGGGCGTGCAGTATAGTCCGTCTCTGACCTTTGCACCGTCTCCGTACGGCGGACAACAACTCACGCTCAAGAACTTCTGTCGGATCGATTCGCTCTCTCCTTTCGCCGTGATGCGATTTGTAACCGTCAGCAACAATCGTGCGAACAGCAGACTCACCATCGACAGTATCAACTTCGATACAGAGGATGTGATCCTGTACCGACTCATTGCTACGGGTGATCGTGGTACCATCCTTGCCTTGAAGTCCGACATCAACATCTCGCAGCCAACAGCCTTCGACTCAGTGCGTATTCTCGACTGTGCGGATCGTACGATCACGGTCTTCAATACAGGCGACATCACCAATACGCTCGACCAGATGCTTGATCTGCCGGCGTATACCACGGTACTCAGCTCCGTCCCGGCACTGGGAGATTCGGTGCTCGCCGGCGATTCCGCCGTTGTTACGCTCCGCTTCTGTCCACGAATGGAGCGGTCCGTAGATACCAACGTGATCGCTGTGAGCGCCTTCCCATGCGAAGTGCGAGACACAACAGCTGTAACCGGTTTCGGCTACGCTCCCGAGCTGGATGTCGCACTCGCACCAACACGTACACTCTTTATCCCGGATTCCCTCACAGGTGTGATCGGTGATACTATTGAAGTTCCGGTGATGATCGAGAAGGACATCTCGGCCACCTACAATGGCGTTACCTACTTCATGAATGGCTTGAACTTCGATGTTGTGGTGGACCATGCGCCCCGTTCCTTGAAGTATATCGATGCCTCGTTTGTGGCTGAGCCAAATGCAACCACGATCACACCAACCTTGGGCTCGGTGCTCATTGAAGTGCGTGGTGCGGATACCATCGCTGCCGGACCGATAGCCACGCTGCGATATGTTGCCATGGTTCCTGAGGTGCAATCCACCGACATCACTGTTTCCTCGAGTGGGTTTGTGTCGGACTCCTTGCAGTTCCTCGACATTCTTCCTACAGGGGGCAGGGCACCATTCGTCACCGGCGGCAAGTGTGAGATCACCGTTGTGAAGTTCTCTACGGTTGGCACACCGCGCATGAACATCCATCCGCAGCCTGTGCACGATGATGCCGTTGTGACCTTCCGCATGCAGGAGACCGTTCCTGTAACGTTGGAGATCATCGATGCACGAGGTCAGGTTGTGAAGAACCTCCTCGATGGCTCTGTGGTTCTGACAGGGGGCGAGTACAGCGTCCGCGTTGGCACCGCCGATATGTCAAGCGGGATCTACTTCGTCCGCATCGGTGCAGGCGTCTTTAGCTCCGTGTCTTCCTTCATCATCGCAAAGTGACCCTAGGGTGATCGATGTTGTCGACGTGATCATCCTTGGCGCAGGAGCTGCCGGGCTGCACTGTGCTGCATTCGCGGCATCAACAGGGAAACGTGTTGTTGTGCTCGAGCACAATGACAAGCCCGGAAAGAAGATCCGTATCTCAGGGGGTGGACGGTGCAACTTCACTAATCGTGAGGTAACACATCGGAACATGATCTCGCAGAATCCCAACTTCGCACGTTCTGCATTATCGAGATACACACCGCAAGACTTCATCGACCTCATCGAAAAACACAAGATCACTTGGCACGAGAAGAAGCTGGGTCAGCTCTTCTGTGACGACTCAGCCCAACAGATCATCGACATGCTCATTGCCGAATGTGAGGCAGTGAAGGTTGAGTTGCACTACAACGTCACCGTTCGACTCGTCTCCCATAGTGATCACTTCATTGTTGTCACCGACGAAGGTGATCTCCATGCGCGCAATGTTGTTGTTGCAACCGGCGGTTTGAGTATCCCCGCACTTGGTGCATCCAATCTCGGTTACCGCATCGCATCACACTTCGGACTACCGATCGTTCCAACAGCACCGGCATTGGTGCCCCTTACCTTCCCTCCATCATTTGGGGCGAGATGGAAGGGGCTTTCCGGGATCAGTGTTGATGCCAACGTCACTTCCGGCGACATCTCCTTCCGCGAGAACATCCTCTTTACGCATAAGGGGCTGAGCGGTCCGGCCATCCTTCAGATCTCATCGTATCTCGGTGATGATCAGACCTTTGAACTCGATGTATTGCCGGACGATTCCCTGAGCAGTCTTGTTGAGGATCTTCCCGGTGAGAAACGTCACCTCGCAACCATTCTCTCGCAACGCCTGGCTCAGCGCGTTCTTGATCAGTGGAACGACCCAACGCTGGATCGGCCGGTAAACTCCGTTCCCAAGAAGCAGCTCGAAGCATGCATCCAGAACTTCAAACGATGGTCGCTCACAGCCAACGGCAACGAAGGCTATGCAAAGGCAGAGGTCACCAAGGGTGGAGTAGACACCTCATGTCTGTCATCGAAGACCATGGAGTGCACCACCGTACCCGGACTCTTCTTCATCGGAGAAGTAATGGACATCACCGGCTGGCTTGGCGGGTATAACTTCCAATGGGCCTGGTCGAGTGCGTATGCGGCGGGGATGGCGATAGCGGGGGAGTAGTGGGGATGAGGCCAGTTGGTTCACAAGTAATCGAGTTCTAACTTTCGTATCAACCGAACCACTACCGCTTAGGCCGGGAACTCTGTATACCAGAAATGACAATAATGAATCCACTTAAAGCATTTGACCTGCCCCCGTTTGTTGGTCCACCTGTAATGTTAGTCATTATGCAGCGAACCTGAAAATGGTTGGTTGTATAGATTCGGGTGCCGGTGGTCGATACCCGAGACTGCTGTGCGGACGTTTGGTGTTGTAAAAGCGTCTCCATTGTTCAATCAGGATCTTGGCTTCGAGCAATGTGTGGAAGATCTCGCCGTTGAGGAATTCGTCTCTCATCCGGCCGTTGAACGATTCGACGTATCCGTTCTCCCATGGACTGCCGGGTGTGATGAACGAGGCTTTGATGTTCAGTTTGTCAAGCCAATACACGAGATGCTTGGCAATGAACTCTGGACCATTGTCACTACGGATATGCTCTGGAGTGCCATGCCGAGTGAAAAGGTCAGCCAAGATATCAAGCACGTCTATAGCTCTGATTCTACGCGCTGCGTGACATGCCAAGGCTTCGTGCGTGAATTCATCGATGATGTTGAGCGTCCGGAACTTGCGTCCGTCACTGGTTTGATCAGTGACGAAGTCATAGCTCCAGACATGGTTCCAGCGCTAGGCACGCAGACGCACAACCGACCCGTCCGACAGGAACAGCCGTGCTCGCTTGGGTTGCTTTGATGGCACCTTGAGTCCTTCTTCGCGCCACACGCGGTAGACGAACTTGTGGTTTACCTTCCAACCCTCTCCCTGCATGAAACCCCATATCATCCGATAGCCATAACGTCCATACTCCTTTGCCAAGGCTATGATGCGCATACGAGCCGCGTCATCTGCCTTGCGTTTGAGTGGCTCATGACGCTGCGTCGAAAGTATCTGCCCAAGAGTCTTGCATGCCCGTCGTTGGCTCACATTTAAGACGCTCATCACATGATGAACTGCCTCTCGCCGCCTGGCGGGGGGCTCAGAAGTTTCCCCGGGCTACCTCCTTGAGGATCTGGTTGTCAACCGTCAAATCCGAAATAGCTCGTCTCAAACGCCGGTTCTCGGCCTCAGGATCCTTGAGCTTCTTGACCTGCTCGAGTCCCACACCGCCATAGATCTTGCGCCATCTGTAGTACGTTGCTTCCGTGATCTTCTGATCTCGGCAAAAGGCATCAATAGTGCCTCCCTTCGATACGATCACCTCAGCTGCTCGCAAGATCCCTATGATCTGCTCTTCTGTATGATGTTTCCGTCCCATACCTCGCTCCTTTCGACCACCAAACTATCATTTCAGTTGGTAGTATTTTGGGGGAGCACGTCATAACTTAGTATTGCGTTCAAATGTTTTGCTCACATAGTTTTCAGGGAGACAAGAATGAGGGTCACACGATTACTTAACGACTGTGGAATCGCATTTAATGCATCTCGTAAAAAGAGTTTCTTGGTGCGATACTTTGTTGCGTTGGCACTACTAATTTTTGCCTAGCCGCCACTCAAACGACATCTTTGGCACAATGCCCGACCGGCTACACTTTCTACACTGAGACAATGAGCGTGCCGAAGCCAGGCGGTGGTTGCTGCACTATAACAGTCGAGTATTGTGTTAAACTGGCGACTACGATAGAAGTCCAAGTCGGTAAAATCCATATACCAAGTGAATGCGGCCTGCCAGTCAGTCCATCATTAATGGATAGGATTGGAAAGAAAATTATCTATCGCATGACAGTAAGAGGTGATATTGATGGTACAATTACACCTTGCCCATGGACCACAGGCTTTGCAATACACTTTGGTTACGGCAGCTGCTACCAGTGGACTGGGACAATACCCGGGACCTCTACCAATACATATTCCCCTTGCGGACCAACGGAGTGTGTAAAGTATTGCGCATTGTGTATTGCGCCGGGCGATCCTGACCCCTGCACTGGCGAACCACAAGTACACTTCGCAAACTGCACATACTCAGGTCTTCCGTGTCCATCAACCACTGGGCCATGCCAGATAAATACTTGCACAAGCCCGTAGTCGTTTTGGGAAATCGCATTATTGAATCGCAGGAGGATTGTAAATGATTACAACCATAAGAATTGTGTCCGTCCACTTGTTTGTGGTTTCTTTGTTCTTTGCAGCGCCTGTTATCAGCCAGGTCCATAGGGTCTTGCCATTCACAATCGTGAGCCCTGTGGCAGTTACTGAACACGATGGTTCACTAGTGGTTTCCTTTGCAAATGGGCAAATCGCTGTAGCGGACTCATTGTCAGGTTACACTTTGATTAGAACCCCGGATGGAGATTACGTCAGCGACGTCGTGTCAAGCAAAGGGAAGCTATGGATTCGAACATCACAGGGGTGGATTAGGTGCACGGCTGATAATGGAGCTTCGTGGATATCCACGGAGAGGCAATTCCGGACTTTGAATTCTAGCGATGCAGGTGACGTGGTGGCCTCGAATGACGAGCAAGTCGTCCTCTTGCGATCGACAATGAGTGCTATAGATCAAGATGTAGTCAGGACACTAAAAGACAATCTGTGGTTTCGTGACGTCATCGTTCAAGGTGACACCATTGTTGGTATCGACCCAAGTGGAACAGCACTCTACTCAGCCGGTAATGGGGAGGACCTGATTCGTACCCCATTACTTGAAGACTCATATCGTCGACTAACACTTGATCGAAGAGGACGGCTTTATGCTGTTACCGACATGGCGAGACTTTACGTGCAAGGGAACAGTGTCAGAGATCAAATGAAAATGGCGTTGGAGAATGGAACAAACTATCGCGTACTCAGTACCGTAAAACAGACAACTGAAGACGGTACAATAGATCTAGTAGTTGTGGTGCAACAAAGGTCTGGCAACGGATTCGCCTCTACCATGGTTGCGTTTAGTGAAGATATGCCACGGTTCACGATCTTCCCGGACACACTTGCAAATTTTAACGTTGGAACTATTGTCGACTCCGTTGTTTATATAGCAAGAATGGAGGGCGGTCTGTTTTACTCTGTGCGAGATAAGTGGCACCAGGTATCTGGAACGCTTTCTTCCGAACTGAGGAGCGCTAATCACTTCGCGGAGTTCTCGAGTGCCCAAGTTAAAGTGTTGCGTTACTCTTTTGAAATGCCGACTTGGCCTGCCCAACTAACTGTCTTTGCAGACGAAGCTTTGGCCGCCAAATTCAATTCTTATGATGAGCCTAAAATGGACTCTATTGGGGCAGTGTCCATGTTTGATCAGTCTCCAACGTCGGGATGCCTTATTGCTGGAACCAAGGGCCTAGCGTATGCCACTAATGTAAATTCTAGCTGGGACAGTCGCCTAAAAGGCGAGATAGGAGCTCTGTTAAGATTAAAAGATGCAGGCGTTATTGCGTCTTTAGGTGGGAATCGAGTGGCTCTTTCGCGTGACAATGGTGTGGACTGGCGCACTTATGTCCTCTCTGGCATTTTCGGGGGGTTCTATCGTGCGCGAGAGATTGGAAAGTTCTTTGCCCTCGATGGTGGATTTGGATCCTATGTCATAACTCGAGATCCGACTGCCGATACCTTGGTGCCTCTACGACTGGTTAATAACTCGTTTGCAATTGGCGCCTCAGGTGATACAGTTCTTAGCGTAGGAATGTACAAAGGATTTCCACAGCCGAATACTGGCAGAATCGTGTTTCGCAGGAATGTCGGCACTCAAATACTCGATTCAAATGTTGTTAGCATTGAGAAGCCAGTCAACCTGTTATCATTAAAGATACTCCAACTTCCAAATGGAGTTCTGTTGTATGATCGTATTGAATCGAGAATGATCTTGATTCGAAATCAAGAAATTGTCCGAGATGTGACTCTTCCTTGGTCTCTTAGAGAGCCGTTTCAATCGAGTACTTCCACAAGTGCCGCCATATGGCATCCCTCCTTACTTGTTCGCTGCGTACCAGACCTGGGCGTCTGGGACACGATTGATTTAGAAGACTACTTTGGGTCTACTACCATTGTTGATCAGTTTGATTTAGATCGAAATCAAACCAGATGTAGGCCGAATCCGGTTTCGGAAACTATCTATTTCGATATTGGTGAGTTCGGAACTGCTGGCAGGAGAGATGCGACACTAAAACTCTTCACGTTGGACGGAAAACTTGAACGAGATTATTCGGCACAACTTTCAATCGATAATAGCAGCAAAGGACTTGATTCTCTAGCCTTAGATGTATCCGGGATTTCCACTGGTTCATATCTCATTGTTTTTTGTTGGCCGAAAGGTGTACGCTCTACCAAAGTGGTGATTGAGCGATAGATTTCTGCATGTCTATTCCGTTAGCAGGTCGACATGATCCAAGTATTTCTTGTAGGGGTGCATGATCTTCCCCCCGTTTAGTTGACAGTTAGTACGATCTCCATTGCTAATATTACAGTGGAGGTTCGACATGGAAAAGGGAAAACGGGGATACCGTTATGACGAGGCGTTCAAACGAGAAGCAATCGCCCTGGTCATCGAGAAACACATCCCGCTATCGAATGCAGCCAAGCAACTCGGAGTTGCCGAAGAGACGCTGCGACAGTGGATCGCCAAGTCTGGTTTGAAGCAACACGCTGACGAACAGAAGTCGGATGCGCAGCGTATTCGCGAGCTGGAGCGTGATCTCAAGCAGGCCAGGATGGAGCGCGACATCCTAAAGGAGGCAGTCGGTATCTTCGTTCCACGCCCGAAATGAGATACCGCTTCATGGACACCCATCGGGCGCAATGGCCATTGGCAGCAATGTCGCGTGCATTGGAAGTCAGTCGCCAGGGCTATCACGCTTGGAAACGACGTGAACCTTCACGCAGAACAATACGTCATGCAACGGTACGCCTGCGACTCAAGCGGATCTTCGAGCAGACAAACGGCTCGTACGGCAGCCCGCGCATGACGTGTGCTGCGTAATGAAGGCGAGATCATTACGCACAAGACCGTCGAGCGGTTGATGCGCGCAGAGGGCTTGCATGCAAGCCGCAAGCGGCGATACCGTCCGACGACCGATTCAACGCGTACTCTCGGTCCGGCACCGAATCTGCTGCAACGAGCATTCAACGTTCCGGTGATTGATCGTGTATGGGTCAGTGACTTCACCGAGTTGCCGTGTCGTAACGGTAAAGCTTATGCAGTGGCAATTATGGACTTGTGCTCGCGACGTATTCTCGGCATCACCGTCTCGCACAACATGCAAACGAGAACGCTCATTCATACGCTGAATCAAGCGTGTCATGTTCGGCGTTCACGGCCAACAGAACCGATCGTGTTTCATTCAGACCAAGGAGTCAGTACAACGCAGATACATTCAGAACAGAACTGGCAAAGCGCAACTTTCAACAGAGCATGAGTGGTAGAGGCAACTGCTACGACAACGCGCCGATGGAGTCCTTCTGGGCTCGTATGAAGACAGAGCTAAAGCACGAAATGCTGTTTGATGACCTGCGCCATGCGCGTGGATGCGTCTATCGATGGACGCATCTCTTCTACAATCGCCAGCGGCTACATTCCGGCATCAATCATTTGACGCCAGTACAATTCGAAGAAGAGCTAATTTCACAACAACGAGATCAACCTACCTGTCTATGAAAGCGGGGAAGATCATCCTGGCAAAAGCTGGAAGTACGTTCAAGTATCTGAAAGAGTTGGAATGACAAATGCAATGGAAATAGGGACCGGTTCTGTGCTCCAAGAATCGTGAAGCGGAGACTCATCATATTGGCAATGACAATTGTACTGGTATCCGGAGGCATGATCAATCTGACGGCTGAGAGAATGTCTTACGTAACAGTTAAGGACACTCTTCAGACTGTATCGTCGGTCAACAGTAGACCGAAGCTCCAAATCAAAGACAAATCGCAATATGACCAGAAATTTATCGACGGTCTTGCAGACTATTATGAGTCAATCAGACTCGAGAATAACTATATCATAACTTCAGACACGACATATTTCCCAGCAGAACCAGCTCTGGATAGCGCCACAACATTTAGTGGAATAAAAGACGGAAGGAAATATGTTCTTACAGTTACACGCACCAACCTGACTAATCTATACTACATCTTTCAGATTATTGACAAAGACAACAAGACAATTGTCAACAAATCAGGAGTGGCGATATTGAGTTCAATGTTCTTCCTTGCTAGTGAAATTGACACTGACGACCAAACTGGTATCGGTTACGGAAGCAGTGAGTATTGGGACACAACAAATAGTTGCTTCTTTGCTATAAGAATTGGAGAGAATGACAACAACGGGAAGTTGCGAGCCGCGCTAACATATGGATGTGAAGAAATGGGCAAACTAGATCTCGATCTGGATGATTGCCCAACTTTAAGGACAGACTAAGTGTGAATGTTTCTTGTGGTAGTTCTGATCTGAGAATAAGCACATGAATAGCATAGATAAGCAACGTCTAGAGAATGCTTTCTGGCTGCTGGAATCTAGAGAGAATCGATATATTCTGCAGCGTCAACGCAGTATTCTTAGCAATAGCGTACCCATTGTCTTCTCATACAGTGGGCGCGTTTCCGCTGGTATATGATTCAGATCATCAACAAAGTATATCTGGCAGATCGTTGAGCCCCTTTTATCACGTCGTTTACAAACACGAAGAAGAAAAGACCATGATCGCTGAGATACAATTGGAATTAGACCGCCTTGAGCAGGAGCATGACATCAAGATCCTCTATGCAGTAGAGAGCGGTAGTAGGGCATGGGGCTTTGCATCAACCGATAGTGATTGGGATGTTCGCTACATCTATATCCATCGATTGGAATGGTATCTCCAGATCGACGACAAGAAGGACAGTCAGGAAGAAATGCTGCCAAATGACATTGATCTCGCCGGATGGGAGCTGAAGAAGGCTCTAAGACTGTTCCGTAAGTCTAACCCTCCAATGATGGAGTGGCTGGGTAGCCCCATTATCTATTCAGAGAATTTCTCAACGGCAGAACGTCTCCGCGAATTGTCGAAGGAGTATTTCAGTCCTAAGTCGTGCCTCTACCACTACCTATCAATGGCAGATGGAAATTGCAAGGACTACCTCACACGCGAGCTCGTGCCGGTAAAGAAATACTTTTACATGCTGCGTCCAATTCTTGCGTGTGATTGGATCGCGGAAAATGGGACGATGGCGCCTACGGAGTTTGATGTCCTCCTCAATAGCCAAGTGTCTGACTCGCGTGCGAGAAGAGATCGACGAACTGCTCCGTAGAAAATCTGCCGGAGAAGAACTGACTCAGGAACCACAGAACATTGTTCTGAGTGACTTCATCAAGAAGAAGATCGAATACTACAAAGAATATGTAGCGCAGTATGGGGCCTTTGAACAGCCCCCTACACAGATGCTCAATGAATTGTTTGCCTCTACTATCAAAGAGGCATGGGGCTAGGGGCCACACCCAAGGGTGAGGCCCCATCCTCCATTATCTATCTTAGAGATCGAACCGATCAAGGTTCATCACCTTATTCCATGCAGCAACGAAGTCGTGTACAAACTTCTCTGCCGCATCATCACTTGCGTATACCTCTGCAAGTGCGCGGAGTTCGGAGTTTGAACCGAACACAAGGTCTGCACGAGTTCCTGTCCAACGAACAGCACCGGTCTTGCGATCGACGCCTTCATAGATACCCTTCTGCGAGGTTGTGCGCCATTCCGTTGCCATGTCCAGCAGGTTTACAAAGAAGTCGTTGGTGAGACTTCCTGCACGCTGCGTAAGGATGCCATGCGTAGAACCATTCACCGTAACGTTCAGTGCACGGAGTCCGCCAACAAGCACGGTCATCTCCGGAGCCGTAAGCGTAAGCAGCTGTGCCTTGTCTACAAGGAGTTCCTCGGCGGCCGCGGTCACTTCCGACGCAACGTAATTCCTGAACCCATCAGCGCGAGGTTCGAGAACGCCAAAGGATTCAACATCCGTTTGCTCCTGTGTTGCATCAACTCTGCCAGGTGTGAACGGCACTACGATGGAATGTCCTGCTGCCTTTGCTGCATCTTCCACAGCAACACATCCACCAAGGACGATGAGGTCTGCCAGTGAGATCGTTGAGGTAGAACGGATCTTCTCTAGTGCAGAGAGTACAGCAGCGAGTTTCTGTGGTTGGTTTACTTCCCAATCCTTCTGAGGTGCAAGACGAATACGTGCGCCATTGGCTCCACCACGCATATCAGAGCCGCGGAAGGTTGAGGCAGATGCCCATGCCGTTGTGGCGAGATCCGTTGATGAGATGCCTGAAGCACGGATGGCCGACTTCAGTTGTGCGATCTCTGCTTCAGAAACTGGCGCATGGTCAGCAGCGGGTAGCGGATCTTGCCAGATGAGTTCTTCAGCTGGGACTTCCGGACCGAGGTAGCGTGCGCGTGGCCCCATATCGCGGTGTGTCAGTTTGAACCACGCACGTGAGAAGGCGTCGGCAAATGCCTTCGGATCGTTAAGGAACCGTCGCGAGATCTGCTCATAGATCGGATCGAAGCGCAGCGAAAGATCCGCCGTTGTCATCATTGGACGGTGTTTCTTTGTCGGGTCATGAGCATCCGGGATCATGTCTTGTTCTTCCACGTCCTTCGCAAACCATTGCCAAGCACCGGCCGGACTCTTTCCAAGTTCCCATTCATACTTGAACAACATTTCAAAGTAGCCGTTGTCCCATGTTGTTGGGTTTGGCTTCCACGCGCCTTCAATGCCACTCGTGATCGTATCTCCGCCCTTGCCTGTGCCCATGGAGTTGCGCCATCCCAATCCCATCTCTTCTAGTGGTGCACCTTCCGGTTCTCTGCCTAGATGCGACTCCAGACCTGCACCGTGCGCCTTACCAAAGGTGTGTCCGCCTGCAACCAGGGCAACTGTCTCTTCATCATTCATCGCCATACGTTTGAACGTTTCGCGAACGTCCTTGCCTGATGCTACTGGGTCGGGGTTACCATTCGGACCTTGTGGGTTCACATAGATCAGACCCATTTGCACTGCTGCAAGGGGGCTCTCCAGTTCCCGATCTCCGGTATACCGCTTATCGCCAAGCCATTCAGCTTCTGCGCCCCAGTAGATGTCTTCTTCCGGTTCCCAGATATCGGCACGTCCGCCGCCAAAACCGAACGTGGGAAGCCCCATTGATTCAATCGCGACATTGCCGGCCAGGATCATAAGGTCGGCCCAGGAGATCTTCTTCCCGTACTTCTTCTTGATCGGCCAGAGGAGTCGACGAGCCTTATCCAAGTTCCCGTTATCCGGCCAGCTATTCAGTGGAGCAAACCGTTGATTGCCAGTGCCGCCGCCGCCACGTCCATCGAACGTGCGATACGTACCTGCGGCATGCCATGCCATGCGGATGAAGAGTCCACCATAGTGTCCCCAATCCGCCGGCCACCAGTCTTGCGAATCCGTCATCAGCGCGCGGAGGTCATTCTTCAGTGCTGCATAGTCCAGCGACTTGAATTCCTCTGCATACGAAAACCGCTCATCCATTGGGTTGGACAGCGCGGAGTGCTGTCGGAGGATGTTCACTTTCAATTGGTTGGGCCACCAATCACGATTACGTGTACCTGACCCTGCACCTTGTTTAACTGCGCCACCATGATAGGGGCATTGTTCAGAATTCGTATCCATAGGGCATCACATTCGTTTGTGTTGATAATCACAAAATTACGACAAAGCACCTGACGGCTGGAGAACAATACCAGTAGGGGGCGAGTTCCAATGGGCAGGGCGAAGGGGCGAAGGGGCGAAGAGGCAGTCGTCATCCCGAGCGGGGCCTGTCCTGCCGAAGGGAGGATCGAGGGACAGGGCGAAGCCGTGGGACCTCAGCTCTCCCCCGACCCCTCTCGCACGCTTCGCTCGAGAGGGGAGCCGGTACGTGTGGTGAGGTCATGACGTCACTACGTCATAATGTCATTTCGTCATGTCGTTAGGTCCCTCGTCGCTCGCCTGGATTGTTTGCTAGAGAAACGCGAGCACCATCATAGATGGTGCTCGCGTTTCTTCATTTGACACACGGCGGATTCAGCGTCATCCCGAGCGGAGCGAGGGATCTCGTTCGACAATTCAGGGAGCAGCGTCATCCAGAGCGGAGTCGAGGGACGCCGTCTTCCCGACCGAAGCCAAGGGTCCTCAGCTCACCCCCGACCCCTCTCGCACGCTTCGCTCGAGAGGGGAGCCGGTGCGTATCAACTGTGTAACAACCACCCAATCAATCAATTGGATTCAGAAACTGATCTTCGCTATTTTCAGAAAGACACCCGAGTTGCACACCCATTTTAACAACCAGGCCTATCTACACATCCGCAGTCCATTCGATGACTTATAAACTCAATCACCCGAGTTATTGAAGGCACTAGAAGCACCTAATCGAACGATAGGTGGGTGTTTAGTTTGTTGAGTGAGGGGTCAAGGGGAGTTAGTGGCAAGTTCATTTGACCTCACTCCAGAAGCGGACAGGCTGTTGTTTCGACAATGCACAAGGAAAAATCTTGATTGTAGCGACCAATGAAGAGAAGATAAGTGAAGACCAGAGACCACCTACAAAACCTGGCGATATTGAAAAGCCAAATGAGCAGGGAGTAGCTATATGAAAACTGTAATGAACACAATCATTGTGCTAACCTGCATTATGGTTAACAACATTAATGGACATGGTGAAGAAGAAACTACTATCGTTTCAGGAATCAACCGATTCCAAGATTCAGATGTTACTCATTGTCTGAAAACAAACATTTATGATTGTGACACAGTCTATTCTTTTGATACCAGACCAAATCCTAGTGGGTTGACGTGGGATGGTCAAAATTTGTGGTTTGTTGGTACTTCTTACATATATAAAGTGAGTACTACAGGAATGTATCTTGATTCTATTATCAATCCAGCTTCAAGCAGAGATTATAGAAACGGAGACCTAGTATATGATGGTATGAATTTATGGTATGCAGATGAAGAGTCAGCCAAATTGTTTAAGATAAATCCAGCAAATGGTGATGTTTTGCAGCAAGTTGATTTGCCATCCTTTGGTCAAGTTGACCAAAATGGTTGGGGATTAGCATGGGACGGTATAAATATCTGGCATAGCCAATATGAACCACCGAGATTGTACAAATTAAACGGTACTAATGGAAGTGTTGTTGATTCACTTATAACAGCGTCAGGTGTTCTTGGTTTAGAATGGATAGATGGAAATCTTTACGGCACAAATGCTCTTTATCGTAGTAGAAATGGTACGCAATTGTATAAAATTGATTCACAGACTGGGGCATTTCAAGATTCTACGCCTTGGTGTATTCCACATTCACTTGGCTTGACTTGGGACGGCAGTTCTCTTTGGAATATAAGTGGGTCGGAATCAGTTTATGGAGGTCGTACCGGAGGAAAACAAAAAATATATCGAGTAAATTCTGGGATAATATCTTCCGTCAATGAGCATTCAACTATTGATAGATCTATAGAAATATTTCCAAATCCGACAACTGCAAGCATTTCAGTAAGAGGAGAAAACATTGAAACAATCGAAATCTTCAATGTGCTCGGAGAAAAGACATATACAACGTCAGTATATAATGATCAAACGTTAGAAGAAATAGACCTTACTGCCTTTCCCAAAGGTACTTGTTTCGTAAAGATTTATGACGGGAAGAAGACTTATACGAAGATAGTAGTGATACAGTGATCTCCCCCCCCCTCCCCCTTTATTTATTGAGTTGGCAGAGAATCAATGACCTCACCACTTCACTATTAAAAGGTCCCGTCGTTCATACCCTTGCACTTGGTGTGCTAGCTAAATGAACTGAGCGTCTACGCCTCATTTATCACACCCGAGGGAGCATGTGAGTATGAAGGCGTAGTCCGTGCTAAATTCGCTGCATTGTGAAAAACAGTCTGGATTGATCAACCAACGGGGCACGAGATTCTCATGAAGAAGACAACGTTCAACATCAACATTGATGCTCCGGCTGATAAAGTCTATGATGTTATGCTGGGCATCAGCAACAAAGCAACGTATGAGCAATGGACTGCCCCTTTCAATCCGACATCTAGCTATGAAGGAAGTTGGACCAAGGGAAGCAAGATCCTGTTTGTTGGAACAGATGAGAATGGTGAAAAGGGAGGTGTGGTTTCCAGAATAGCCGAGATCACGCCGAACAAGTTTGTGTCGATTCAACACTACGGACTTGTGAAGGCCGAGGTGGAGATAACAGAAGGTCCAGAGGTAGAGAAGTGGGCCAATGGATATGAAAACTATACCTTCGAAGAATGTAACGGGGCTACTGTTGTCACGGTGGACCTTGACATTACAGAAGACTTTACGGATTATATGAATGAGACGTATCCTAAAGCGCTCAGCACATTGAAAGAGATGTGTGAAAGGTAAAAGGTGACCTCAACGTCACGATGCATGCTAATATGGAATCACCAGTATAGGAACGCCGGTGCCCAGGCCTTGGAGTGAAATCAAAAGTGAATGACCCTTCCAGAAAAGTGAGATATCACATTGAAACGGAAAGACTGATTCTTCGAGAGTTGCGAGATAGCGACTTGAAGGATTGGTTCGAAATGGATTCAGATCCTGAGGTCCATAGGTATCTAGGAAATCAACCGGTAAACGATATCGAGCAAATTGAAGGCGCTTTTCAATCTATACGTCAGCAGTATGAAAGTAATGGAATTGGACGCTGGGCAACTGTTGAAAAATCGTCTGGGAAGTTCATTGGTTGGAGTGGTTTGAAGCTTGTCAGAGAAGTGGAAAACAACCATATCGACTACTATGATGTGGGCTATCGTCTGAACCCGAAATACTGGGGTAAAGGATATGCAACCGAATCTTGTAGAGCTGCATTGGACTTTGGTTTTACTACCTTGAACGTCCTTGAGATCATTGGAAGTGTTCATGAAGAGAACAAAGCATCCAGAAGTGTACTGGAAAAGTGCGGTTTACGATTTGTTGAACAGTTCATGTGGAATGATGTTCGATGCGACTGGATGAAGATCACACGGGAAGAGTGGCAGATGCAGAGGACGCTCCTGTAGCCTGAAATGATCACGTTCTGCTAGTGTTATTCCTCCGACAGACAAGTGGGGCCGTGTTTGTCATTGCGTCACTCCGTCATTCCGTCACTTCTTGTTCGGGCTATATTGCAGGGTCTCAGGCTAGGCCATAATGACACAAACCAAGGCATGTACTCCGCCATGAAAAACATCGACAAGCAGAGTTTAGAGAAAGCCTACCAGCTGTTTGAAACAGGTGATATTGAGAGGATGGAGGTCGGCAGTACGAAGGGGCTTCTGCAGATTCATCAGTATCTGTTCGACGGTCTGTATGACTTTGCGGGGCAGGTACGAACCTCGAACATCGCTAAGGGCGGATTTCGCTTTGCCACCGCGTTGTATCTCAAGGAAGCCTTGGAGAAAATCGAAGTGATGCCCCAGACAACGTTTGAAGAGATCATTGTCAAGTATGTGGAGATGAACATTGCTCATCCGTTCCTAGAGGGAAACGGTAGGACCATGCGAATCTGGCTGGACATGATCCTCAAGAAACAACTGAGGAAGGTCGTGAACTGGCAGCTCGTAAGCAAGGACCTCTATTTGCAGGCCATGGAGCGAAGCCCAATCAATATGCTAGAGCTGAAGACCCTTCTCGCCGACAAACTGACGGATGATGTAGACAACCGTGAGATCATCTTCAAAGGCATCGAGCAATCATACTACTATGAAGGGTATGAAAAGGGTAGTGACGATCAGGAGTGATTAGAGCTGAAAGGCATTAACTATTAGCAGCATTACAACCACAAACCGACAACCAGATGAAAAGTATTCTCCTCTTGATGTTGGCACTGACGCAGATCTCCGTTCACGGTCAGACAACTGACGGGTTTACGTTCAGGATCCAGTACAAACCAGAAACAACGTATACCCAGACGATGGAACAGTCCTCCCATTCGGACATTAAGTATTCGGGCTCCAAGGAATTCCTTCAAGTGCTGAAGAACAAGGGAGTGCAGAATCCGACCGTTACGAATAAGGTGTCAACAACCGAGTCTGTAGTCAAGACTGGAAAAGTAACCGATGGGGCACAGTATCCTCTGACCATTGAGTTTGTGAAGTCAACAAGCAGTGATGGGAAGAACATCATCCCCAACGGAACAGTTATCTATGGTCGTGTATCGAGTGGTGCAATGCCTACGCTCGACTCCGTGGTATCGAGCGGATTAGAGGAGGGGTACAAGAAGACCCTTCTACAGGCAATGCAAAACACTTTTTCACAGCTTTCATTTCCCGAGAAGAAGATCAAGGTTGGTGAGAGTTTCTCAATAGAGTCGCCACTCTCGATTCCTGTGGCCGGCGTGACCATTGAGATGACGATCACGACAACCTATACGTTGGTGAGTGTTACGAACGGGATCGCCAACATCAACGTGTCGCAGGCATATAAAATGAAGGCGAATGTGTCGAAGTACTCAATCAACGCCACAGGCAGTGGAAAAGGCAAGATGCTATATGATGATTCCATAGGTGCCATGATCAGGTATACCATGGACACGGAAATGACGGCTGATATGAAGCTAGAACAGTACGATCTGTCTATACGTTCAAATATCAGCGTGATTCAAACGACGTCCGTACAGTGACCGGGTCAACCTACGTATCACGTAGATCGGAAAAAGAACGGTCTGAAATTGTCCTGTTCTGCTAGTCATCGTCCTTCGTCTGAATGGAGCCGGTACGTATAGTGAGGTCATGATGTCATAACGTCACAATGTCATAACGTCATGTCGTTAGGTCCCTCGTCGCTTCGGGCGAGGCGGGGCCTCGCCCCTACGCTCCTCGGGATGACGCTGCTCACCTGGATTGTTTGCTAGAGAAACGCGAGCACCATCATGTATGGTGCTCGCGTTTCTTCATATGAGACACAGCGGTAGCAGCGTCATCCCGAGCGGAGCGAGGGACCTCGTTCAAACCGACACAAGTCATTTGACGCTAGAACGGATCGATCAATTGCTAAATTCACGACAACGAGATCAACCTACCTGTCTATGAAAGCGGGGGAAGATTGCAAATGCAGATCGATACGACCTTTAACGTTTATACTGACGCAAGAGGTGGCGACCCAGACAGCACGAGCCCAACGTTGCGGCGATACCACAAGATGTTGTGGAGTAAACCCCTTCCAAATGGAAGGGCCTTTGAGCTGCACGACAACAAAGAGGGGGCATATCTCTATCATGATTCACAACTCGGGCAGTATCGTCTAGGAAGCGACGCAATAACACACTCCTATAGAAATCAGACGCGAAAGCAATGGCTTGTAAGGCAGATACCACGTGAAGTAGACGAACTGTTTGACATAGGATCAACAATCGGTGCCTACACGCTGTTCCCAAACAATAGAATTGACGATACGTCTACTATAAATCAAGCACGAGGTGTAAATAGTCTCATTGACGATAGATTCGACTTGACTCTAGAGTGCATTCGCTTGTTTTACTTTGGACAACAAAGCCCGTTATATGATACACTTGCGCGATACAGCAGCTTCTTTGAATTGTTTGGAAGCTTTAACGGCTATTACAAATTCTTTTTGCTTGACGACCTTATCGACGAGAACGATACCATACGATTCTACCTACCATTTGACAACTTCCGAACCAAGCCGGCATTTGCGGATGTTGATGAGTACATGATGTATAAACATGCAGTGACAAGATTCATCGAATCAAGAAACAAAAGAATCAACGAATACGCCGATAGAGCTGCAGGAGCCTAAGTCTCAACTTGAAATGGTATTGTTCTGCTAGACACGTCACTTCGTCATTTTGTCACTACGTCACTTCTTAACCGCCTCCATCATCGCCCCCTCCATCTCCTCCATATCCTCACGCTTCCACTCTTGTACGTGATCGATCTGGTGGAGCCCCTTACTTGCGGCTTTTGTGAAGACGAGGCGGGTGCGAACGG
Source organism: Ignavibacteria bacterium (assembly GCA_016707005.1). NCBI lineage: Bacteria > Pseudomonadati > Ignavibacteriota > Ignavibacteria > Ignavibacteria bacterium. Next base: position 122,355 of record JADJIQ010000001.1, read on the forward strand.
TTGAGCATTCGGGGTAGGAGCGGAGACAGAGCCAGGCGTAGGTGCACATCTGGATCTGATACTCTGCGGCAACGGATTCGAGGTGGTCGGATGATGCAACGTTGTTGGTCTTCCAGTCCCAGATCTCGATGGTCGTGTCATTGGGATGAAAACGTACGTCCATCACACCTTGGAAGACGATCTGGTTGAGAGCGCCTACCAGACGGGTCTCGAGGCGGGCGGTGGAGAGGTGGTGGGTGTTGGAGGTGAGGAGGCTCGACTCCAACAACGCAAGGATCTCGGTCACGGCGTCGAGGGCAACGGTGCGGTCGAGGTCGTGCATGGATAGCGCACGTACGATCTCACTGGTCAACGCCTCATCCGACATTCCGGTGAACTTGGTGATCACACCGGAAAGGGCATCGTGGATGGCTGTGCCGTAGATCATGCCGCCGGAACTGCTTCCGTCTGCGTCCTGATATGGTTCGTCCGACGTATGAGAACGCATCATCGCACTTGGCGAGATGAGGGTAGGGGGCGGAGCAGGGATGTGATCAACAACAACATACTCTGTGCGGGCAGACCTACCGTCAGTGTATCGCTCAACCTCTTCGTCGGGCGTGATGATCTGATAGGGGATCTTCGCACCGGGTGCATAGAGGGCCGTTGCGAGCATCTTGGCAAGTGCCTTACCTTTTTCAATGGGATCAGACATCGGAAAGGAGATCACGATGTGCATCTTGGCACGCGTGAGAGCAACGTAGAGTCTGCGCCTGCTCTCTGCCTCTGATCGCATCTTGTCGAGCACCTTGTTCATGTCATGCGTGAGAACGTCAGGCATCTTCTCAAGTTCCGACGGCGTTTCGATCTTCGCTGCCTGCGCCGGAAGGTCGAACGTGAAGCCGAGTTGGTCGGTAAGGATGGTCTGACTGGTTCCTCCGCCGCTGTTGAGTCCGGCTAGGACCACAATGCCATACTCCAAACCCTTTGCGGCATGTATGGTCATGAGCTGCACGGCATCACTCTCTGCAACAAGCTCGCCTTCCTTCTCTCTGTCTACGTCGGGCGGTACCAAGGCCTCGATAGCATCATGAATGCCGGCTCCGGTGCCATCGATAGTACTGCGAATGATGTCGATGGTCTTCTCAACGTTGGCAAGGATCTGGTCTCGACGATCATCCTTGGCAATGGTCTCATGCCAACGCACATCATCTTGCGCACTACGAACGAACTCCGGTATCTGCATCGTGAGGATCCGCGTACCCCATGTTTCCAGGAGCCTGTCGGCATCTACCAGTGCGGGAGATGCAGAGCCCCTTGCAACATATTGTGCTAGTCCATCTCGCAAGCTTGATCGTCTGCCGGTGAGTGCTGCTGCGGTGATCTCGGCATCGGTGCATCGCAGATAGGGCGAACGCATGAGTGTTGCAACGGCAAGGTCGTTTGAGGGGTCGACGCAGGTTGTGAGCAGTGCACGGATGTCGCTTACTTCCGGACGGGTGAAGAAGGCCCTTCCGCCGTGCATTTGAAATGGTACGTTGTAGGATCGAAGCTTGTCGGCCATGCCCTGCACAAGCTCGTTCTTTGGGAGCAACACGGCGATGTCTCCGGGTTGCGGCGGACGTACCAACCACTCACCACTATCACGATCGAATGTGGCAATGTTGCGCTCTATGCTGCCATTGAGAATCTGGACGATGGTCCGGGCTACGGCATCAAGTTCATCATGTTCATCAATAACTACGCTGCATGTTCCTAAGGCAGATGATGTGGGCGCAGTGATGCCTGCTACAAGCTCGGCATAGGCAACATCGTACGAGAGCAGGTCTTCAGGGGAAGGGGCTTCTACACTGCCAAAGATCCGAACACACATGGTGTTGACCATTGAACAGAGGTCTTGATGCATGCGGTAGGAGCGTGAGAGTGGACGATAGCCATCATCCTGACCATGCTTCAGATTGGCATGTCTGATAGCCTGCGTTGCTCTGCGAAAGAGTCGCACGTCGGCATCCCGAAATCCATAGATGCTCTGTTTGTCATCACCAACGATGAAGATGTTCGGTCCGGCGATGTCACGTCCGGCAAGTGCCGGAACGAGCAGACTCAACAACCGAAACTGTTCCGGGTCAGTGTCCTGAAACTCATCCACCATGAGATAGGAGATCCCTGAACGAATAGCCTGGGCCACCTCGTCCTTCTCCAAGAGCTCAATAGCAAGACCGATCATATCGTCGAAGTCGATCCCATTACGATCACGCTTGAGCTGCGTGTACTTCTCCGACGCCATCTGCCCGATCGTGGCAAGTATGCGCAGCAACCGAAGCAGGCGCAATTCCCGATCGTCATCCCACGAGATCTTCTTGAGTGTTACGTACGCAGTATAGGTTTGCTTCGGAAGAACGAATTCCTTGGCCGCACCACTTGCATCGAGTTTTGCCTTGGGGGCGAGGATCGTGCCTGTTTGTGTGAACCAACTCGACATCGTACTAACGGCGATATCAACTGCTCGTTGGTTGTCAGCGTTCTTGGCCTCATCGATCGCCGATCGAATCTGTTCATCAAGGGAATCGAAGGGGACGATGTGTGAATAGTCCGCTACACCTTCAATGACCTCACGCAGCATGTCGATGGCAAGCCCCTTCATCACCGACAGAACGGCTTGGTGCTGTCGATGAAGCCATGCAGTTTCATCTTCTGCTGTCCGTTCATTGAGCAACGCGCAGAACGTGCGAGACCGGGCCATTCGCATCACGAGATCCGTTGCTGCACTGATACTCACATCATCGAACACCGCAAGTGTTTCATCATGTAGGGGGCTTTGCGGATCCAACGCATTTGCCATGGCCATATCAACGGCCTTGGCTGCGAGCATTGATGCTTCTTGCTCTTCGATATCGCGCACGTCGGCATCGATGTTGAGCTCGTCCGCGTATTGTCGGATGATGGACGAACAGAAGCTGTGGAATGTGCTGATGCGGGACCGACCACATTCGTTGATCCAACTCCGGATGTTCTTTACAAAGATCTCGTCGGAGCCGGAGTGAGCGAACTCTGCACGTGCTTCCGGTGATCGAAGAAGATCCACCAAACGTCGGTGTATTCGCTCCTTCATCTCAGCCGCTGCTGCACGAGTGAACGTGATGGCAACCACCTTGTCCATCGGCGTCTGCGTTTCGGCGAGGATCTTCAAGAACCGGTGGGTGAGGACACTCGTCTTCCCCGATCCGGCATTGGCGTGCACAGCGCAGTGCACCGTGAGGTCAAGAGCGTCGAGCTGTTCTTGATGGAACCTCATCGTTGGTTTCAATCCTCAGCTGACGGCATGATCGTACATGTGCTCCAGTTCGAGGACCGACATAACGTGCGAGCAACGCGCGCTACATCGTCGAGCGTGACACGTTCGATCGAGGCAATGGTCTCATACGGGTTTTCAGGAGCCCCTTCCTCCATCATGCCCTTACCGAGCATGGTCATACGGGCCGTGAGGGATTCGAGCGACATCAACTTGCCGGATCGAAGTTGCGTGATGGCCCGTTGCAATTCTGTGCGCTTGACTCCGTCGCGCGCGATCTCATCGAGCACTGTTGCAATGAGAGAATTCACCCGATCGATCTTGTGTTCATCCACTCCGGCATAGATCGCCATCGTTCCGCAGTCGGCAAAGAGTTGGACCTGCGAGTAGACGGAATAGGCCAGTCCGCGTAACTCCCGCAGACGAACATTGAGTCGGGAAGACATCCCATCACCAAGGATCACATTCAGCACCTGCAACACGAACTTATCGGCATGCATGTAGCCCGACGTGCGATGTTGCCAGAGAAGATGGGCTTGTTGAACCGGACGATGGACCACAACCGAACTCTTCGGTAACTCCTTTGGAGTAGAACGTCGCAGGGGGCGTTGTCGAGGGCGCACATCAACCGTAAAGCGCTCCACATCCCGAAGGAAGACATCGATATCGAATCTCCCGCTGATGGCGACCACCATACTTCCGGCGTGATAGTGTTTGTTGTGGAAGGCGCGCACATCATCGGCCGTGATAGCCGCTACGCTTGCGATGGTGCCAACGATCGGCACAGCAAGTGTGTGTCCATTGAAGACCTGACGTTCTCCGAGGTCGAAGATGTATTCTTCCGCTTCATCTTCGTACGAGCGGATCTCTTCTGTGATGATCGTGCGTTCTTTCTCGACATCCGCGTCATCAAAGACAGGCCGGATCACCACATCCGTGAGCGTATCCATCACCCGTTCCAGGTGGTCGCTCAGCGTCCGAACGTAATAGCAGGTTTCTTCCTTGGTGGTATAGGCGTTGGCATAAGCGCCCACGTTCTCGAAGTCACGCGAGATCTTTGCCATCGTCCTCGACCTCGTCCGACGGAACGACGTGTGCTCCACAAAATGCGCCACCCCATCGCCCCTTTTCGGCTCGTCACGCGTCCCGGCCTTCACCCACATCCCCACCGAACACGAATCCACCGTGGCTACAGGGTCGCATAAAACACGGATCCCGTTGGGAAGGATGATATCAGTAGGTGGTGACCAAGGCATTCTGGAAAGTTACGGACTTCTGGAACAGCGAACAGCGAACAGCGAACTCTGTAACCCTGTAACCCCGTAACCCCGTAACCTCGTAATCCTGTAACCCCGTAACCCTGTAACCTCGTAACCCCGTAACTTCCCCCATGCGTAGCTTCTTCTCCTTCGATAACCTGGCGATCGTTGTTGCGACGTGTTGTGCAGTGGCGATGCTGTATGTGGTGCCAAAGAACTTTGATTTTTTGAATCCGATCACGCAGGCCTTGGGCGACTTTGACATGACGGACATGGTGTTCACGCAGTTCCGTGATGAATCCAAGGTTACGGTAGATACCAACATCGTGATCGTGAACATCGGTGATAGGGGGCGGGGCGAGATCGCAGAGATGCTGGGTCGTATCAACCAGGCAGAACCGGCAGTGGTGGGGATCGATGCATTCTTCCGCGCACCAAAGGAAGAAGATCCCGCGTCGGATTCGGCGCTATCGGCCGCCATGCAGGCAACACCCAACCTTGTGCTTGTGAGCAAGGTGGCGTTCAAAGAAGAGGCAGAAGAAGGGGTAGTGGAACAGTGGGTGACCAGTGCGGTTGAGGCCGACCGAGTCTTTGATACGCTTGAGACGAGTCACCCGATGTTTACGGCGCACGCTCCAACGGGCTATGCGAACCTCATCATCGATCAAGAAGCGGCCTTTATGACGGTGCGCGAAGTGTCGTTCGAAGAGGAGTGTGCCGGGAAGAAGGAACACTCGTTCCCAATTCGGATCGCACAGGCAGTTGCGCCGGAACGGGCGGCAGCGGCCTTGGCTCGACATGAGACGCATGAGGTTGTGAACTTCCGTGGTGGACTGGAGAAGTTCTATTCATTCGATGCGGATCAGGTCCTCGATCCGGAAACAGATCTGTCGTTGCTGAAGGGGAAGATCGTGCTGATGGGATTCCTTGGTCCGAAGATCGGTGACCAAGCCTACAGCGACAATTTCTTTACGCCCCTTAATCAACATTATGCCGGACGGAGCTATCCGGATATGTATGGCGTGGTGATCCATGCCAACGTGCTTTCGATGATCCTCTCCGGACAGTTCATCAACACGATGCCTTTCTGGTTCAGTATCGTTCTGGCTCTGGTGGTGCTGATCTTGAACGTGAACCTCTTTACGTTCATCTATAAACACTACGAGAATTGGTACGATACCCTGGCCATCATCACGCAGCTCGGTCAGTCGCTCCTGATCCTCTACCTGACCATTGTGGTCTTCGATACCTACCAATACAAGCTTGCCCTGACGCCTACGTTGATCGGTGTGGCCCTTGTGGGAACCATCCACGACCTCTACGAGGACTCCCTCAAAAAGATCATTCTCACGGGATGGGCTAGGATCCGTCGCCGTCGTGCATCTTTGCAGACAGAAAATCGTACTTCCGCGCCGTCTTCGGAGGAATCATGAACCGTGTCAGTACATTTCTCGTCGTCCTCGTCCTGCTCACCGCTCTCGGAACTGCCCAGGACAAATTCAAGGTGCTCGCCACTCGGGGCTCCGTTACGCTTGACGGTGGCAAAAAGCTCTCTGTTGGACAGAAACTCAAACTCTCGGACAAGATCACGGTTGCAAAAGGGGGCTATGCAAGTCTCGCACACGTGAACGGGAGAACGGTTGAGGTCCGCAAGGAGGGTACGATCAAGATCTCTGAACTCGACAAAGCCGTATCGAAGAAGACCGGCAGCGTATCCGGGAAGTTCGCCACCTACGTTGTTGGTGAGCTCACCGAGGTAAAGGAACCGATCACGTTCACGGACAACCGTCGCAGTAACATGCGCACGACGGGTTCGGTGGAGCGTGCAACGGGTGACGAAGTAAGCCTTGCTGATTCCGTCCTGCGTTGGGTTGGAGGTCCGGGAGAATTGCAAGCACTTGCCGCCGTGGAATCAAATCAGATCGGGTCGGGCGAGGTGTTCAGTGTGATCATGCCACGTCATACCCGACTCCTCACGGACACCGTTCAGTTCACCTGGCACCGCTCAGCAAAGATCCCGCGCTATAAGCTTGTTGTTACTGACCGCGATGACAAGGTGATCGTCACTCGTGAAACAACGGACACAACGCTCACGATCACGATGAGCAGTATCGGGATGCAGAACAATGCTCTCTACTACTGGCACGTAGAGAAGAGTGATAATGCCGATGAACGCACAGCCGAATATGCCCTGTGGATGCTTGGCGGTTCCGATCGCACAGTAGCAACAGAACTCATTGCCAGCGTGAACGAAGACATGGAAGATGCTTCATCTGCCATTGGTGCCCTCGTCCTCGCCGCAGCGTATGAAGATCAAGGCCTGAATTACGACGCGTATCGATGCTATCGTGATGCAATGGCCGCAGCTCCGGAGATCCAAAACTACAAGCGACTCTATGCGGAGTTTCTCCTACGTCAATCGCTCAATCTCGACGCGTATCTCGCGTACAACAAGTGAACATGACACCCGCCCAATATTGGCTTGCCGCCGCGATCATCCTCTTCATTCTGGAGATCGTCACCCCCGGCTTTGTCCTTGCAAACGTTGCCGTTGCCTGTATGGCCGCTAGCGCTGCCGCATGGTTCGGCGCCTCGGTCACCATCCAGGTGATCGTCTTCATCGTTGCCGGACTCGTCTCCTTGGTCACGATCCGCCCCCTCCTCCACAAGACCTTCATGAAGGGGGCTAAACACCACGCAACCGGTGCCCATGCATTGATCGGACGCATCGTACGCGTAACGGACGAGATATCCGTGCCATCTGTTGAAGGTCGCGTTCAAGTGGACGGGGACTCGTGGAGAGCGATCTCCATCGATCACGCTACGATCTCCGCAGGTGACTCTGTGCGTATCGTACGTGTTGATTCCACGATCCTCTATGTGGAACACGTTAAATAAGTAACCATCATCTTCCGTTGAGGAAACCATGGAGTATGTACTCATTGTAGCAGTACTGTTTGTACTGATCCTACTCTTCAAATCTGTTGTTGTGATCCGTCAGGCCGAAACGATGATCGTTGAACGGCTTGGGCGGTACCACAAGACACTCGAAAGCGGGATCAATGTGATCCTGCCGATCATTGATAAGCCCCGTCTCATCGACTGGCGATATGTGAAGACCGACCCATCGGGGAAATACGCCTATATGCACTCCAAAACACCGCGGATCGATCTGCGCGAGAGTGTCTATGACTTCCCACGTCAGAACGTGATCACCAAGGACAACGTATCGATCGAGATCAATGCGCTGCTCTACTTCCAGGTGATGGATCCGATGAAGAGTGTCTACGAGATCTCGAATCTGCCGGATGCTATCCAAAAGCTCACGCAAACAACATTGCGCAACGTGATCGGTGAGCTGGATCTTGATGAAACGCTTACGTCGCGCGATACGATCAACAGCAAACTCCGCATCATTCTCGACGAAGCGTCGAACAAATGGGGGGTAAAGGTCAATCGTGTTGAGCTGCAGGACATCATCCCGCCGCGCGATATCCAGGATGCCATGGAGAAGCAGATGCGTGCCGAACGTGACCGTCGAGCTACACTCCTCACAGCTGACGCAAGCAAGCAGGCCGCCGTCCTTGAATCTCTTGGTCAACGCGAATCCCAGATCAACAATGCCGAAGGCGAAAAGCGCTCTCAGATCCTTATCGCCGAGGGTGAAGCCGAAGCACGGAAGAGAGTGGCGGAAGGGGAAGCAGAGGCCATCCGACTCGTAACGGCCACGGTGAAGGAGTCAGGGGGCGACCCAACGCAATACCTCATCGCCATCCGCTACATCGAGGCACTCAAGGAACTTGGACTGAACGGTAACAAGACCGTCTTCATGCCCTATGAGGCAAGTGGTGTGATGGGATCTCTGGGCTCGTTGAAGGAAATGTTCAAGAGCTCTGACTCCTAAGTCCTACGGAACATCACTTGTGTTGGTAACACTTGCCGCTAGGGTCGGTGGTCATACGCGAGCAACGTTTGCCCTTCTGCGTCTTACCGGTGCACTGTGTGGATTCTGACGCTGTGGACGTCTCCGTAGGCGCAGGTGTAGGTGCAGGCGTTGGCTGAACGTGGGCGTCATGATGAGGTCGCGTGGTGATCTCAATATGCGTTACCGGGTGGATCTCCCACGGTGATCCGCGCCAAACACGTGTACCTTCACTTGATGCTGATTCATCGTCGTGCATGGCATCGTAGAACACCCAGCCCCGTACCTTGACCCATCTGCCAAGAAATGCATCACGAAGGCCTCTACTTGACCAGTTGAGGCCTTTGTCCTTCATGATCTTTTGGAAGCGTGGGGTTACCTCAACCACGAGGAGTTTACTCTTGTTGCCCTCGTCCATTGGGTCGATCGTAAGTTCAATGTGCGTGTCTCGATGTGCCGAATCCTTGGCCTTGCAATTGCACGTTTCAATTGCGCCGATCTTTACCTCGGAGACATAGCCAACGATCTCTGCTCCATCTCCTTCTTTGAACAACGTTGGATGTTCGCCCGACGTCATCAGTACGTCAAACGTGATCTTCGTGTTGATCTGAGCATCGGTTGGCGACCCGTCGCGATTCTTCTTGAGATTCAACGCCTTTGCATTTGCTCTCTTCGCATTTCCTTCTGCACTGCAGGTGTCAAACGTAGATTGTGCAAAAGCACAGCTACACGACAGGAGAAAGATGAGGAGGTATCTCATTCTACGCTCCGTACGCTCCAGGACAGCGTCTTGCCGGCCCACATTGGTACAACGTCTCCGTAGCGATCAGGGATCGTCATCGGTTCCTTCACCAAGTGTACGGTTGTGGCAGGGGGCTCAACACCATAGAGACGTCGAGCATTGTCGCTCACAAAAGCCTGCAACGATCCGAGCGCATTGTTCTGCTCAAAGAGCTCGGCTAACATCGGCAGGAGGATCGGGGCCGTGAACACACCGGCTGCGCACCCGGCAGATTCCTTCTTGTGGATCGGATGTGGCGCACTGTCACTTCCCATCATCAACCGCGGATGTGGTCTGAGCGCAGCCTCAAGAAGTGCCGCGCGGTCTTCCGGACGTTTTGCAATGGGCTTGCAGAACAAGTGTGGGTTCAATATGCCCCCTGCCACATCATCAAGCGTGATGATCAGATGGTGCGGTGTGACCGTTGCGCGTAGGTTCTCAAACTCATCCAACAGGGCAACAGCCGCTTCTGTTGTGATGTGTTCCATCGTGATGCGCAACCGTGGGAAGGTGGTTGCGAGTGAACGGTAGACGTCGCAGAACTCACGTTCGCGGTCCATTACAAAGCCATGTGTTTCGCCATGGACGAGTAGCGGGATATCGAGCTCCTCCATCATGGCGAACACATGTTTCATCGACATGATCTCACGAACGCCGTTCTCGCTGTTCGTTGTAGCGCCCGCCGGATAGAGCTTGATGCCGATGATATGGGGCTTTGCAGCAACCAACTCCTCGCGTGTATAGTCGCGGAAGAACAACGTCATGTAGGGCTGGAACCGATGAGCACCCACGGCGCGCTTCACTTCGGCCGTGTACCAGAGCAGTCTCTCTACCGAGTCTACCGGTGGCACAAGGTTCGGCATGATCACGCCGCCCGAGAAGTGTTGTGCGGAGAGTGGTGCCACTACGTCAAGCATTGCGTCTTGACGGAAGTGGATGTGCATGTCGAGCGGGGAACGGAGGAGGACTTCCATGGTCAAGCAGGATAGGCAGGCACGTCATCGATCATGTCCACGGTGCCATCGGCATCAACGTGGGCGCAATAGGCAACGCGACCATTGGTGAGGAGGACGTAGGGGGCTTTGAGGGTGATGTTGTACCAGGCGGACTGACGGAGCGTATCGGTGGTGATGCCAACATCAGCCCCCTTACATTCTACAAGGAGGAATGGACGCAGGTTGTTGTCGAGCCACAAAAGATCAAAGCGGAGTCCGTTCTTATCCAACACCTTCTCCACGCTGCAGCGTCCTATCGGAAAGCCTTTGCCAACAAGCCAATGAAGGCAGTGCTGCCGGACCCATTCCTCGGGCGTAAGTGCAACATGTTGTTTACGAACGGGATCGAAGATGCGAAGTGTTCCGTCGTCGCTCGAGATCCGGGCCTCAAACGTTGGAAAGATCAGCGTGGGGAGGGCGATGAGTTCAGACATGATCCTCGTTGAGCATCATGAACAGCGCATCAATGGCCTCTCGCACGTTGTTGTGTACCTCAGAGATCGAGACTTCCATCATGTAACAGGGCGCCGTGATGATCCGATTGGAGACATCAACAGTGATCTCTTCGATCGTATTCATGTGGGAGCGAGCGCCGACGCTCTCCATTCCTTGGGCGATCTCTGCGATCTCATAGGGAGAAGGGGCTTGGTCTGTGCCGACCGTGAGATGAGCTTCGATGTCGGAGCCTTCAAGCGCCTTTGCGATGGTGGTAGGGGCCATGCAGAGTCCAACAAGGGGCTTCTTGGCTCGTGCCATGCCGAGGATGATGGAGCGCACATCGTCACGAATGGTGCCGGACGGACCATCGAATGCCCATGATGTGAGATTCTTCGCAACACCGAAACCACCGGGCATGACCAAGGCATCGATCTCGTCGACGGAAACAGATGCCACATCACGAATCACTCCACGAGCAATGCGCGCTGCTTCCACCATGGTGTTGCGGGTCTCGCTGGTTGCTTCACCAGTCACGTGATCGACCACGTGGTGTTGCGGTGCATTCGGAGCCATGCACACTGCTGTGCCGCCGTGACGTGATATCTCCAGTAGCGACAGGACGGCTTCTTGGATCTCCGATCCATCGTAGACGCCGCAGCCGCTGAGCAACACACCAATTCGTTTTCCCATGATCATCGTCTCCCTGTCTGACGCATATCAGCGATCTTCTTCGTTAACATGTAGATGATGAACAGAAATGCCACAGCGTTGGCCCAGACGATGCTCACATCGCTGCGCAGGAGTCCATACGAAAGCCACAACATGCTGCCCGTGATCATCAGACCAAGCATGCCAATGCTGAGTTGATCCACTTGTTGGGTCTGCCAGACCTTGAAGGCCTGCGGAGCCAAGGCAAACGTAGAACAACAGCCGGCGGTGAGGCCGAGAATGGTGACGGGGTCCATGGTGTTATGAAGTGATGGAGAGTGTTCGATAGTGGGCCATGATCACATCGGGATAGTTCGACACAACACCCTGCACGCCCACGTCGATCACATACTCGAGCTCGGCTGGAGTGTTCACGGTATACACACCGATAGGAATGTTGTGTTCTCTGCAGTCCTCTACACGCTCCGGCGTGAGCTCTTCAACAGAACACCCATATCCGTCGGCAAGGCACTCACGAGCTACTTCGTGTGGTAAACGTTCATCGTCGGGCACATTGAGCGCGATCGTGCGCAAATGCGGATCGATGGACTTGATAAAGAGCAATGCATGGTGATCGAACGATGCAAAGACTGTATGATCCGTCATACCGGCATTGATGATCGCTTGGACGATTGCGTGGATGTTGCGAGCAGCCTGTTCACTTGCGGTAAGGGGCTTGATCTCGATGTTGAGGTAGACCCGACCCTTGATCACATTCAGCGCTTCTTCGAGAAGGGGCACATGTTCACCGGCAAACCGAACATCAAACCAGGAACCGGCATCGAGCGAGCGGATGTCGTTGAGAGAACATTCTCGTATGTCGCCGTGACCGTTCGTTGTACGATCGAGATGTTCGTCATGAAAGACCACGAGTGCATTATCACTCGTCACCTGCACGTCGAGTTCCACCATCATCGCACCGGTATCGATCGCCGCCTGAAGCGACGCCAACGTGTTCTCGGGTGCGATCCCGGAAGCACCGCGGTGTGCGCAGACGATGAACGGTGTTGACCGTACGTATTCAGCAAGTGATATCATTGAAACGATCCTTCAGTTTGACCACGATATCCACGCATCACATCAGCGGCTGCCATTCTCCGTTTCCCGGGCAACTGTAGTTCATCGATCGAGAGCAGCCCATCGGCACAGGCGGCGCGCAACACTCCGTCGCGGATCTGCCAGGTGCCAGGAGCCCCGTTACCATCGATGTAGGAAGCACGGTAGATCTTGAGGATCTCGCCGTTCCATATCGTCCACGCACAAGGTGAAGGGGACAGACCGTGAATGAAATTACGAACCGATGAGCGGTTGTTTGTCCAGTCAAGAGCGCTTGTTTCTCGGAAGACCTTGGGCGCGGGAGTGGCCAAGTCATCGTTCTGCGGTTGTGGCCGGAGCGTACCGGCAAGGAGTCCGGCACACGTTGCCACTGCACATTCGGCTGCAAGGGGCATGAGTGCCGTATACAGCTCACCGGCAGTCATTCCGTCAGGGATCGGGAGTTGACGTTGGAGGAGGATGGTTCCGGTGTCCACTACGTCGTTGAGGAGGAAGGACGTAACACCCGTGTTCTGCTCACCGGCCATGATGGCGTGGTTGATCGGGGCAGCGCCACGGAACCGGGGGAGCAGGGAGGCGTGTACGTTGAACGTTCCCTTGCGAGCGAGGGAGTATACCGCGTTCGGGAGGATACGAAAGGCGATCACACACATCACATCCGGATCGCGTGAAGCGATCTCTGCTGCAAAGTTCGGGTCCTTGAGAGATGCCGGTTGCAAGATGTCGGTGATGCCAAGATCCATTGCAGCCTGCTTCACAGCTGATGGCGTAACGCTTTGTCCTCTGCCTCGAGGTTTGTCGGGAGCGGTCACAACCGTCTGCACACCGAACTCGGCATGGATGGCTTGCAGGGCCGGCACGGCAAACTCCGGGGTGCCCATGAAGATGATGTTTGCCATTAGCCGTGCATGGTTGGTTTGTTGGCAAGCCCCTTAACGATCTCGGCTTCGATCTGACCAAATTCCTGCAGGCGTTGCTTCACTACCTCGTGCGGGAAATACTCTCGAGCGATGTCGGTGTAGAGTCTGTAGTGGCCGGCCTCACTCTCAAACAACGAGCGATACAACTCTCGCATCTCCTCTGTTGGAGCATGTTTGGCAAGTAGGGAGAACCGTTCACACGAGCGTGCTTCGATAAATGCGCCGATCATCAAGAAGTCGAGCAAACGTTTTGGCTCAGTTCCATGGATATGATCGTGCAATGCCTTGGCGTAATCACTTCCGGCATCTCTTCCCAGCGTGAGGTTACGTTTCTCCAGCTCATTCATCACCGTGGTGAAGTGCTCAAGTTCCTCTGCTGCAAGCTCGATCATATCCCGCACAAGACGTGTTCTGTCAGGATACCGATTGATCATAGTGAGCGCAAAGAACGCGGCCTTCTTTTCGCAGTGTGCATGATCCTGTAGGATCAGATCCGGGTTGGCAACCGCAACGGGGATCCACTCCAGATTTGTGGGGCAGGCGAGACATAACATCTCGCAAAGTTACGGGGCGATGAGCTGAATGGCACGTTCAACGATCCCGGCGAAGGACATGAGGTCTACGGCAGCGTCGGTGCGGAGCCAGGAGACCGAGAGGCCATACCATTCTCCCGACGAATGCCGGAGCAGATAGGTCATGTTCAAAACGCCCGTCTCACTGCCTCCCTTGTACCCGATGAACTTCCACGTCTTGGCATCAACCTCTACTCCCGGATTGATACTGAGGATCCCGCGAACTGGGGCTGCCTTGGGATCTTCCGAGAGAATGCGAAGCCGATCCATGGTACGAACGAGGTCGGGGGTGCGCGCGAACCACTCCAGTTTATCTGGCAGAACCGTGGTATCGATGAAGTTCACGGCGCTCAAGGGGACGGTTCGCGTGATCTCATCCAACATTGCTCGACGTTGTGCTTGATCGAGCGAGAGGTAGGTATGAGCTCTGCGTGCACTGTCGCTGAATTTGAGGACAAAGAGCTGTCGCGTCGACATGAACGGTACATTCATCTCCGGCTTCGAATGTCCCATTGCGGCAACCATCCGCTCCACCTTCTCCGGTCCGAGATGATGCAGCAGCAGATCGGTTGCTGTGTTGTCGCTGATGGAGATCATTTGTGAGGCAAGGGTATGTAAGGTAACAGGAGCCCCATGAGGCCATGACTGCATCACACCCGACGGAAGGGAATAGCGGTTGGAGTCGAGCAACACCACCTCATCCCACCGATGTTCACCGGCAATAACGGATCGAGTCAACTCCCCAAGTATCCAGAGCTTGAACGACGAGCCGGTAGGGAGGTAGAGGGCCGTGTCGGATTGGGCGATCACCTTGCCGGTGGTGAGATTTTTAGCATACAGGGATGTGGATCCGGGTAGCTTCTTCAGATCTGCCATGATCGTGGTGAGATCGGCCGACATCTTCACCGGCGGCTTGAGAAACAGTCCATCGATCCTGTGAGGGGGCTTCTCCGTGATCGAGATGTTGATCGGAATAGCATAGCCATTTGTTGTAACCGCCTCTGCCTTGGCACGGAATGCACCGGAACTCTCAACAATGCGAGTTGAGACACATCCTCCTGATTCCTTCGTGAGTTGCTGCACCACCATGGTGAGCTGCATCGGTGGCACCTTCTGTAGGAACTCGGTGGTGAAGACCGTGTCGAACCGTAGGCTCTTCCCACTGATCATTGTGCAGACATCAGCAAGCCTGACCTGCATGGGATCTTGGGCCGATACCGTGATGGTACTTATGATGAGAACGAACGTTGCTACGACGTGGCGCATAGAAGATCTCGATAGGTGAAGCACTCAATATTGCATAAAATGCGATTCTAGTGAAGGCTAACTGAGGATCCTCCATGACAATGCCGATCATTATCGCGACGTGTACGCTGTTGCTCTTGGCGTACGTTTTTGATCTCACGTCTCGTCGGTCGAAGATTCCATCGGTCATTCTCCTGATCGGACTTGGATTCGTGGTCAAGGTCGTAGCTGGGATCTTTGGTATTCAGCTCCCCGATCTCTCCATGGCATTGCCGGTGTTCGGGACGATAGGGTTGGTGCTGATCGTGTTGGAAGGGGCTCTTGACCTGGAGGTACGGCGAGAACAGCTGCCATTCATTGGACGGGCCACTCTGGTCTCTGTTCTTCCGCTTCTGGCATTCTCGTTCCTCTTTGCGTTTGCGCTGCAATGGGCAACCGGGGCCGGATTCCAGCATTGTCTTGCCAATGCCATTCCGCTTTCTGTGATCTCCAGTGCTGTCGCAATTCCCACGGCTGCGGCATTCAAGAAGTCCGACAGAGAATTTGTGGTCTACGAGAGCAGTATCTCTGACATCGTTGGCGTGATCTTCTTCAACTTCATCACGGTCAACGACAACATCGACTACGTCTCCGTGTTCGACTTCATTGGAGAATTCCTGTTGATGATCGTGATCTCCCTCGCTGCGAGCGTACTGCTTGGGATGTTGCTTGCACGGATCAGTCACCGCGTGAAGTACATCCCCATCACCTTGGCCATCCTCCTCATCTATGCCGTATCAAAGGAATTCCACCTGCCGGCCTTGATCTTCATCCTGTTCTTCGGACTCTTCCTTGGAAATCTCGACCAGCTGACGTTTGTATCGCGAATAAATAAGATCGGTAAGGACCAACGAGATCGAGAAGTTCACAGTTTCCATGACATCATAGGCGAAGTCACCTTCCTGATTCGTGCACTCTTCTTCCTTCTCTTCGGCTTCGTGATAGAAACCGCGGAGCTACTTGACGGAAGCGCGATTCTCTGGTCGTTAGGAGTAGTAGCAACCATCTTCGCCCTACGAGCCATCACGCTCGTTTCCGTGCGACAGCCCTTGTTGCCACTACTCTTCATCGCCCCGCGTGGATTGATCACGATCCTACTCTTCCTTGGCCTGCCACTATCGTACCATCTTGATATTGTCAGCCGATCCTTGGTCATTCAAGTCATCATCCTCTGCGCCTTGATCATGATGATCGGATCATTGACGGCCCAGCCGAGAACAAACGGCAACAATGCTACTTCTTGATGAAGACAAGAGTTGCATGGTTGTGGACACCATTGCTCACGGTAAGTATGGCGGGCCCGTTTGGTACGTTCCCAATGTCTAGAGATACGATGATTCGCTCTTGCCCAAGAGTTGTTCTAGACACGAAGGACTCTCTGATCAGACTTCGGCCATCAATAGAGTAGAGCCCAACCTTGAAAGACGACCCCGCCCCTTGAAGAAAACCAAGATCAGCATGAAGCACACTTGATGCAGGATTAGGATAAGCATTGTGAATTTGGGCAAACAAGATCTCCTCAACACCACTGATCGGCTGGTCCTCTATCTGAACATGAAGTTCAACTAGTGAATTGGCCGATCTATAGACGAGATTTCTACTATTCGTGAACTTAAGCTCAAACAGCTTGCCAATTGGGTGATTATCGAAGGGCCTCAATGATCCCGGATTGAACCTGTAGGTGCGAAACACGCTGTCCCGCAAGAACATCACAATGATGGAATGCTTGAGATCAACGACTGTAATGGTGTCTCCAAACTTTCTTCCGTAGCATCGTGAGTCTGCACGAAAAAGACCTTTCGGCCATTGGATGTACTTCTCTTCAGAAATGCCCGAAACGGATGCTACTCTGAGGAATCCTCTAGGAATGCTGCCTTCCGCGTCTGGCTCTTGAAATGACAGCAACGTGAACCCCTTGCTATCACTACCAAGAAGTACATGTGGTGGGCGGTCATACACCTGATCTAAGCGAAAGTGTGGTTCTCCATTCGACTTCGAAGAATAGATATCGACTCCCCAACCGTGCATCAGAATTAGTTGGTCGGAGGACAGCTGTAGTCCGTATTCATTGAAAACGGGTTTGCATGGCATTGTCGACCAATGCTCACCGTCCACGCTTTGAAAGACGGAATCATTACCAATGACAAGAAGCGTATCGACGTGTCTAAAAGCGCGATTCACCCTACCGAAGTCGGCGATCACAACCGACTTCCAAGAAGAACCGGAATCGTTTGAAACAGCAATACCTCGATAGCAAACTGCATTTATCGATCGCTTATCGTGGATGAGAAATATGACATTGCCAATGTCTAGTGTCCGGATCTTAGAGATGTCAACTTTACGCGACTCCTGTGGAGAGCGAAAGAGTACAAGAGTATCGTTGTATCGAAACGACGCTACGTAATCATTGTCCAACATCGACCAGGTTGTGTGGGGAAGTCCGGTAGCGATGTTTGAAGGGGTTACATACCCACTGATCTTAAGTCCATTGTCGAGGTTCTGTCTTGTCCCCCCGCGGAACAAGTGCCATCGTCCTTTCTTGGTGAAAACACCTTTGTCTAACCGTCTGATTTCAGTTGTGTCGATGGGGACTGTCTGAATGTCACTTTTTGAGCGAATCTCAAAAACCGAGTTGCCAAACGTATGAGTTGACATTACGGTAACTACACGTTCGGAGTCTCCACTATAGACAGTGTGCCATGGGATGAATCCCAATCCAAATGCCTCGGTGAGACTCGATACAGAAGGTTGTTCAGGGTTCAACACCCCAGTCACCCCAGTTGTTGAAAGCACAAGAACGGATCCATCTCCCAGCTCCACGAGCGAAAGCACAAATCCAAGCCATGACACGTTTATAGTGTCGACTCGATCAGCGCTCTTTACGTAGATGATGGAATCTCCAATATGCGCGTAAACTTGGCTTTCATTGTTAGCAACGAAGGTGAGTGGTCGAGCGGCTGGGTCGTAAAGGACAATAAGGACCGAATCCAGTGAGCTGCCCGCTGGGGCGACATTCACAAAGTGCTCCCCCCGAGCTATCCAAAGTTCTCCCTTCACATTGAACGAGTATCCGTTTATTGGATAGCCATAAGGGTCGTGCCATTCCCGTGATACCGTGTCAAGTATCCGTACAGAATTGTCCGCAAGGACAAGCCAGTTCGCAGAGCCATGTATGATCACATCGATCGGTATCGGGCCTACGACTGGTGGCAGTGCGGTTAACAAACCGTCGTCAGGATCCATCGTGAAGACTTCACCCGACGACGTTGTTAAGACCACGTGAGATGTATTCGACGTTGCTGAAGTGATCGTTGAATATGGATATGCCGCAAGGGTTGAGTACCGAATGAAAGCAGAATCAGATTGCTGGGCATGGACCTCAAGCAAAGCGATTTGAACCGCTAAAAGAGATAGCAGAATGAAGCTTACAATTCGAAATGATGAGACCAGTTGAACCCCCGGTTGCGAATCTGAAAAACAACATACGAATTCAAAATCTCCTGAGTTAGCGACCTAGCCGACACAAAATGAAAGTACAAAAGCATTGAAATGAAAATATCGGCACGACAATTGCTGCTGACTTTTCATGCGCTCATTCTGTCAACCATCGATTCCCGTTACAACAACGAACGTTTGCGTCAAGCCTCTTGGCGTGGACGCATTTGTGCATATCGAAACTGACAGGACCGCGCAGCACTAGAACGAAGCTCCAAGTACGTGCATAAGAGGCGGTCACTTTCCGAGAGTGATCGCCTCTTTGCTTTTTCGGTGAATTGTATGAGAACGAAACGACTACAACGAAACATCTACCTCCTCCGACTCCTCCGTGTGGCGAACATGGCCTTGTTCACCATACCGGTGTTGGTGGTCTACTACCGTCACCATGGTCTGAGTATGCAGGACGTGATGCTCCTGCAAGCGATCTTCGCCGTGACGATGGTTGTGATCGAGGTTCCGAGCGGTTACTTCAGTGACGTGCTTGGCCGACGCAAAACGATGATCATCGGCACCATCCTCGCACTCTGCGGATGGGCTTGCTACGTTGTGGCCGCATCCTTCAGCGAGTTCCTCATTGCCGAGGCGTTCCTGGGAGTTGGAATGTCCTTCATGAGCGGAACGGACTCTGCCATGCTCTACGATTCACTTCTTGAGCTGGGTCACACGGAACAGTCGTTGAAGGAAGAGGGGGCTCAAATGTCCTACGCAAACTTCTCCGAGGCCGGTGCCTCGGTGATCGGCGGCGCGCTTGCCGCCGTGAGTCTGCATCTTCCATTCTACGTGCAGGCTGTGTGGATGCTTGTGCCGATCGTGGCATCGGTGATGCTCATCGAACCATCATTGCACAGACGGGCAGGACATAAGGCCGGATGGCAGGAGATGAAGGAGATCCTTTCGCGCGTCTTTCTTCACGACACACATATTCGCTCCCTCATCATCACGTCATCGGTCCTGTCAGCAACCACACTTACCATGGTCTGGCTCATTCAACCGTACTGGACGTATGTAGGAATCCCTGTGGCTCTCTTTGGAGTATTGTGGGCTTCCGGCAATGCGCTTGTTGGTGTTGTGTCCATCCGTGCACACATTGTTGCAGATCGCATCAGTACAAACTCGATGTTGGCTATTCTGATTGTCGCCGTCAGCCTGTCCTGCATCATCGCCGGACTCTGGCCAAGCATGATCACCGCCGGGCTGCTTGCCGTGATGTACATCTCACGCGGACTCCTCAATCCCATCGTGAACAACGACCTCAACAAACGCGTAACGAGCGGTCAACGCGCAACCGTGCTCAGCCTCCGCCAACTCGGTATGCGCTTTATTTTCCTCATCATGGCCCCATTCATCGGCTACATGGGAGACCTTACGTCTATCCCAACGGCAGTCGTGATCACCGGCTCTTTGAGCGCCTTTCTCTGGCTATCAAGCGCCTTGTTCAAGGGCTTCTTCAAGCGCCTTCGTTAAGCGCCTTCGTTAAGCGCCTTCTGCAAGATCAGCCTTAACAAGCCACTTGAAGAAGGCGCTTGAACAAGGCGCTTAACAAGCCTCTGGAAGGCGCTTAAAAAGCCGCTCAACGAGCCAAGTGTTCGATCGGACACATCACCGTAACCCCATTTGTCTTCACCACAGCCACGTACGTGCCGGATGGTTGATCGATGAGGTCGATCTCTCGTTCTTGCACGCCGGATTCACCTGATTCGGTTGCGACGTCGAGGATCTTGATCATGATGCTGTTGTGGACGGTGACTGTCACACGCGATACTTCGGGGATCACATAGCGGAGATTGTAGATCCCCGGAGTGTCTTCTGATGGCGTTACAGAGATCTGCGGGATCTTTGCATCGCGTGTTGTTGATACTTCACGAGCAGATTTCACACGCGGATAGAAATAGATGGGTGCTGTGTCGCCCCCTTCCTCACGCTCGGAGGTGGTATAGAATCCATCATCCTTTGGCGTAAAGCAGATGGCCTCGCCTTGTTCTTCCGGCATGTAGGTAATGCGAGTTGCTTCGCGTTTGAAGGTTTCGGTAAGGGGCTCCTTGCCGTTGCGTGTCCAGTGCCAGACGTAGAGGTAGTTCTTGAGGAGGATCTGCGATCCGTCGTGGGAAATGTCTCCGGCCGTGAAGAGATTCATCGGCAGCGCGGTAACGAACTCGAGTTTGCGTGTGGTGCCGGAAACGTGTGGTGCGGCCGCACGATAGATGCGACACTTTTTGTCGCGCTTGCTTACGATGTACATGTCCTGTGTGAGTGGGTCCACGATCAACGCCTCTGCATCACGCGCACCATCGGGATAGGTGAACATGAACGTGTCGTAGGTAAGTGATTGTGTTGTGCGGTCGGACTTCTTGCGGGAGAGATCGGGCTCCGGCAGACGATAGACGGTGATGTTTTGGCGTTTGCCTTCGTTATCACCAATGTCGCCGGCATAGAGGTACATCTTCCCTGGTTCCGGACCCGGACCATAGGCCATGTCTTCCCAGTCACGCGCAGTTGCTTTTGGAAGCGTGAACTTCTCCATGACGCCGCCTTTAAGCGTAACGGCATAGAGGGTAGGTTCATCGCCGGAGTCATTGTGCATCCACAAGACATCAGGGTTGGTAGTGGAGGCTACCATGCCCGATGCTTCAGGGAGTTCCTTTTGCGGAGTAGCTCCAACCTTGAATGGTCCGCCGAACCAAACGTCCTGCGCAGTAGCACAGAACGTCAGAGCAGAACACAGAACACTAACCGCAAGGAGTTTGAACATGATCATCCAACTATGAAGTTCACGAGTTTACCCGGTACGACGATCGTCTTGCGGATCTCTTTTCCACCGATATGTTTTTGCACTCCCTCATCAGCCAATGCGAGTGCTTCCATGGTTGCTGAATCGGTATTCTGCGGTACAACGATCTTGCCGCGGATCTTGGAGCTCACCTGGACAACGATCTCCACGCTATCGGCAACGAGCTTTGCTTCATCGTACGTAGGGAAGGTTGAAAGATGCACCGATCCTTCTCCGCCCAACACATGCCAGAGTTCTTCTGCGATGTATGGTGCAAAGGGGGCGAGGCACTGCACAAACGACATCAGCGCCTTACGTGGACGTAATGTTGCAGGAGTGTATTCGTTCACGAAGATCATAAACTGCGCAACGCTCGTATTGAAACTCAACGCCTCGATGTCTTCGCGCGTTTTCTTGATGGTTGTGTGCAGCACCAGATCCTGTTCCGGTGTTGGTTCAACATCCTGCACGGCAGGAGAGAGCGTTCCCTTTTCGGTGACGATCAAGCGCCATGTACGATTGAGGAAGCGAGAGATACCATCAATGCCCGTTGAGTTCCATGGTTTCGATGCTTCGAGTGGACCAAGAAACATCTCGAACAGACGCAACGCGTCGGCTCCGTGTGAGGCAACAACATCGTCGGGGTTCAGTGTATTGCCGAGCGACTTCGACATCTTCCTTCCGTCTTCACCCAGGATAAGTCCTTGATGGAAGAGTCGTTTGAACGGCTCCGGCGTTGACACATAGCCGTGATCGAACATCACCTTGTGCCAGAAGCGCGCGTAGAGCAGGTGAAGTACGGCGTGTTCGCTCCCTCCGATGTAGAGATCCACTCCGTCCGGACCCATCCAATATCGTTCCTTGGCAGGATCGACAAAGGATGACGAGTTATCAGGATCGATGTAGCGCAGGAAGTACCAACAAGATCCTGCCCATTGAGGCATCGTGTTCGTTTCAAAGCGTGCCCGTTTGCCCGTCTTGCTGTCAACGAAATTCATCCACGATGCAACAGTGGCAAGGGGCGACTCACCCGTCCCGGCCGGCTGAAAACTGTCAACATCTGGCAACAGCAACGGAAGTTCATCCGGATCGAGTGCGCGGCGAGTACCGTCTTCGAAGAACATGATCGGGATCGGCTCGCCCCAATAGCGTTGACGGGAGAAGAGCCAGTCGCGAAGACGATATTGAACTCGACCCTTCCCGATACCGGACGACTCCAACCACGTGATCGTTCGTTGGATCGCGTCTTCCGTTGCGAGACCGTTCAGTGACACATGCTCATTCGCAGAATGAGTGCTTACACCATATTCAGAGTAGGCACCGGCAAGGATGTCGATCTCTGAACCGTTCTGCGGTGCAACGACCTGTGTGATCGGAAGACCGAACGATGCGGCGAACTCGTGGTCGCGCTCATCGTGACCCGGCACTGCCATGATAGCACCCGTGCCGTAATGCGCGAGGACATAGTCCGCGATCCAGATCGGGATCTGTTCACCCCGATGCCGGATTCGTAGCATAGGCGCCCGTGAAGACGCCGGTCTTCGACTTGTTGAGTTCAGTGCGTTCAAGATCGCTCTTGAGTGAGGCAGCTTCGCGGTAGGTGAGAACGTGACCGCGTTGATCCTCGGCAACGATGTGTTCAACGATCGGATGTTCCGGGGCGAGGACGAGGTAGGTTGCGCCAAAGACCGTATCTGGACGTGTTGTGAAGACCAACACGCTGTGAGAAGCCCCTTGAATAGGGAAGTTGATCTCAGCCCCGTCACTGCGGCCGATCCAATGCTTCTGCATTTCGAGTGTTGACGAAGGCCAATCAAGTTTGTCCAGGCCGCTCAAGAGTCGGTCCGCATATTCAGTGATACGCAGCATCCACTGACGCATCGGCTTGCGTTCTACCGTATAGCCCTTGCCCTTCCACTCATCCACCTCTTCATTAGCCAACACAGTGCCCAGTGCTTCGCACCAGTTCACAGGGATGTTGGCGATGAAGGCAAGGCGGTGTTCGTCGCGATAGAGATCTTGTTCGAGCGGATCCGTGATGTCGGACGGGATCGGCAGCTCATCGATATGACGTGCGCGCTGCTCTGCTCTGTCGTACCACGAATTGTAGATCGTGAGGAACATCCACTGCGTCCAACGATAGTAGTCGGGCGACGTGGTGTTGACCGAATGAGCCCAATCATAATCGAAGCCGAGCGCGTTGAGCTGACGTGTGAATGTTGAGACATTGCGTTCCGTGATGAGCGCCGGGTGAATGTTCTCCGTCATGGCCTGACGTTCCGTGGGGAGGCCAAAGGCATCGAAACCCATCGGATGGAGAACATTGAACCCCATCATTCGCTTGAACCGGCTAACGATATCTGTTGCGGCATATCCTTCCGGATGACCGATATGAAGACCCTGTCCGGACGGATACGGAAACATATCGAGCACGTAATACTTCGGCTTCGACATGTCATCAGACACGGCATAGATGTCTTCGGCGCCCCAATAGGACTGCCATTTCTTTTCGATGGAGGAGAAGGGGTAGTGCATTCGCAAAGATAAGGCCCTATGGTGACGCTCGGCGCTACGCTCGCAGGGTCCCTCCTCACTACGTTCGCAGGGTGACGCTCGGCGCTACGCTCGCAGGGTCCTTCCTCACTACGTTCGCAGGGTGACGCTGGCTACGCTCGCAGGGTCCCTCCTCACTACGTTCACAGGATGACGCTTGCGCTGCGCTCGCAGGGTCCCTCCTCACTACGTTCGCAGGGTGACGCGGCTGCGTTTCGCTCGCAGGGTGAGTCCCTCCTCGCTTCGCTCGCAGGGTGACGCTCGGCGCTACGCTCGCAGGGTCCCTCCTCACTACGTTCGCAGGGTGACGCTTCCCTCCTCACTACGTTCGCAGGGTCCCTCCTCACTACGTTCGCAGGGTGACGCGTGGCGCTACGCTCGCAGGGTCCCTCCTCACTACGTTCGCAGGGTGACGCGTGGCGCTACGCTCGCAGGGTCCCTCCTCACTACGTTCGCAGGGTGACGCTTCCCTCCTCACTACGTTCGCAGGGTCCCTCCTCACTACGTTCGCAGGGTGACGCGTGGCGCTACGCTCGCAGGGTCCCTCCTCACTACGTTCGCAGGGTGACGCGTGGCGCTACGCTCGCAGGGTCCCTCCTCACTACGTTCGCAGGGTGACGCTTCCCTCCTCACTACGTTCGCAGGGTGACGCGGCTGCGTCACGTTTTGGGTGCTGAAGAGCACTATCTGAGCATGAAGAGAAACTGCATCTATATCATGAGCAACAAGAACCGCACAACATTTTATGTTGGCGTTACCAACAACCTAATGCGTCGCAGATTAGAGCATCGCGCAGAATTAGCGGGCGATGGCTTCTGTGGTAGATATAATATTTGCGACGTTGTCTATGTCGAGTATTTCGATAAGATCGTCGATGCTATTCGAAGGGAGAAGCAAATCAAAGAATACGCTCGTGCTAGAAAGTTGGCCCTTATCGAGAGTCGCAATCCTAAAATGTTATCACTCCAACCGCCGTTCTTCAATTACCCTACGTCGTACGAATAGGCACTACGCGTCACCCTGCGAGCGTAGCGAGGAGGGCCTCACCCTGCGAGCGAAGCGCCGGGCGTCACCCTGCAAGCGAAGCGCCGGGCCTCACCCTGCGAGCGAAGCGCCGGGCGTCACCCTGCAAGCGAAGCGCCGGGCCCCACCCTGCAAGCGAAGCGCCGAGCGTCACCCTGCGAGCGAAGCGCCGGGCGTCACCCTGCAAGCGAAGCGCCGAGCGTCACCCTGCGAGCGAAGCGCCGGGCGTCACCCTGCAAGCGAAGCGCCGAGCGTCACCCTGCGAGCGAAGCGAGGAGGGTCCATTGAGTGAAGTGTAGCCGCGTCACCCTGCGAGCGAAGCGAGGAGGGTCCCTTCCAGCCTTATCTTCGCCTATGAACTACGTCCAACTCGGCCGAACCGGCCTTAAGGTGTCGCAACTCTGTCTCGGAACCATGAATTTTGGCTACTGGATCGAGGAAGCAGACTCTTTCCCAGTGATGTCCAGAGCCCTGGAGCACGGTATCAACTTCTTTGACACGGCCAATGTCTATGGCTGGGATAAGGGGAAGGGCAGAACCGAAGAAGTGATCGGTAATTGGTTGACAGAAGATCCATCACGCAGAGATAAGATCGTCCTGGCCACAAAACTGTACGGTCAGATGGGGGATGGTGTGAACGACCGCGGTTGTTCCGCCTATCATATCCGCAAGGCATGTGAAGATTCGCTGCGCCGACTGAAGACGGACCACATCGATATCTATCAGATGCACCACATCGATCGTTCCACACCATGGGATGAGGTGTGGCAAGCAATGGAACAACTCGTTCGCGAAGGAAAGATCCTCTACGTTGGCTCATCGAATTTTGCGGCATGGAACATTGCGCAGGCAAACGAACTCGCAAAGAACCGATACTTCCTCGGACTCGTTAGCGAACAGAGTGTGTACTCGCTGTATAATCGTCACATCGAACTCGAAGTGATCCCCGCAGCAAAGGCGTATGGAATGGCTATGATCCCATGGAGTCCGCTGGCAGGGGGCTTGTTGTGCGGGATCTTCTCTGTAGACGATGCCGTTCGCAGAAAGCGTCCTCAACTCATCGCTGCCGCAGAAAAGAAACGTCCGCAGATCGAAGCTTACGAAGCACTCTGCCGTGAGATCGGCATGGACTATGCCGATGTTGCCCTTGCGTGGATCCTCCAGCGCGATGGAGTAACAACTCCCATCATCGGACCGCGCACGGTTGAACAGATCGATGCAAATGTCCGCACGCTTGACGTACAGCTCACGCCGGAGGTTCTGGCCAAACTCGACGTTATCTGGCCCGGTCCGGGCAATCAGGCCCCGGAAGCCTATGCGTGGTAGAGCGGCGTCAGATCCTGAAACGAAGAAACCCCGTGGCAAGTGACACCACGGGTGTTTTGTTCACGAGGTAGGTAACAAGATCGCGTGAGGTAAGCCCCATCTCCCAAAAGCCGTCGAAGACGGAGAAGAGGATGGAGACTGGGACAAAGACGCCCATGTTGCTTCCGCCGCCGATGCCGATGCCGAGTTTGAGCCATGGAGTTGCTCGATAGTTTGCTCCGCCGCTCACAACGGGCTGACTCATTGAACCGGCTGTGGTGTTGAGTGAGGCAACCGCATCGATGCCAAACTGGAGTCGGTAACTATAGAAGAACGATGCTCCGAACTTGATACGTGTTGGAAGTTCCGCATCGGCCGACTGAAGTCCTTCCCATTTGAAGAACTCTCCGTCACCCGTGATCTTCTGTGCTTCATTGAAGATGTTGTAGCCATCGAATCCTGTGCTCGACAGTCCATTGAGGATCGTATCGCCCGCATTGTAGACGTTGCCGTCAAACACCATCTTGCCCATATCAACAATCGATGCACTCAACGTCCACCGATCGAACTCCACCGTTGCACCCACATCCAATCCCCACCCTGTACCGATCGGAGCAAGTGCACTGCCGGGGATCACGGACGGAGTTGTGGCCTTCCCGTAGTTGATGCCGAAGAAGGGGCTTAGGGCACTGCGAGCAACGAACGATGCTTGTTGTACTCGTGCATCGAGATAGGCGTAGGATTCAAAGTACTTTACCGTTGCGCCGGCATAGACCTTTACACCGGCCACGTCCAGGATCTTCAGTCCATACGATCCGGCGAACTCTCGGAACCACAACATGGAAAGCACCGTGCCATCGAAGAGTTCGGAGTAATACTTTGGTGCGGTGGCGAAGGCAACAGAATCACCATTCCAATTCACTGCCAAGGAATCGAAATACGGAGAGTCTCTTCCCTTGAAGATGAGGTTCGCAGCTTCATCATTAAGGATGAATGTTCCCGTTGCGCGTTCTCGTACGGTTAGAGCAAAGCCACCGAAGTCTTGAGATTGGTAAGATGCACCGATAGCGATCACATCTGCATTGAAGCGCATGCCTCCATCGGAGAACGCCTCAACTGCAGCCTGTTTCTGTGCCGATGTGAATGTGCCGCTGCTAGATTGAAACATCAGGTCGAAGATATCTCCACGTGCAAGAGCATTGCTGTGGGCGGAGAAGCCCCCTTCGATGGCTGTGAAGGCCCAATCTCGACGTCGGCGTTCGGATCCGCCCATCATCGGAGTGGCAAGAGAGAAGATCTGAGCTTCCGGCACGAATCCGAGGTTGGCAGGGTTGATGCCGACACATTGATAATCAGTGGCCGTGGTAAGGATGAAGCCGGCGTGACCGATGCGTGCAAAGTCACTTGTTTCTGACTGCGCAGTGATGATGACTGAACCATAGAGTACAACCACAACAAGCGCGGAGAACCGCGCTGCTAGGGTCATTGTCGTACCAGATCGTCTATCCATTCTGCGATGCGTACAGCTTGTGCTCCGTCGTGAAGAGTGACCGCTGCATTCGAACCCGTGCGAATACTCTCCAAGAACGAGCGTTGTTCCTCGGCAATGGCGTTCACGGATTCAACAGTAGGTGTGTCGTAAACGATCACCTTGTCTCCGTGACCGGTGTTCACAGTCCCAAGCGGCACTTGATGACTTGGCTCCAGGGCATTGGTCTCGATCAAACGATAGAGCTCCACTGCACCGGTAGCAAGATCCAGCGACACGTAGCTGTCCTTCTGAAAAACCCTCACCTTACGCATTGGTTTCGCGGAAATGCGAGAAGCCGTCACATTTGCCACACAGCCATTGGCGAAGGTCAGTCGCGCATTGCAGATATCCGGGGTATCCGTAAGCACTGCAACACCCGTTGCCTGGATGTCCACGATCTCCGAACCCGTCATCCACAACAAAAGATCGATATCGTGGATCATCAGATCGTGGATCACACTCACATCTATTGCACGAGGTTTGAAGGGGGCTAATCGGTGCGCCTCAATGAACAGAGGCGACACATTGTAAGCCGCAAGTGCGCGAATGGCCGGATTGAAACGCTCAACGTGACCCACCTGGATCAGTCGGTCCGTTGCTTCTGCACGACGCATCAAGTCCTGCGCCTCAGAATACGTTGCCGTTACGGGCTTCTCAATGAAGCAATGAAAGCCCCTCGAAAGGCAGTCGATCGCCAATGAATGATGCAGCAACGTAGGCGCTGCGATCACCACCGCATCCACGTCCGGCATCGACGGAAGATCCGGATACCACTGTGCCCCATGCTCCAAGGCAACGGCAGAACCCCTTGTTTCATCGGGGTCTACAACGCCTACAAGCGTTACATCTGGGTTCTGAGCAAGAAGTCGAGCATGGATGGATCCGAGATGACCGGACCCGATAACGGAGAGACGCATGCGTAAAAATAGCGAAACAGGAACAGCGAATAGCGAATAGCGAATAGCGAATAGCGAACGTCAGGTCCCTCGTCGCTCCGCTCCTCGGGATGACGCTACTCTCGATTCTTCTCTAAGTATAGAAAAGCGAGACGACAGCGTCATCCCGAGGAGCGGAGCGACGAGGGACCTCTTCGCCCCTCGACTTCGCTCGGGGTGACGAACGCCCCTTACTCCGACCTCGGGTGCGCCTTCTTATACGCGTCCTTCAACCGTTCCACGCTGACGTGGGTGTAGATCTGGGTTGTGGAGAGGGAGGAGTGACCGAGCATGTCGCTCACGGCGGAGAGGTCTGCGCCGTTATCGAGGAGGTGTGTAGCAAAGGAATGCCGGAGCATGTGAGGGCTCTTCCGCTGGGCTTCGGTGATGGTGCCTAGGGAGCGTTTCACTATGCGCCATGCGCTCACGCTGGTGAGACGTTTACCTCTGTCTCCGAGGAAGAGGGCTGGGTCTTCTGGGGAGGGGGCTAGTTGACCCCGCATTTCGAGGTAGAGGTCGATACTCTTGATGCTCTCTTGTGTGACCGGGACGACGCGTTCTTTGGACCTCTTGCCGACTACCCGCACGGTTCGTTGTCGGATATTGATGTCGCCCAGATCCAATTGCAGGGCTTCGCTCAAACGCAGGCCGGATCCGTACAGCAATTCACAGAGTGCGCGGTCCCGTCTTCCGCTCACGGTTGTCAGATCAAAGACGTCCCAGAGATCATCGGCTTCCTTCTGTTGCAGGAAGGAGGGGAGTTTCTTGTCGATCTTGGGCGAGGTAAGCAGCGAGGCCGGATTGTGGTCCAATTCTCCCGAGCGTACAAGGAACTTGAAGAAGCTCCGTACGGCTGCCAGCTTCATGCGAAGGGAACGTTTGGCAAGCCCCTTATCGTGAAGCCAGCCAAGGAAGGGGCGGATGTCTGCCTCCTTGATATCGGCAACGGCGGGCTCTGAGCCCCAGGATTCCTCCAAAAAGGCCTGGAACTGTTCCAAGGCCTTGGCATAGGCCAAAACGGTGTGCTCACTCGAGGCCTTCTCAACATCGAGCGCGGTGAGGTACATCCGTATCGCTACGCTGAACTGCATCCCCGAACATACGGTATATTCGCAAGTCTAGGGATCACATCATGTTGCATATCAGAAACTACATCAACGGGCACTACTGCGATCCTGTCGGCGACGTGTGGATCGAGAATGTGAACCCGTCTACGGGCGAAGTGTATTCGCTCGTGGCACGGAGCACCCAGATCGATATCGACGCGGCGGTCAATGCTGCCCGGGAAGCATTCCCTTTTTGGTCACGGATGACGTCCAAGGCGAGGTCCGAGATCCTCTTGGAGGTGTCGAGACGGATCAAACTCCATCTCGATGATCTGGCGCTTGCGGAGTCAACGGACCAAGGAAAGCCCCTTTCCCTGGCTCGCAGTATGGATATCCCTCGCGCCATCGACAACATGGCGTTCTTTGCTACGGAGATCCTGCACACGCATACGGATGCGTATCAGACCGACGAAAACACGATCAACTATACGACCCGACAGCCCATTGGCGTTGTTGGTTGTATCTCTCCCTGGAATCTTCCGCTCTACCTTTTCACATGGAAGATCGCACCGGCCCTCGCGGCCGGGAATACGGTGGTTGCCAAGCCGAGTGAACTCACACCGATGACGGCCTTCATGCTTGGTCAGATCTGTACGGATGCCGGACTTCCTCCGGGTGTTCTCAACATCGTCCATGGTCTCGGCGCCGAATGTGGAGCTGCCATCGTGGCACATCCGGATATCAAGGCGATCTCGTTCACAGGCGGCACAGTAACAGGCAAGGCCATCGCAGCTGTTGCGGCACCGATGTTCAAGAAGCTTTCGCTCGAGCTCGGCGGAAAGAACCCTACCATCGTCTATGATGATGTGGATGCTGTCCACGTAGCTCGGATGGTGGCTCGAGCGGCCTTCACCAATCAAGGAGAGATCTGCCTCTGCGGATCGAGGATCTTTGTGCAACGTGGTGTGTACGAGACCTTCCGCGATGCACTTATCAAGGAGACAAAGAAGTTCGTTGTTGGTGACCCGCTCTTGGAAGAGACCCGGCTTGGTGCACTTGTCAACGAAGCCCACATGCATAAGGTGCTCGGATACATCGAGCTGGCTCAAGCAGAAGGTGGACGTGTGATCCTTGGTGGTAAACGTGTGATCCCTGACGGACGATGTGCAAGGGGCTTCTTCGTTGAACCCACACTAATCGAGGGATTGGATGCAGCCTGCCGAGTGAACCAAGAAGAGATCTTTGGACCGGTTGCTACCATCATGCCCTTTGATACAGAGGATGAAGTGATCACATGGGCCAACTCTACCATGTATGGTCTGGCTGCATCAGTATGGACGACCAATGTTGGACGTGCTCACCGCACAGCCCATCGGTTGGAATCCGGCATCGTCTGGGTGAATACCTGGCTCAACCGAGATCTCCGTACGCCCTTTGGAGGCGTGAAAAGCAGTGGCGTTGGACGCGAAGGCGGAACCGAAGCACTGCGCTTCTTTACAGAACCCAAGAACATTTGTCTTCAGGTTTGAATGGATAAGATCGTCATCAATTCCGATCGTGCACCGGAACCCGTAGGTGCGTACCCACATGCTCGCAGAGTAGGGAACCTCCTGTTTCTCAGCGGAGTAGGTCCGCGTGAACGAGGGACAAAGGTGATCCCTGGCGTTACGCTCACTGAAGATGGCACCATTCTTGACCATGATATCACTGAACAGACCTTGAGTGTGTTCCGGAACATTCGATACATCATCGAGGATGCCGGGTCACGTTGGGAGAATATCATCGACGTGCAGGTTTACTTGACCGACATGAAGAACGATTTTCCTGTGTTCAACAAACTCTATGCAGAACATTTCGCAGGCGTAGATGCCTGCCGGACAACGATCGAGATCGGCGCCCTTCCAACGCCGATCGCCGTCGAACTGAAGGTCATTGCGACGATATGAAGAGCCCCCTCCTCCGCTTCCTCCTTGTACTTGTCTGTGGAACGTTCAGTATTGGACTGATGAGTGCGCAGCCGCGCATTTCCTACATCATGCCCGATATCGGAACAACACGCATGGCCACGTATGTAGAGATCATCGCTCCCCATGCCGCAAATGGTGGATATGGGGCTGATGGTGTCTCTCTCAATAATCCGGGCGATGCCATTCGCGTGGTATGTGAACGCAGTTCAGACACCACCAAGGTGAAGATCGGTCCGGTAGTGGTGAGCTGGGACGGACGTCTTATTTCCACACACATCTTCGTTGATCCGCTCGTTCAACCAAACAGTGCTGATTGGCAATTGCTGAGTCCGGAATTCCGCATTCCGATCCGTGTGATCATCAACGGCGTTCCATCCAACATCGATACGTTCTATATCGTCAAACCGTGGCCGCTTGGAAGTGTTGCCACCATCTCGGAGCGTGTTCTCGGAGAAGGTCAACTCGGTAAGAGATCGCGCAGAGGGGCAATGATCGTTGACTCGCTTGTCCTTATTGGTGGTCAGTCCTACAGCGTGTCTTTGCGAGATTGTGATGCGAACACCACCGGTAACCAAGGTTTGCTCCCGTTCGTCCTGATCTCTCCGAGTGTGATACGCGGAGCAGGTACAGCCGAGATCCATGCCGATGCCATTGGTCAGGATGCTGGTCCAGGTGGCGGTGGCGGAGCCGGCGGATATCACAACCTTAGTGGTGGCGGAACGCGCGGAACGAACGGTGGTAATGGATACACCGGTGGCGGACCGGGCGGTTTTAATAATAACGGTCTGCCCCTTCCCCCGAATGAAAAGCAGAAGCCCGGTACGGGGTCGGGTGAAGACCTCGCAAAGAACAATGCAAACACCCGGGGCTCTGCCTCCTTGAACGGTTTGCCCGGCGGTGAATCCACAACGGCCTATGAAAACGCCGGCGGTGGTACAGGACATCCGTTTGGTCAGAGCGGTCAGGGTTGTGATGCACGCAATACCTGCGTCACGGCCGGACAATACGGCGCCGGCTCGGGGGCTCGTGAGGGTAGACGTGGCGGAGCGGGTGGGTATGGCGAAGCCGGTGCATCGGAAAGTGGATTCGACCACGGCGGCAAGATCCACGGCAATCCCTTTATCGTTCCCTTGGCTGGTGGTTCCGGTGGGGCTGGTGGTAACCCCGACGTAACCAACAAGGCCAGTGGCGGCGGCGGTGGCGGAGGTGCGATTTCTATTCATGCGAATCTGACGGCTGACCTTACAGTCTATGCTCGAGGTGGCTCTCCGAGTCGCGAAGACATCCTTGGCGGTTGTGGCTCCGGTGGGGGAGCGATCATCGGGTCCCGACTTGATAACGCTACGTTCGGGTTCTTCTCAGCACAGGTAACAGGCGGAACGGATCCGAACCCAAATCCAAACAGCAGGCATCTTGCCGGTGGACTGGGAAGACGTAGGTACGAAGGACGTATCCCGTTGGATATCCCCGTGCAGGTTGGACTCCTTACCGACACACTCACGAACTCTCTTCGTCAGCATCGCTACAGCGGCTACGCCAATGGAAGTGATCTACAGATCTATATCAAGCCGGAGAACGGTCCGTGGCAGCTTGGCCCTGTGATCTCCGCCTATCAAGCCGGTACATCCGGTTCATGGCGTCAGAACATCACATGGCCCGGCAAGGACACGCTCTACTATGTAGCTGTGGGTCAGCGCGTTACAAATCCCGTAGCCGGATCATATACAGATGAACCCGAGATCGTGTTCTCTCAGTCGGCATGGAACATCATTCGCATCTATGGTCCAGCCATCATCGCCGGTAATCGCAATCTCGATATGGGGCTCTACCAGTGTCCGGGATCGAAGCTGCGTGATACCGTGTGGATCAGTAATAAGGGTGAATCGCCCCTTGAGATCTCTTCCGCTACGTTCCTAACACCACCGGGCTTCACCCTCGCTGAACCAACAGTGTTCCCGGATACGATCTATCCGTTTGATTCAACGGCCTATGTAGTGGAGTTCTCACCGGTGGCCGGACAGAATGGGATCATCAACACAACTCTCCGACTTGAGAATTCAGACACGTCTGCAGGAGCCGACCCATTCGATATCGCCATCCGTGTGGATGTGCGTCCGTATGACTTCACCTATACATGGCGCGGGATCCAGGCAGATACGATCGACATCGGCAGGTTGTGTGTTGGCCGTCCGTTCACCGATCCTATCACGATCCGCAATCTTGGGTCTTCAACGGTAACGATCGTTGGTTTTACATCAACGAGTCCGGCCATTCTCGGTGCTAATGGAAACACTCCATTCGTTGTTCCCGGACCACTTGGCTTCTCAACGGTGAACATCACCTTCCTTGCACGCAGACTTGGTGTGAATGTGATCCCGGTATTGGTACAACTCAAGGAATGCGCATCTCCAGATACATTGTGGATCAGACATGAAGGTGTTGAGTCTTCGATCACTGTGATTGGCACGGGGCAGTTCGGGACAGTTCGTGTTGGTGATACGCCTCAGCTGACATTGGAGATCCGTAACACCGGGACAAGTGATCTGAGTATCCCTTCTCTTCCTCCCGTTCCTGCTCCGTTCAGACTTGTCTCAGCACTGCCACCGCCGCCTGCACTGATCGCACCAGGTGCGTCGATGCTCTTAACCTATGCCTACGAACCAACAGCAGTTGGTAGTAGTGCCGTGGTGCGGAAGATCGTCACTGATTCAACGGCGAGAAGCTGTCCGGACTCGGTTGAGTTTGTTCTCTCCGGCAGCGCCAATGCATCGGTACTTACTTTGTCGAAATCATCGGTGAATTTTGGTGCTGTTACTTCGTGCGACTCCCTCGTTGATAGCATCACGGTACGAAATGCCGGAAGCACGGTTGTAACGTTGCTCTATCCGCCGTTCTTCAATGGCCCCGATGCTACATCATTCAAGGTCATCCGTCAGCCCCTTTCCGATATCGATCTAGATCCGGGAGAAGACGTGACCTATGTGGTAGGCTTCTACGGAACGCCAGGGCCGGATGGGTTGAAGTCGGCCATCTTCTCCATCAGAACAAATGACCCGTCTGTCCCAAGCATCAATGTTCCGATCACTGGACTTCGTGTTTCAGCTGAATTACAGGGACCGAGAGTTATCGATCTTGGATCGGTTCTTGTTGGTAATAGCGTGTCATCAACACAGCGCTATACTAACGTCTCAACAACGACGATCAACGTTACCGGAAACTCATCAACGGCACCAAGTCGCACGTCCGCTGCACCTGCAGCATTCGGCGTCGACGCATCGCTCTTCCAAGACGTGACGTTCACCTACACGTGTACGTCAGAGGGAGCCATTGAGGACACGATCCGGTTCTTTGTGGATCAGCCATGTCCGGATACGATCATCGTACTCGTGCGTGCTGTTGGACTTTCTCCGTCGATCAGTGCGCCGTCAATCCTCAACTTTGGGATCTTGGCAGAGTGTGAGTTCAAGCGCGACAGCATCGTGTACACCAACACGCAGGCAGTACCGCTAGACTTCATCGATGTAACACTCACCGGTCCGGACGTAGCCGCCTTTACTATCGAGAATCCGAACGCTGTTGGCTCACAGACCGTAGCACCCGGTGAGTCGCGCACGATCTACATTCTCTTCGATCCGCGTGCCATGACCGATGGGATAAAGACCGCCTACGTTACGCTTCGTATTCGTGTAGGCGGTGTTCCGATCTCCATCGTTACTGAACTCAAGGGTGAGCGTCGTACAATGCTTCCGGCATCACCGGGAAGCATTTCATTCGGTGCCGTGAACCTCACCGTTGCTACGTCGCAACAACTCGTCCTCGTCAATACGTCACCTCAACCGGTACGTATCACAAACATTGCAATGCGTGGCACTTCCGGAACCGTCTACACCGTAACCTCTGTACCGGCCGCGCCTACCACCATCGCTCCGGGCGGGTCGATAGAGATCACCGTAACGTTTACACCAACCACACAACAACTGTATCTCGACTCCATCCTCGTCAACTTCGATCAGCCATGCACAGACACACGCGTGATCGCCGTGAGCGGAACAGGTCGACTCAATGTTGAGCTCTTGGTGAGACTCCCGAAGGACACAGTAGGCCCGGCATTTGAGGATTACCGTATTCCGATCTATGCTACTATCGTCAGTGGTGGCGGTAGCATCACAAACGGTAAGCTCACGATGACGGTACGTTATGCTTCGTCGGTCTATGCCGCACGAACACTCAATACCGGATCCATCCTTCGGAATGAAGTGATAGGGGGCTTCACAGAACTCGATCTTGAGATCCCGTCATTCACGGCGGGAACAACAGAATCGGTGATCGGCGAGATCCTCGGCGACATGACGCTTGGTGCTGTTGTCACCACTGATCTTGAGATCTCAAACGCTGTGATCACCGCAGCGAACGTAACGCCGTCCGTGCGACCAGAGAATGGTCTGTTGGCTCTTGATATCTGCGAAGAAGGTGGTCCTCGACTCATTACCAAGTCGGGCTCCTTGGCCATCGTTGCTCGTCCAAACCCTGCAACCGAATCGCTCGAGATCGTTGCCGATACGTATGAACGCGGTCAACATCAGATCGACATTGTGACTCTCACCGGTGACGTTGTTGCCACATATGCGTTCGTACGTGGGGCAGATGCTACACCTCGTTCGTTTGCCGTAGACGTTCGGGCGCTTGCGTCGGGGACGTATCAGATCATTCTTCAAACGCCGACGAGACGTCGTGTGTTGCCGCTGTCTATTCTCCATTGATCATGCAGAACATGCCCCTTCGTCGCTTTTCTTCCCTCCTCGTTGCTGTTCTCCTTTTTTCGATCACTGCATCTGCTCAGATCCGCAGGTTGAATGAAGAAACGGGACAGACCGAGACGTTACAGTACCTCGTTGGCGGATATCTGGCATTGAATTACAACATTCATGCACCCAACTTCGGTGCATTGCCTGGTTTCCCGTCATGTTGTGCATCGTATAGCAACAGCACATCTATCGGTCCGGCATTTGGCGCTTCATTCGAACTTCCGCTTTCAGATGTTCTCCGATTTCAAGTGCGCCTCGGCTATAGCTCCATGTCGGGCTTGCTCCATAGCACGGAGCAGATCGGGAATGAACCGGTACTATCAGATGGTCCAGTGCCGATCGAAGAACGTCAGCCGGTGACTGTTGAACATGCGCTCGATGCGAATCTTCCAATGATCATCCTTGAGCCAACCATCGGGCTCCATCTCTTTGACCTACTCTGGCTTACGGCCGGCGTGCGGGGCGGGTATATGATGTCGGCAACGTTCGATCAAAAAGAGACACTACTTGCACCGGAAGGATATACCTTCCTTGATGGCACTACGGTGCGTAACGCGGCTGCGGCAGATATTCCCAATGCGAATTCGTTACAGCTTCATGCTGTGGTAGGTATCGGGTATGAACTTCAAACACGTTCGAACATCTCCATCGTCCCTGAAGTACGGTACTTCCTTCCGATCACGCAGGTCTCTGATGTTGATTGGAAGGTTCAATCATTCCAGATCGGCGTGAATGTGCGATTCGGTATGTATACGCCGATCGCGGCAGAGATCAACAATGACACGGTCTACGTGCGAGACACGGTGATCGTAGAGAAGACCGGACTCCGGGAACCGCGTGTAACATTGCAAGACAGCAGGGAGGACGTGTCGTCCCGCCGTGAAGGCGACGTAGAGTATCGCAGAACAACGATCAAGGAGAGCTATCTCCAAGAGATACCACGTCCGTTCAATCCCGGACTTCGTTCCTCGATCATCGCTCGACGAGCAGATGGAACCACAGGCCCCCTTGATGCACTTCGCGTTGAAGAACTCGATGTGATCGAGAGTTATCCGTTGCTTCCTCAGGTCTTCTTCCCTGAGTCAGGTTCAGAACTTCCGATGACGCAACAGATCAGACTTGAATCGGGTGAGACAGGTGACTTCCGCACCACGGATCTCTCACGCGACCAGATCGACGTCTACCGCAATCTCTTGAACGTGATCGGCTATCGGATGAAGCAGAATCCAGCTTCGAAGATCACGCTCGAGGGTCACGTAAGCAATGTTGGTCCGGAGCAGAACAACCGCGAACTCTCCCGCGCCCGTGCAGAGTCCGTACGGTCATACCTCACGTCAACATGGGGCATCGAATCCGATCGTATTGCTGTGAAGGGGTCGTTGTTACCTCAAGAACCAGCAAATCCTGCAACTCCAGATGGCAGAAGTGAGAACCAACGTGTTGAGATCTCCAGCAATGATCCGCAGATCCTTGAGCCTGTTGAGTTCCGCGATAAGGACCTCATCATCGCACCAAGCGACATCGTCCTCCATCCCGACGTGACCGACGCAGAAGGTGTGAAGGACTGGTCGGTACGGATGTCACAAGGCGAT
The DNA here is from genome assembly GCA_016707005.1 of Ignavibacteria bacterium. NCBI lineage: Bacteria > Pseudomonadati > Ignavibacteriota > Ignavibacteria > Ignavibacteria bacterium. Next base: position 160,583 of record JADJIQ010000001.1, read on the forward strand.
CGCGAACTCTATCGTTCACAAGGAGAAGGGGCTCCTCGCGATGTGGATTGGAATGCTCTGCGTTCTGATACCAAACCGCGTAAGGAAGGCCCGATCGTGTCTACCTTCTCGGTCCGTGATGCCAATGGTCTGGCCGCTGAATCATCCGATACGCTCAGCGTTGATTACATCACGCTTCAGACGATGAAGGCACGTCAAGAAGAAGGCAAGATGGTAGAACGTTATTCGCTCATCGTGTTCGACTTCAACAGCGCCCAGCTCAACTCGTCGAATCAGCGCATCATGCAGCGCGTGAAGCAGCGTATCCAGCCGGATTCCAAGGTGAAGATCATGGGCTTTGCTGACCGTCAGGGCAATCCGGACTACAACCGCGAACTCGCACGCAAGCGTTGCGCTGAAGCACAGCGTGTGCTTGGTCTCCCGGATGACCGTGTGACGCTTGAGCCGGTTGGTTCAGACCGTCTCATCTTCAACAACGACAATCCTGAAGGTCGTTCCTACTCACGTACAGTTCAGATCGAGATCGTCACACCGGTCCGGTAAGGAACGCCATGAAATCACTCCTTGCACTGATCTTGATCTCGGTGGTAGTGCTCTCCTGCACTGACCCCGGAAAGCCCGAGGGTACGCTGCGTCCGGCCAAGGGTGGGCGCAACTATGGCGGCATCTACCGTCAGAACGAAACAGGCGAACTCAGCTCTCTCGACCCCGCACGAATCAACGATGTAACGTCATCACACATCGTGATCAATATCTATGACCAACTCATTGGCTTTGATCACGATCTCAACATCACGCCCCTTCTCGCAAAACGCTGGTTCATTTCTGACGATGGCAGGACGTATACGTACATCCTTCGCAACAATTCGCGGTTCCATGATGACCCGTGCTTCCCAAATGGAAAGGGGCGCACCGTTACCGCACACGATGTGAAGTATTCGTTCACACGGGTCTGCGATACACGTGCAAAGACGAAGTCGGACACGTATTTCCGCGACAAGGTGGTTGGTGCATCTGCCTATTACGAAGCAACACGTGTAGCTTCGCAGACGGGTCAGCAACCAAGTGTGAAGGGTGTTGAGGGATTTGTTGCGGTGGACGATACCACCTTCCAGATCGTTCTTGAAAAACCCTTTGCCCCCTTCGAATACACCGTTGCTCAAACATCGATGGGCATCGTGCCGAAAGAAGCTGTTGAGAAATATGGAGAGAACTTCTTCCAGCATCCCGTTGGATCGGGTCCGTTCAGATTTGTCTCATGGACACCAGACAGAACGTGCGAGTTGGTGCGCAACCCAAACTATTGGGATGTAGATGAGTTTGGGAATCAACTTCCATACCTCGACGGCATCCGGTTCTCGTTTATGAAGGACGACAAGATGCAGCTCCTCGAATTCGCTGCAGGGAATCTCGAAGAATCGTACAGGATCCCGAATGAGTTCTTTGCCGACATCGTGGACGAGAACAAGAATCCGAAAGGGAAGTGGGCCAAGTACAAGCTTCTTCATGTAACAGCACTTGGTACACAGTTCTATGGAATGGTCACAACAGACCCGGTCTTCAAGGACAAACGGATCCGTCAAGCCTTCAATTACGCTGTTGACCGTAATCGTATCATTCGCTACGTCTTAAAGGGTCAGGCAGCAGGTGCAGCCACGCATGGCCTCGTGCCTCCATCAATGCCCGGCTATGAGACAGACAGCGTGCGCGGTTACTCCTTCGACCCCGCAAAGGCGCAGGCACTCTTGGCAGAAGCAGGCTACCCGCAAGGACGAGGCTTCCCGGAAGTAACGCTGCAGCTCAACGCCGGCGGCGGACGCAACGTTTCGGTTGCCGAAGCCATTCAAGGCATGATGAAGGAGCACCTCAACGTGACCGTCAAACTCCTTCAAGTGGAGTTCGCACAACACCTCGAATCCATCGACAATGGGCAAGCCCCCTTCTATCGCCTCGGTTGGATCGCCGACTACCCGGACCCAGAGACCTTCTTGAATCTCTACCACGGGAAGATCGTTCCACCACCAGGCAGACCATCGCCGATCAACTCCACACGCTTCCAGAATGCCCGCTTCGATGAACTCTTCGAACAGGCACTCTCAACCACTGACCGTCCTAAGCGCATGCGACTGTATCGCGAAGCAGAACAGATCGCCATCGATAACGCTCCAATGCTCCTCATCTTTAATGATGAAGACTATCGCTTCATCCAACCCTATGTAAAGGGGCACCCGCATAATGCGATGGATAGGACGAATCATCATCAAACACGTTTTGAATAGCGAACTGTGAACAGCGAACAGCGAACAGCGAACAGCGAACGCAGAACAGTGAACAGCGAACACAGAACAGTATTCAACGAATGGTGTTCTGTGTTCGCTGTTCTGTGTTCACTGTTCGCTGTTTGTATCCGGGATATGCGTAAACGCTATCCGCATCGGAGCGCTTTGTAGGGCATTCCATGCCGGCCCGAGGTAGAGAGTGTTCTTGCCGTATTTCTTGTTGATGGAATCGATCGATGCGTTGAGGGATTGGCGGGCGGGACCGATGTTGTCAAAAAGGGGTTGTGGGGTGCTGTCGGCAGGGGAGACCTTATTCAGGGCAATGCTGGCTTTGAAGGGGATGCCTTCGGTGGGGAGTTGGGAGAGCATGGTACTCATGACGGACGTGAGTTGGACAACGTCCTGTGTTGGAGTGATATCACACTCACATTTCCAGCGCTCGCCCCCTACAAAACGAATGCTGACGGTGACCTCGGCGGTAACGAGTCCATACTGGCGGAGTCGGGTGGCAGCTTTTTGGAGAAGACGGTGAACCACGCCGATCACGCCGGAGTGCGTGCGCAATGATGGTTCGAGGACGTGGGAGTGTCCAACGGTGGACTTATGCGTCTCCACGTGCGGAACATCTTCACCACGGAGTCGGGCATAGAGTCTGTCACCTTCAATACCGCCCCATACATCATGCAGTTGTTGTTTTGAAGCGGTGCACAACATCTCCACGGTATAGATCCCGTGCTTCCATAGACGTTGATACATCTTCCGTCCAACACCGCACAGGTCTTGAAGCTCCATTGAATAGAGCACGTTCGGCAGATCCTCTTGTTCGATCACAACAAGACCGTCCGGCTTCTGCATGTCCGTTGCTGTCTTTGCGAGATAGTCGTTTGGAGCGATGCCAACGCTGCACAACATCTCGCTTCCAACATGTTCCTTGATGGACCTCTTAACGTCATGGGCTATCGCAACGGCCTTCTCTCGGTTGCGTGCCGAGCCCGTGAGATCGCAGACCATTTCATCGATAGAGTTCACACTCTTCACATGGATCACCTGCTCTACAGCTTCTACGATACGATGATGATATTCAACGTATATGCCGTGATGAGCTTCTACCAAGACCAGATCCGGACACATCGTCTTTGCATCGGCTACAATAGTCCCGGTCTTCACACCAAATCGTTTTGCTTCGTACGATGCTGCGATCGCACACGTTGTATCGGCAATCATCGGAACAACAGCGATCGGTCTTCCACGCAACGATGGGTCCGCCTGCTGCTCTACAGAAGCGAAGTAGGAGTTGAGGTCTACATACAATGATCTAAGCATGGAATTGACCTATCTACGTTGCCTTTGTTGTTAGCTGGACGCCGAGGCTACCGAGAATTCGCATAACAGTTTCAAATCTCGGCTTTCTTCCCGGAGATACGGATTTGTACAGACTCTCTCGGCCAAGGCCCGATGTTTCTGCGATGCTCTTGATACCGCTGGAACGCGCAACATCACCTAGAGCGAGGAGAAAGAGCTCGGGGTTGTTGGCTTCGAGGGCTGCTGACAGGTACTCAGAGATCGATTCCGGTGTTGTCAGAAACTTCGCTGCATCAAATTCGCGGATGGTTCCCATTTACCGTTCTTTCAAAGAATTCAAGATTTCCATTGCTCGTTTGATGTCTGCTCTTTGTGTCGCTTTTCGTCCTGCCAGAACAACCACGATCGACTGATCGACAGAGTTATAAAAGTAGAGCCGGACGCCGCCCGAAATATGGATGCGGACCTCATGCAATCCATGAGAGACTGGTTTACAGTCACCAAAGCTGCCGAGACCTATAAGTCGGAGTCGTGAAAGGATACGTCCTTTGAGCCTTTCATCAGACAGTCCAGCAAGCCACGATTCGAATTGCTCGGTAACATAGACATTCATTCGATTGTATCCAAATGGATACTGGATGTAATGAAGGGGGCTAACCTCTTCGTTCATTGACGGGATCGAATCGTGACATCATGAGGAATAGCCCAAGGGCTTTCTTCTTATATTTGGACTGAATCCAGATAAGCCCCATGACACTCATTCAGACATTGCCGGCCGGAACGTCCTGTATCATCGTCTCGATAGACGGGGATAGTGCGGTTGCCAGGCGGGTGCGCGAGTTAGGGCTGGTACCGGGCACGCGTTGCAGGGTAGTGCGGAAGGCTCCGTTTGGTGGACCTTTGGAGATCGCCACGGCCGTAACGAGGCTGGGGATCCGTCCGAGCGACGGACTGGTCATCATGGTTGAAGAGGTTCGACAGGCCGATGCGGTAGCGGCATGAAGCCACTGCGAACGGTTGCGGTGGTCGGCACACCGAATGTAGGGAAGTCCACACTCTTCAATGAACTCACGGGATTGCAACAGCGCGTTGGCAACTTCCCGGGTGTTACGGTTGAGCCGCTCGTTGGTACCGTTTCGATCGGTACGGATCGTATTGAACTTATCGACCTCCCAGGCATTTACGGTCTGGAGGCAACATCAGAAGACGAGCAGTTAACGAGCGACGTATTGCGTGGAACACATGCCTCGATCGCACGTCCGGATGCAGTGCTGCTGGTGATGAATGCTCGCAATCCAGAAAAGTGTCTCGTCCTCTTCAGTCAGATCGCCGAGCTTGGTCTGCCGATGATCTTGGCCGTTACGATGGTCGATAGTGTGAAGGCAGCCGGTGGCGCCTTTGATGACATCACACTTCATCATCTCCTTGGCGTGAACATCTATCCAGTTGTTGGCTCCAAGGGTCTTGGTATTGGAGATCTCAAACACGCACTTGTTCAGGGTGTTTGGCAAGCCCCTTTATCGGTGATCGATACCAACGCAACTCTTGAACAACGATTCGACTGGTCACATTCGATCATCGAGCGGGTTGTGATCCGTGGAGCAGAAGACACGCGCAGTGTGTTTCTAGATCGCGTGTTGCTGCATCCTGTGTGGGGGAGCATCACCTTCATCCTTGTGATGGCATTCTTCTTCCAGTCGATCTTCACCTGGGCCAATCCGCTCATGGACATGATCGATGTTGGTGTTGGTATGCTGCAAGCGATGATCTCCGACAACGTGACGTCTCCGATCATCCGGTCATTCTTGATGAAGGGGCTTGTTGGAGGCGTTGGATCCGTCCTCGTGTTTCTTCCGCAGATCCTCATCCTCAATGTGCTCGTAACACTCTTAGAAGAGTGTGGCTACCTAGCGCGAGCGGCCTTCCTTGTTGATAGGGCAATGGGGCTCTTTGGTCTGCAGGGGAGGTCCTTCATTCCCTTGCTTGGATCTTTTGCCTGTGCTATTCCGGGTATCATGTCGGCGCGGATCATTCCGTCCTATCGCGACCGAATGGCCACTATCATGGCAACACCCTTGATGACATGTTCAGCACGTCTTCCAGTCTATACGTTGTTGATCGGAGCAGTGATCCCGGCATCAACGATCTTCGGTTTCATCTCCATGCAGGCAGCGGTGATGGCATCATTGTATGTGATCGGTGCGTTGAGTGGACTCCTCATTGCGCTTGGTTTGAAGCGTACGATGTTCCGAGGTGGTGTGGTGCCGTTCCTCATCGAGTTTCCGCCGTATCGCCTTCCATCGTGGAAGAGTGTGAGCATCACCATGGTGAACCGCACCAAGGACTTCCTTAAGACCGCGGGTACGGTGATCCTCGCCTTCAGCATCGGATTGTGGATCCTCACCGAGCTTCCGCGCGTGCAAGGAACAGAGCAGATGAATCGTGTGGAGGCTGAGCGAGCACAGATCGAACAGTCATATGCAGCGGATCTTGGTCGCACCATCCAACCCATCTTTGCACCCCTCGGTTTTGATTGGCGACTCACCCTTGGCGTGATCAGCTCGTATGCAGCACGCGAGACCTTCGTCAGCGCCATGGGTCAGATCTACGCAACAGACGTCAGCGAATCCGATCTGCCTCTCCGTGACGTGTTGCACAGTCAACTCCCGCTCAACGTTGGACTCTCGGTACTGGCCTTCTATGTCTACGCCCTGCAATGCGTGAGTACCATGGCCATCATGAAACGCGAAACCGGCTCTTGGAAGTGGCCAGCGCTTGCGTTTGCCATTACCTTTGTGATGGCGTATTGTGCGTCGTTTGTTGTGTACCGAGTTTTCTGAACAGCGAACAGCGAACAGCGAATAGCGAATAGCGAATAGCGAATTCCGTCACGATGTCATAACGTCATAGCGTCATAACGTCATGATGTCATAACCAAGGGGGGAAGAACATGAGTGGAGAACGTCCGAATCTTGATCTTGCGCGTGCGTACACGCGGGCTGTTGGTCCTACCGCCATCGCTGTTGGTGCTGCCATTGCGTTACAGGGTTTGTTTCTTCTTCCGACTGTTGTGGCGCAGTATCAGCCCCTTGCCTATGGGCTTGTGATGATGTTGTTTGGTACCGCGGCCTATGCGCGTACGGAGTCGGTGATGGGTCGGATAGCGCAGTGGTGTGTTACGTTGGTATTTGTGGCAGGGGGCGTGTGGAGTCTCTTGCAATGGGTTCCGCTGATCTGGGGACCGCAGCATGTTGGAGCATCGGGCGATCTGTCGCTCATTGCGTTGTGGTTAACGGCAGGTCCTGCACTGTTCGTGCCCGGACTCTTAGCAGCTGTCCGGCCGGGGTGGACACCGTTGATCGTTGTACCGGCCCTGTTATCCATTGCCTTTGCTGCAATGATGGGATACGGAGCGTTGTACATGCTCGGGCTTCCCAACGGCGCACAACTCTCAAGTCTCGAACACGCTCAACTCGTCGGCATCAGCGGCTTCAGCGCCATCTTCCTACTTATAGCAGTATTCCGCGCAGTAACAATGTGGCGGAGGTAGTATGTCAACATGGAAGTCGTGATATATAGACTGCCTCAATTCTACTTCGTAATGCGCCAAATATGGTTTCCAACTCCAGCAACGAATTCGGCCTCAGAGGCGGTAGTCTGACCAACGAACTCGAGGGCACTGCATCGAATACGGCCGTTTCTTACGATGTAGTATCCAGGTGACTTGAGACGTTTGCCGAGATTGGATGGGACTAAGCTGTAATAAATGTCTGATTGTGTCCCACACAGCATTACCGGGTGGACAAAAAAGTAACAGGTGTCACCTATGCTCGGTAGGCAAGCATCGAGGGAGTCCGCTCCTCGTCGGAGGAGTTCATCCAGCATGAGGTCTCTCACGTCAAGTACAAGGCCATCCTTAGGAATTACTTGCCCCTTGATCGTGTCGATGACGTTGACGAACAACGCTGTAAAATCAGCGGCAATTGCCCCCAAGCTGTCGAAGCCGGCTACACTATCTGCGACAATGCCCTTGACGACCCATGCTGAACTACAAAGTAGAAGATCTTCAATTGGGTATGGGGAAATGACACGCAACCTATCTTCGAAGTACGCGAAGGCATGCAATGGACTCATGAAGAACGTCGTATCACGTTTGGCAACATATCGCACGAAATCAACAGGGTCGTGATCGACCATTCGATACCAGTGGTTTCGGAGAGCCTCAACCGTGTCGTCCATGCTCCTCGTTTTTATCCAGTTATGCAGAGTCCCAATACCAACTGAATGGGTAACAGAATCAAGAACCGCATATCCTCGTTTCAACTCGATCGGGCTATCAGGTTCGATAGGGAGAGTCTTGGGCCGTTGGAATCGATAATGTGGACCTCCAAATCCTGGAAGGCAGGGTGGGGGTGCAGACTGATGCTGTGAGAGAACTGGGTAAGCACAGCCAAGCAAAACTGACGTTAGAATCAACACCTGGATAACAGTCGTTTTCTTCATTTTGCAAATTGTCCCAATGGAGTAACGCACCCTAAAGGTCTTGTGTCAGCAATGTCAAGCTACACGAAACACTTGATGTTGTGAGATTCTTCACACAAATGATGTAGGCGCCACTCGATAGGCCGGAAACATCAACCACACCATTGCCTTGCACCATCCGGTCGAAAGCAACTCGGCCTGTCAGATCGGTTACCAAAACTTCGAGTTCTTCCATCGGTTGGCATCGAAGGCGAATCTGACCATACGATACATCCCAAGTAGGCTTAGTAGTGGATGGTCCATCGATCACCGACGTGGGATTCCCACCATACCGAACTCCAGAGAGCACCGCCCCAACTGCCCTCTCAGATTCAGACCCGTGGTCCGCATTCACAGTAAGAACCTTCCCTAGATACTCCACGTAGTAATCAAAAGACTGTGGGATCAGAGAGTCTAAAGAGTTTCGGAACCATCTAAAGTAGGTTCTAGCGAGCGTGGGTTTCTTCATCAGATAGATCACTTGCTCACCTAAATACTTCAACTCGTACACACCAATCTTTCTCACTTGACCAATTGTGTCACACAAACCAATGATTTCAGACAGTTTTACGCCGTCTTGAATAGTACTAACAACTCCGTCTTCAGTTTGAACGATGTACCAATTACTCCCTATGTCTCCTTTCCACCAATACCGATTCCCAGCGCTATCAACACTGTCTTTTACAACAACGTCAATGCGCGTGATGGGGACCTGCGTATAACTGGGATCTCGAGGATACCTATCCCAGCCAATAAAAACTGTATCACCGGCGAATCCAAGGTACCTGAAGGTGCAATCATCACCCGCTCTGACGACAATGCAACTCAGGGCGAGTGCCATCAACAATGAAACTGTCCGCATATGCGCCCTTCTGCTTAGAGCAGTATTCCGCGCAGTAACAATGTGGCGATCGTGAAGTAGAATGAGCTTTCGCACATCTGTAACATACAACATCTCCACAACTCACTATCTTTAGTGAAGTAGCAAGATTGTAGAGGCGAAAGTGAAGATACATGTTATCATGTTTGTCGCCATCGTGATGGCCGCGTCTATACAGGCACAGCCTCCATGCATGCCGGACTATCCGTCTTTTTACTTTGCGATTGCTAGGCCTGTATCCGTTCCCGAGCTTGATACTGAAATGCCAAACGAAGTGAGGTCCGGGTTGGTGGCGTTAGATTCAATCTCAAGAACATATGGTCGAACCAAGGTTGATTCAATATTTGATGCTCGGCCAGACTGGGATGACACCGTTCAGACATTTCTAAAATACCTGACGATCTTAACGGATTACAATCCACTCGCTCTCCTCCGGCACGCGAACACCACTGAATATCGTCCATACTCGCACTACAGAGATATTCGAATTGGAATCGCAGGAGCCATCGAGCAGTATTCGCCAAGCAAGAGCCTCGATGCGGCTTTGACATCGTCGGATTACATCGCATTGGTTACTGTGAACGATACTGTAGGCCTAATCGACACCGGGGCCAAGATTGCCCGGACTGTACGCGTAGTGAGTTCAACAGTGGATTCTGCCGTTTACGGAAGGGTCTTTCCTGCGTGCGATCAACAGCACATGGCAACGACATCAGAACACGAAAGGCGTTGTCTGACATTCAATGTTCATTTCGAGACTATCTATAAAGCGAGATCGGAGAAAAACCTCCCAAGAGATGCAATCACAATAGCGAGTAAGATGCCATTGCCCGGTAGACAGTATCTCGTCTTCCTATTTCTCTATCCTGTCTGCAGAGACGCAGATACAGCATATATCTCAATCAGACCTGCTAGTTGGATAGGCTCAGAATGCGGAGTCTTTGAAGTGGTTGATTCCAAGGTTGTAGATACGACTGACTACTTTGGACTTGGAACCAATCCGTCGGTTAACGACGTGATTTCAATCATCAACTCAAGAATCCGACAGATTGTGTCATACCAATCGCTTACCCTATGGAAGTGATTGAATGTCTTCTTCCTACTGCTATTGTTCGATTGGCGCAATGCACCCTATAGGTCTTGTGTCAGTAATGTCAAGCTACACGAAACACTGGATGTTGTGAGATTCTTCACACAAATGATGTAAGCGCCACTCGATAGGCCGGAAACATCAACCACACCATTGCCTTGCATCATCCGGTCGAAAGCAACTCGGCCTGTCAGATCGGTTACCAAAACTTCGAGTTCTTCCATCGGTTGGCATCGAAGGTGAAGCTGACCATACGATACATCCCAAGTAGGTTTTCTCGTGGATGGCCCATCGATCACCGACGTGGGATTCCCACCATACCGAACTCCAGAGAGCACCGCCCCAACTGCCCTCTCAGATTCAGACCCGTGGTCCGCATTCACAGTAAGAACCTTCCCTAGATACTCCACGTAGTAATCAAAAGACTGTGGGATCAGAGAGTCTAAAGAGTTTCGGAACCATCTAAAGTAGGTTCTAGCGAGCGTGGGTTTCTTCATCAGATAGATCACTTGCTCACCCAGATACTCTAACTCATAAACCCCAATTCTTCGTGTTTGTCCAATTGATCTTCCCCCGCTTTCATAGACAGGTAGGTTGATCTCGTTGTTGTGAAATTAGCTCTTCTTCGAATTGTACTGGCGTCAAATGATTGATGCCGGAATGTAGCCGCTGGCGATTGTAGAAGAGATGCGTCCATCGATAGACGCATCCACGCGCATGGCGCAGGTCATCAAACAGCATTTCGTGCTTTAGCTCTGTCTTCATACGAGCCCAGAAGGACTCCATCGGCGCGTTGTCGTAGCAGTTGCCTCTACCACTCATGCTCTGTTGAAAGTTGCGCTTTGCCAGTTCTGTTCTGAATGTATCTGCGTTGTACTGACTCCCTTGGTCCGAATGAAACACGATCGGTTCTGTTGGCCGTGAACGCCGAACATGACACGCTTGATTCAGCGTATGAATGAGCGTTCTCGTTTGCATGTTGTGCGAGACGGTGATGCCGAGAATACGTCGCGAGCACAAGTCCATAATTGCCACTGCATAAGCTTTACCGTTACGACACGGCAACTCGGTGAAGTCACTGACCCATACACGATCAATCACCGGAACGTTGAATGCTCGTTGCAGCAGATTCGGTGCCGGACCGAGAGTACGCGTTGAATCGGTCGTCGGACGGTATCGCCGCTTGCGGCTTGCATGCAAGCCCTCTGCGCGCATCAACCGCTCGACGGTCTTGTGCGTAATGATCTCGCCTTCATTACGCAGCACACGTGTCATGCGCGGGCTGCCGTACGAGCCGTTTGTCTGCTCGAAGATCCGCTTGAGTCGCAGGCGTACCGTTGCATGACGTATTGTTCTGCGTGAAGGTTCACGTCGTTTCCAAGCGTGATAGCCCTGGCGACTGACTTCCAATGCACGCGACATTGCTGCCAATGGCCATTGCGCCCGATGGGTGTCCATGAAGCGGTATCTCATTTCGGGCGTGGAACGAAGATACCGACTGCCTCCTTTAGGATGTCGCGCTCCATCCTGGCCTGCTTGAGATCACGCTCCAGCTCGCGAATACGCTGCGCATCCGACTTCTGTTCGTCAGCGTGTTGCTTCAAACCAGACTTGGCGATCCACTGTCGCAGCGTCTCTTCGGCAACTCCGAGTTGCTTGGCTGCATTCGATAGCGGGATGTGTTTCTCGATGACCAGGGCGATTGCTTCTCGTTTGAACGCCTCGTCATAACGGTATCCCCGTTTTCCCTTTTCCATGTCGAACCTCCACTGTAATATTAGCAATGGAGATCGTACTAACTGTCAACTAAACGGGGGGAAGATCAAATCGTATCACACAAGGATATCAACTCGAATTGCTTCACACCGCTTCGATACTTACATACTAAGCCATCTACACTCTGAACAATGTACCCGTCTATGTCGTTCCCTTCACGCCACCAGTAACGATTCCCAACGCTATCAGTACTATCCTTAACAATGACATCAATTCGTCTAATTCCGACATTCGTATAGTTCGGATCGCGCGGGTATCGATCAAATCCAATAAAAACTGTATCGCCCGCGGATCCAAGGTACCTGAAGTTGCAATCATCACCCGCTCTGACGACAATGCAACTCAGGGCGAGTGCCATCAACAATGAAACTGTCCGCATATGCACCCTTCTGCTTATAGCAGTATTCCGCGCAGTAACAATGTGGCGATCGTGAAGTAGATCACGATGCCGGTAACGTCACTGAAGGTGGCAACGAACGGTGCACTGGAGGCGGCGGGGTCGAAGCCGAGTTTCTTCATGAGCAGTGGCAACATCGAACCGGCTATGGTACCGGCCATGACGATGCCGATGAGGGAGATGAGGATCACGGTGGCAACAACGGGGGTGACGTTGGGGTCGTAATGACCGTTGATCAGTTCGCCGATCATGATCCGGCCAAAACCTAAGACGCCCAAGAGGATCCCAAGAAAGAAGCCGGCTGTGATCTCCCGACGCATGATCTGCCACCAATCGGCAAGGGTCACTTCGCCCAGAGCCAGAGCACGTACGATCAGCGTTGCTGCTTGGGAACCGGAGTTTCCGCCGGAGGAGATGATAAGGGGCAGGAAGAGTGCGAGGATCACGGCACTGTCGATTGTGGACTCAAAGGCCGACATAGCAGTGGCGGTCAAGAAGCCCCCTAAGAAGAGAACTACGAGCCACGTTGCACGCTTACGAATGAGTTCAATGATCGGCACGTCGATATAGGGATCGTCGAGGGCTTCAACAGCACCGAAACGCTGCATCTCTTCGGTTGCTTGTTCTTCTGCAATATCGAGGACGTCATCAAGCGTGATGATGCCAAGGAGCTTGTTGTCGATATCCACTACAGGCAAGGCGAACCTGTCGAGCCTCTTGAACGCCAACACGGCAGTCTCTTGATCATCCGTAGCGAGAAGAGATTCCACTTTCTCATCCATGATGTCGACGATCACCGATTCCGGACGTGCAAGCAGGATCTCTCGGATGTGGATGTCATCGACAAGTGTTCCGTGCTCTGTTACGTAAAGATAGTTCAGCGTCTCCGAGTCCTTGCCGTAGTTGCGAATGTGATCCAGCGCCTGTTGGACGGTCCAGTGCTTCTTGATGATCACATAGTCCGGCGTCATTAAGCGGCCAACCGAGTCCTCCGGCCAATTCAGAAGGGCAAGGGCAATACTGCGTTCTTCGGCGTTGAGGGAGTTGATGAGCTCCGAAACAACGTTCCCCGGAAGATCTTCAAAAAGCTGCGTCCGGTCATCCGGTGACATGTCATTGAGCAGGGCCCCCATCTCTTCGCGGGCCATATCATGCAATAACTCCTGCTGCGTATCGAACTCACAGTACGAGAACGTCTCGGCTGCGATGTCCTTTGGCAGCAGACGGAACACCACCACCCGACTCTCCTCACGAAGGTCGGAAACAAGATCTGCAAGCTCTACAGGCTCCCAATCCAGAACCACCTCACGGATGGTACTGAAATCTCGGGCCGCGATCAGCTCCTCGATCTCCGGTGCTATGAGTCTGCCGTACATAAGAGGGAAGTTACGGAGTTACCCAGTCACGAGGTTACGGGGTTACTGGGTTACGAGGTTACAGGGTTACGGGGTTACGTCATTGAGTCATTTAGTCATTTCACAGCGGTACACGCAGCGCAATGGTAGCATCGAACGCTCGGAGCATCGTGTTGTTTACATCCGTCGACGCGGTCAAGCCGTACCGGTAGAGAACGGCCGGAACGATCTCTGTTGATGCTATACGAAGGACGTATTGGAGTCCGCCTACAAGTGCGAACTTGATGCCGCTTGAAGTGTTCGCATCATGCTCACCATTCCACATGGTATTCTCGTCAAGAAAAGGGCACTCAGGACATTGTTGCCGAATCCGAGCGGCAACGGAATCGCCAAACCTTTGTATCTGTTCGGTATACATCCCTGTGACGGTACTGATGGAGATTCCGCCGAGGGCCTCAATGCCAGTGTCACCAATGCGAATGGCAAGAACTGGACAAATCTCCAAACTCGATATCGTCTGATACACCTCATACGTACTGGCATCCTCAGGTGCGGGTTCAATGCAATCAAGGCACTCTCCCTGCAGAACTGTGGCAAGCCGATATGTCCCATATGATGCATTGAGCATGAATGCCCATGTTGTGGACCCATTCGGACCAAGATCTGTCTCCAGAGATATTCCGCCTATCCAGCCGTTGTTCTGCGGGTAGTAGAGATCATCGGATTCGTGGATGGTGAATGTAGCGCCCCCTCTCAACCCCATATACGTAGAGGCACTGCCGTTATCCTGGGTCTGAGCATAAACAGTTGAGACCAAAGCTACAAGAACGAACACAAGCCAACGAAAAACAGTCACTATACCCTCCATAGATCGTGTTCATGTAACTTACGTCATACCGTCATTTCGTCATATCGTCATAGGGGAATTCGATGAGACGCACCTCAGCTCTTACCCAACCGGGCATTCCATGGAGATATGGACTGTTGCCGGACGTGTTATCGAATGGAACACAGAATCCGGCGCGGACTGTAGCGATCTTCACTGTGCATGGCATCGGTGATCAACGTCACGCCGAGACAGCCAATGCGATGCGTGTTGGATTTGAAGCAGCGGTAGATTGCGCTGATGAGAATTGTTCGATCGTTGCTGAAGCAGGTGTGCCATACGTCCATGATGGATGGTGGGGGAACTACGATGACTTTGAAGCATCGATGCCGGAAGTTGCTGCTACATTGGGTGCGGAGGAGCGGGCAGAGTTGGTGCAGTTGTTTCGTGCACGATCGCTGAGTGGACCCCGCACGTTGATGTGGTTCATTGGTCGACTCTTACGCATGATCTCCCCAAAGACTTTGGTGAAGGTTGGGATCACTCGTTACATCACGTATTTGCTCATGGGGCTCCTCAGTGTCCTTGGAATGATAGGACTCTTGATCCGTATGCCGCGGGTGATGGCCACCATCGTGAATGATGTGCGTGTGTATGGTGGACCTGAAGGTGATACGGAACGGGCGATCTGTGAGAACATCGATAGGCGCGTAGCTGCGGCGTTCTTAAGAATGTTCGGGCTCGATCTCAATCTCGACGAACTTCCAGATGAGAAGAAGATCCATCTGGAGTCGAAACCTGTTACCTTCGATACAGTAGTGTGGGTCTCGCATAGTCTTGGTACCGTGATCTCGTACAACACGATGCTCGATGTTGTGTCGATCTGTCGAGATGCGATCAACGCCGCTTCACACCATGAACCAACGGACATAACCTTCAAGCGTGCAGAAGCTGCACAACGCGTGATCGCCGGCTTCCATCGATTCATTACGATGGGGAGCCCCTTACAGAAGGCGACATTCCTGTTTGAAGAATGTCTGCGCGATGAGTTAGAGTCGAGCACGTTGCTATCGTGGCTTACATCACAGCGCATGGCCATTGGCCGCACAATGGATGAGTGGTGGATGAACTATTATCTGGTTATGGACCCGGTATCGGGTAGACTCCTCCATACTCAACGCTTTAAGAAGTTCGTGCGCAACATCCATCCAAGCTACATGGGTCTCCCGGCTGCTTCACACACATCGTATTGGAGCAAGAAACTAGTTAGCTCCCCAATCCTCTCTCGCGCATTGGGCAAGGAGGTGTTCCCGTACAATTGGCAGGTCGCTGAATGGGGCGAGAAGCGCGTATCATTCACACGGGTTATCGCCTTCTTCCTCGTGGTATCACTGCCGTTCATTATCTACTATGCGCTACGGTGGTACTTCTCGTTCTAACAACGTCATGCCGAGCGTAGTCGAGGCACGTTGTTCGTCCCTCGACTACGCTCGGGATGACGTAACTAGAAAGCGTCTCCCACCGAGAAATAGATCGCTGTATTCCCGTCCGATGAGTATCCCATGTCGATACCGATCATTGTACGTGAATACTTGAGGGCCATGATACGGAGTCCGGCACCAGCTGCTCCACGGAAACGGTGGAAGAGTTTCTCTTCGGTGTAGATATCATAGGCCGGACGTGAGGCGCTTGTGAAGTTCCCAAAGACGACGGCACCAAGAAGTCCGCTGCGGGTGATCGGGAAGCGCCATTCAACCTCGGCATAGGCAAGTGAAGTTCCGCGGAATCGACCTTGGAGGTATCCGCGACCGCTTCGTCCGTTGAAGTCGTAGCCCAGTGCAGGGAGATCGAGATACGGAACGTTCCCTGCAAGAACGCCGTGGATGTAGGTCCAAATGCCGAGGACGTTCCGTGGAAGGATATGGTCGAGCGAGATATACGTCCTGAACTCCGCCCAACCCAAGGTACTTGTCTGCGAACTGCCCATCGCGTCCAGATTCTGGCGCAATGCAAGCCGTGCATATGGTCCATAGAAGGGGCTGATGGAGTTATCGCGCTTGTCATACACTGCCTCTAACGAGAGGCCAGCTGTTGAGTACTTCACGGGATCAAATCCAAACGCTTTGCTGTAGGCATAGTGCGAGGTGACAACCGGCGTAGTTGAATCAAGATCGAGATCCTCGTCAACAATGTTAAGGTGGAAATCGAACAACGCTCCAACACCTACATAAAGATCGTCATGTACTTGGAGAAGTGCCATCTGATGAAGTCGCAGGTAATCAAAGGCCATTGGCTGCTCACCTGGTATAGGAACAGTATGAATGCCATTGATCGTGAATCCGCCAAAAACTGGGGAGCCTTCAGGAGAGCTTGAACCTAGACCGTACGTGCTTTGTGTGAAGTCGTAATACCGCCAGTCGATAAGGAACTGCCAACGGTCCTTACTTGAGAACAGCGTCGACTGCGTTGTGATGATCGTCTGATCCTTGGTGGTGATCGAGACCGAACCTTGCGACGAAGATATCCGCGTGTCCTTTGCCGAACCAAGATAGTATCCCGCCTGAGCACCGAAGCCCAACATCAATCCATTGTTCGGATTGGCTGCAATGAACGGCAAGAGAAAGAGGGACAGCGGCGGCGTCTCTGCACCGGCACTTGTGTCCATCGCAAGTCTTGTTAATCTGATCTCTTCCTCAACGGACCGTAAGCCGACCAGATCCATGAGGTCCTCTGAAGCTCCTAACTTCTTGAGCAGAGGAAGATTCTTCAACGTGTCATTATCCTGACCTACAACTGTTGTTGCACCCACAACCATCAGGACAAGAATGACTGCGCTCCTCATGTCGCAAAACTAGCACATTAGCACACTAGCACACTAGCACATTAGCACATTTAGCATTACTCATACCTCAACGCCTCGATCGGATCCAGGTTGGCAGCTCTCCACGCAGGATAGAGTCCAAAGCCAATACCGATAATGGTGCAGATAACGATGCTGAAGACCACCGTACCCCACGGGAGGACATAGACGATGGAGGGCATGTTATTGAATCGCAATATCTCTGTCACTGCCCACGACGTTCCAAGTCCGCCGATCATGCCGGTGAGGCCCCCTAACTGACAGAGGGTGATGCTCTCGATGAGGAACTGTCGGACGATCCACGACTTGCGTGCACCGAGTGCCTTGCGTACGCCGATCTCCCGTGTGCGTTCTTTGACGCTCACAAGCATCATGTTCATGATGCCAATGCCGGCAGCTACTAAGGCTCCGAGTCCACTGATCCATGCCACAACAAGGAGGGCTGTTGAGAATCCGGAGAACTGTCCGGTCAATGCATCATTCCTATCCAACTCAAAGTTGTTGTCCTCCCACGGCTTCACCTTGCGTAGTGAACGCATGATGCCAATGGCTTCGTCCTGGGTGGCCTCGAGTTGGAACTTGGATTCGGCCTTGACGGAGATGTCGACGCTGGCATCCCACTCAGATGTGTAGTACTTGTTGAAGACGGTGATGGGGATCAAGACACGGTTGTCCTGACTTTCTCCGATAACCCCGCCCTTTGCCTCGAGAATGCCGATGACCGTGAACTGCTGATTACGGATGGAGATCGTTCTACCAATGCAGGATTCACCGTTGAAGAGTGTGTTTACGATATCAGTGCCAAGGATCGCAACATTGCGCGAAAGGACCACTTCCGACTCCATCACGGGGCGTCCGTCCGAGATGGTTGTGACGTTCACAGCAAAGTACAGATCATCGATTCCGATCAATGACACAGTAGGATTGGTGGACTCTTGTCCGGCCTTGATCGTATACCCGGGAGACGTGTTGCTAATGGTGATAAGCTTTGTGTTCGTCATCCTGTCACGAAACTGTTTCGCCTGATCATACGTGATGTTCTTTCTGCGTCTCATCTTGGCCCAGTTGGTGCCAAAGACGATGGTAGGTGTACGCTGGATCAAGAGGGAATTCTCACCGAGATCTGCCAATTGACCGTTGACGGCTTGTTGCAAGGTATTGGTGATGGAGGTAGAGGCGATGATGGCAAACACGCCAATGCCGATGCTGAGCAACGTGAGGCTCGACCGAAGCTTCTGGGAGCGGACGGCGTCAAGGGCGATCGTTATGGACTCAAAGATGTTCATTCGGATCGAAGTGCCTCAACGGGATCCAAACCCGATGCCTTGATCGCAGGAAGGAGTCCGGCCAACAGTCCTACCAGAATCGATACACCAACAGCAATGCCCAAGAGGTCAAACGGGACAAGGGGGCTCACCACACTCGCCCAATCTTGTTCGAAAACATTCACGGCAAGGTATTGCGCCGAACCAACGATGATCTGGGCGATAGGGAAGGCAATGAGGGCACCGGCCACGCATAACATCGCAGACTCAATGAGAAACTGTGCCAGGATCGATGAGCGACGTGCTCCGATCGCCTTACGAATGCCGATCTCCTTGGTGCGCTCCGTAACGGAGACGTACATGATGTTCATGATGCCGATGGAGCCAACGATGAAGGCGAGAAGGGTAAGCCCCATTCCAACCACCCATATCCCAAGTCGAATGTTCTTTGCTTGCTGATCGAAGGCCTTCATCTCATTGATGCTGAAGTCATCTTCGTCCGCAGGTGCAACATTGCGGATGGATCTCATATGGCCAACTGCTTCGTCACGAACGATATCCAACATTCGCTCACTGCCGGCCTTGAGTCCTACAGAGAAGCTGCGATCGAAGAACCCAAACGATGAGCGAAATGCATACAGCGGAATGAAGACCTGATTGTCGATGAAATCCATGAAGAGGAATCCGCGTTTCTCAACCACACCAACGATGCGATACGGAACGCCGGCGATCTTTAGAGACTTTCCAACAGGAGATTCAGTCGGGAACAGGTTCTTCTTGATGTTGTAGCCAACAACAACAACCTTCTCAGCCTCGCGTTCTTCAACCTCGTTGAAGAATCTGCCTTCCTCCGTAGAACCGGCGGATGTGTTGCCATAGGTTGATGTGGTGCCCATGATCGAACACCTGAGACTGGTGTTGCCGAGGCTGACGGAACCGCCCCATTTGCGGGTGATGGGGATAGTCTCTTCGGCAGATTCCATACGAGCCGACAATGCCTCTGCTTGTTCAAGCGTGATGTCCTTGCGCGCCTCCATCATGCGCCAGTTACCGCCCCCTGCCCAATTCCATTTGTCGATATAGATCATGTCCTTGCCGATGATCGAGATGGTCTTCTCCCACACGGCGTCAAGTCCACCAATGGTCCAGCCCATAA
This sequence comes from Ignavibacteria bacterium, assembly GCA_016707005.1. NCBI lineage: Bacteria > Pseudomonadati > Ignavibacteriota > Ignavibacteria > Ignavibacteria bacterium. Next base: position 180,290 of record JADJIQ010000001.1, read on the forward strand.
GCACTACGAGCACCACACCAACCACCACACCGGCAGTGGTGAGAATGGAACGCATCAGATTCACACGCAAGGATGTGACGGCGATACGGAAAGATTCCTGGACTTCAGACAGACGTGGCATTGGGGTTCACCTCATCTGATTCGATCAAACCATCGCGCAACCGAATGATGCGATGGGCATGTCTGGCAACATCTTCTTCGTGTGTTACGAGGATCACCGTGTTCCCGCCACGCCACAGATCGCCGAACAACTTCATGATGTCCTGTCCGGTCTTTGTATCGAGGTTCCCCGTTGGTTCATCCGCAAGAATGATGGAGGGGGCTGTCACAAGCGCCCGAGCAATCGCAACACGCTGACGTTGTCCGCCGGAGAGTTCATTCGGTCGGTGATCCATTCGATCGGCAAGACCAACACGTGTGATGGCTTCGATCGCTCTCTTACGTCGCTCCTCACTTTTCAATCCAGCATAGACAAGTGGAAGCTCCACATTCTGCAGCGCAGTTGCGCGCGGCAAAAGGTTGAAGGTCTGAAAGACGAATCCGATCTCCTTGTTGCGAATGGCAGCAAGATCATCGTCATCCATCTCGCTCACGTTCTGTCCGTTGAAGAAGTACGTGCCGGATGTAGGTGTATCCAAACAGCCGAGCATGTTCATCAACGTGGACTTGCCGGAGCCCGATGGCCCCATGATCGCAACGTATTCGTTCTTGCCTAGAGTGAGAGAGACGTGGCGAAGGGCGAAGACCTCTTCGTGACCCATCTCGTAGCGTTTGACGAGATCTGCGATCTCGATGATGTTCTCACTCATTGTTCCTGCCTCAGGCGGCGGAACCGATCCTGACGTGCTTCGGGGTCTTCAACACGAACCTGTGCGCCGGGCTTGAGAAGCTTGCTGATGGCCTGGTAGGGACTTGTGACGATAGACTCGTCCTTCTTCAGTCCTGACACGATCTCGATGAATCCGTCATCGCTGATGCCGGTCTTCACGACGCGAGATTGTACGGTTCCATTTGAGTAGATCCAAACCATGCTCTCCGGACGCGACTTGCGCTTCTCAATAGCATCCTTCTTGTTCTCCATTCGCGGATCGGATGCACCGTTGGCTTGATCTCCGCTCTGCTTCACTGTAACGGCCTGGATAGGAATACTGACAACATTGCTCTTCGTTTCTGTTTCGATGTCTACGCTGCAGGACATGCCGGGACGCATGCGCCCATCCTTATCGATAAGGCGAATGCGGACTTGGAAGTTGACAACTTCTTCTTGCGTTCCTTGACCACTCACCTTTGGTGAATGGGAGATCTCATAGACGATGCCGCGCATCGAAACATCCGGAAGAGCATCGATGCGGACGCGCGCCGTATCACCAAGGGATATCATGGCAACATCGTTCTCATCAACGTCCACCCAGGCATTCATCACGCGCAGGTCTGCGATGCGCATCATTTCTGTGCCCTGCATTTGTGCAGTGCCGACAACTTTTTCGCCACTCTCCACTCCCAAGTAGGTAACAATACCACTCATTGGCGAGAAGATCGTTGTGCGGCTTGCAGTGGCCTGTGTTTGTTGCAGCGCCCCCTGAGCACGTTGATAGTCTGATCGTGTCTGCGCATAACGACCCGATGCTGATTCATAGGCTGCACGAGCGCGATCGAGTTCTTCTTTAGAGGCGTATTCTTTTTTGTAGAGTTCGTTGATCCGTTTGAGGTCAGACTCTGTCCGGTCGAGTTCAGCTTTTGCAACGTTGATGGAGAGCCGTGTTGATTCAGTTGCAGCACGAGTCTGCGACAATTGCGTCTCCATAATGTCGGGCTGGATCCGCACAAGAAGTTGGCCCTTGTTGACCGTGTCTCCGTCTCGAACTCCAAGGAAGATGATCTCGCCGCTTGCCTCCGACGAAACCTTGACCATGAGCTCCGGTTGGAGTCGGCCAATAGCACTCACCGATTGTGTGATCGTGCGTATCTGCGCCGGTTCAACGCTAACAAGTACCGGCCCATCCTTACGTCCGGCTATGAACCACGCAGCAGCAGCGGCGATCACAGCGAACAAGACGATGAGGGTGATGATGAGACCCTTGCGGGAAGATTTCTTTGCCATGATCACAGATCTCCGTAGGTGCCAACCGTGAATTCAACATAGGTTGCGGCGTCGTGATAGGCATAGACCGCCGTGACGCGATTCACGCGTGCCGTGATAAGCTGGTTGTTCGCCGTCTGAACATCGAGCAAGGTTGCAGAACCAACATTGAAACGTTCTTGTACGGCGTTGAAATTGATCGTTGCAGACTTGATCGCTCTGTCCGTGATCTCAAGCCCCTTTTCAGCGGCTCCAAGTTGGAGATAGGCACTGCGGATGTTGGTACGGATCTGATTCTCTAACCGTGCCAAGGACATTGCCTGCCTCGTATGTGTTAACTGTGCGTTCTCGATACGAAGGTTGGTATTGAACTGATCGAAGACAGGGATTCGAAGGTTGATACCGATATAGACTTGGCCTTGACGATCGAAGTCTGCGATGTTGAAGTTGCGCCATGTATAACCACCATTCGCGGACAACGTAGGCCAATACCCGGCACTGGCAGTCGTGATACCTGATTCCGCAGCATCCACACGCTTGCGAGAAGCATTGATATCGGGACGAGATTCAAAGGCGCGCTGGATGGACACGGTCTCCGGTCCGATCTTCTGCCTGAACGTCTCAACGTTCTGTGCTGTTGCCTCTGAGGGGATCGATGTCTCGTCCACCTCGATGATCTGTGTTGGGTTCACACTCATGGAAGCAAGCAACTGTGCTTTTGCAACATCAAGATCATTCTGTGCTGTGACAACACTGACTTCTTGGTTGGCGAGTTCGGTCTCTTGCGACATCACCTGTTGGATCGTGGTTCGGCCACTTTCCTTCAGAGCCTTCACCCGTTCAAAGGTAGCCTGGCTCAGCGCCAGATTCTCGCGACGTGCATTGAGAAGCTGTTGTTTGCGTAGCACGTCGATGTACTTCCGCGTGATGTCATAGGCGGCGAAGAGTCGGTTGAATCGCACGTCCGATGTAGTTGCTTCAACGTTGCTCTGAGCAGCATCATATTGAGCTTCGCGCTGGAAGCCATTGAACAGCGTAAGATTCAGAAAGCCGTTCAGTCCATAGGTGTTGGGAAGGGGCTGACCCACAATCGGAACACCGTTCACGATGGAGAATTGTTCTCTGAGGTTTGTCAGCTGACGCGAATAATTGGCGGTGATCTCAGCTGATGGCAGGTAGGCGCCAAAGGCCTGCGTGAGACCGGCACCGGCGGCTTTGGACGAGGCATAGGACTCTTGCAGGTCAAAGCTGTTCTGGATGCCGATCCGAATACATTCCTTCAGGGTTAACCTACCGGCACCGGATTCCTGTCCAAACCCCAGAAGTGGAATGAACAGCGCCGCAACTGCAACCAATATTCGGTAGATACGCGTCATACCATGCGCCTAGTGGTTTGTTTTCGATCGCTTCGCTGGTGATGGATCCTTGCTCCACCGTCGGCGCGGATCAGGGGATCGTAGCTCGCGCAACGTGATCGTCTCCGTTGTCTGGTGTGTACCCTTCACTTCGATTCCACCGGGAATGGTCATGGTGAATTTGTTCTCGACAGTGGCGAACTGATGAAGGATAACATTCAATGCACGATCAAACGTCACAAGCCCATAGCCGGCAAGTAACGACTGAGTTTGGAAAGAGTTGCCGCGTGATCGAAGAACCACCGCGCCGTTTCCTGTCTGTGTGTACTGAATGCGCAGGGTTTTGCGTCCGAGCGTATCGAAGTGATCAAGTACACGCCAAAAATTCTGTTGAATGAGCACAGGATTTGGTACTGCATTCTCGACGAGAAGGACGGTATCCTGGGAGAGCCAACTTTGTTGTTGACGCCCGCATGACGTATCGATGATCGGCAGGAGCATCGGTTGGAAAGCCCCGCCGGGAGAAACCGTAGCCGACGTGTCGTTGTCCGATCGTGCATATGCTCGGTGACCAAGACGATCTATGCCGATGAACTGACGTCGGCCGATCCATGGGTGGGTTGTGCGTGTTGTGGTATCGACTCCGCGCACATGACGTTCAGCGGCGAACACAAGCCCCATTGTCAGATGCATGATACCTGATGGAGAGACAGAGTCGCAGATGATCTTATAAGCCTCGCTGCGGAACTTGGCAAAACGTTGACCGCTGACGACGTCTACGCTGTCCATCGCCTCGAGGGTGTAGATAAGTGTGTCACCTGTGCGCAGATCATACGAGAAACACAAGGTGTCTTTGCCCAACACGAGTGGCTTGCCGCCGGGTACGATGTTGAACTGTGCAACCCCGGCAGCAGTGGCCGAGAGGAAGCAGAGAGTGAGGAAGAGACTGCGGATCACTTCTTTTCTGTACGTCGTTTGACAGTGAAGGTCAGGTGCGTATCTACCGGTATGATCATTTCCTGTTGTCCGCTCAGAGACATCCGTGTGTCACTCGTTACATCACCGATGGTGATCACCGTCATGCCAGTCTTCTCTTCAACATAGCAACGCGAGCGGAACGTGCCCGAGCCGTCCACGTCCATGTCGATCCCATTTGTTGAGATCGTTCCGCGTTGGTCAAAGGACGAAGACTCCGTCTCGATCAACCAGCAGCGTACTCCCATTGTGTCTCGAACACCGCGGTAGGTATTCTTGAGCGTCATTGTGGTGTAGATGTGACCATCGCCCTGACCCGAGGCAATGGTATCGGTAACGGTGCGGATCCAGGAATCTCCGATGCGGACTTCCTTGACCGGGAAGACCGTATTGATACGTTCCATGATGCGCATGGAGCTGAAGAGGGAGCTAGCTTCAGAGTTGCTTCCTCGGTCAACAGAGACGATTTTGGCCGTTGGGTCCAGCGTCATTGTCATCGTGGCGCCGTCGAATTGCGTCAACGCCATGGTCGTGTCCATGCCGGGCACATTCTCATCCATACCGCGCACCGAGACCGATGTTTTGGCATCGGAGAATGTGCAGGTGATGGACGAACGATCAAGCGTTGCGTCCGCCACGGCCATACTGATGCGGACCTTGTAGGAAATGTCATTTGTCATGTCCTGGCCCATCACGCTCATCTGTTGGGAAGTCGTTGTCTCAGCATCATACCGGAAGGTCATGTTCTTTTGAAGACGTAGGCGAAGCAGCGTAGCATCGCCTGGCATCATCTCTGTTGCGTGGGCCGCGAGGCTCGCAACAAGAACGATCGCAAGGAAGTGTGCGGTTCGAGACACAGACATCATACGGATGGTTACTCCAGGGCAGCCGCTTCGCGCTTCTTTGCGCGTTGGCGCATCGTGGTGTCGAGGATCTTTTTGCGCATACGCACCGAAGACGGTGTTACTTCCAGAAGTTCGTCGTCCTCAATGAACTCGATACATTGTTCGAGCGACATTTGGCGCGGTGCTTCCAGTTTCAAGAGACCGTCCGAGCCACTCGAACGCATGTTCGTGAGGTGCTTCATACGGCAGGCGTTCACACTCAGATCGTCTTCGCGGGCATTCTCACCGATGATCATGCCTTCGTAGATCGGCTGGCCAGCTTCGACAAAGAGAGTACCACGTACCTGCACCATTTCAAGTGCATAGGACGTGGACTGTCCGGTCTCCATCGACACAAGCGCTCCACGGAGTCGGCCACTGATAGGCCCCTTATATGGCTGATACGAATCGAAGGTATGGTGGATGATCCCCATACCACGTGTTGACGTAAGGAACTCCGTACGGAAACCGATGAGACCACGTGCGGGTACGAGGAAGTCGCAACGCACGCTATCATTTCCCGGCGTCATACCGGTCATCTCACCTTTGCGTTTGCCAAGGCTTTCGATCACCGTTCCCACGTGTTCTTGTGGAACGTCGACCATGACGTTTTCGATCGGTTCAACAAGAGCCCCCTTCTCATCACGACGGAAGAGTACTTCCGGACGTGACACAGCGAACTCATACCCTTCTCGGCGCATGGTCTCAATAAGAATAGCGAGCTGAAGTTCGCCTCGGCCCGATACCTTGAACACATCAGGGGAGTCAGAGTCCTCAACACGGAGGGAGACGTTGTTACGCAATTCGCGATACAGACGTTCTCTGAGCTTCGGTGTGGTGACGAACTTTCCTTCACGTCCGGCAAGGGGCGATGTATTCACCATGAAATACATGGCGATCGTTGGCTCTTCGATGTTCACGTAGGACAACGGCTCTGTGCGTGATGCATCAGCGATCGTTTCCCCGATGTAGACATTCTCAAAGCCAGAGAGGGCGATGATCTCGCCGGCGGAAGCCTCATTGACTTCAGCACGAGCGATACCTTCGTACACGTACATCTTGGTGATGCGAGTTGATTCCTTCGATCCGTCGGGCTTGATGAGATTGACGTTGTCGCCAACCTTCACCGAACCCTCGATGATCCGTCCAACGGCGATACGACCAACATAGTCTGACCAGGCAAGTGCGCTGATGACCATGGCGAACGGCACATCCATGTCCACCTTGGGAGGCGGAATGTGCTTGATGATCGAATCAAAGAGTGGATCCAGAGATACAGCTTCTTCTTCCATCGTAAGCTTGGCTACACCGAGCTTGCCGATCGCATAGATGATCGGGAAGTCGAGCTGCTCATACGTAGCGCCCAGATTGATGAAGAGCTCCATGATCTCATCAAGAACTTCAGCCGGACGTGCGTCCTGGCGATCGATCTTGTTGATCACGATGATCGGCTTCAATCCCATGTCCAGGGCCTTGCGCAACACGAAACGTGTCTGCGGAAGCGGACCTTCGGCTGCATCAACGAGAAGGAGCACGCCATCCACCATCGAGAGGATGCGTTCTACTTCACCGCCAAAGTCCGAGTGGCCCGGAGTGTCGACCACGTTGATCTTATAGCCATTCCAATGCACGGATGCATTCTTGGCCATGATCGTGATGCCCTTTTCGCGCTCCAGGTCGTTCGAGTCCATGACCCGTTCGGCAACCACCTGGTTATCGCGGAACGTTCCGCTTTGGCGAAGCATGTGATCCACGAGCGTTGTTTTGCCGTGGTCAACGTGAGCAATGATTGCAATGTTGCGATAGTCCGACCGGTTCTGAAGAGCCATATCCTTGTCTGCATTGGGGTTAGTGCGAACTACAAAGATACGAAAAGGAGGCTGTGGTGGCACTCCGTCGTATATTTAAGGCTGTTCTTCACCTCTTACGGATCACGAACACGAATCGTCTCCTTCGCTCGCTCCTCATGGTGCTTGCAGCCGTCTCTCTCACCTCGTGCGGTACCTATACGGAACTGATCGGGACATGGACAAAGCCGGAATACATGAATAAGGGCTACAAAAAGGTCCTTGTCTTCGCCGTAGGGACAAAATCCCTTGTCAACCAATCTGTTGCAGAACGCGCCGTAGCCACCAGACTTGCAAAGGCCGGGACAATGGCCGTACCAGCAAGTGATGTCTTCCCACAGGCAACCTATGATGCCAACAAGGATGGAAAGATCGATGACCCAACAATTGCCGACAAGTTGGCCGCGAAGCTTAAGAACGATGGATACGAAGCCGTCTTGATCTTTGGAGTGAAGGACATCAAGGAACAACAACGGTATGTTCCGGGCACTGTTACCTACCAGCCAACATCGTATTACAATGGCTGGTCGAATTACTGAACCACAACGTATCAAACCGTTGAAACTCCCGGTTACTACACAACTGATGTAGAGGCATACGTTGAAGCGAACATGTTCGACGTAATGACAAGCGACCTCGTCTGGTCAGCCCAGACCGAGATCCTCAATCCGGGCTCGCTCTCCGATGCTGCAGATTCATTCGCCTCAACCATTGTTCCATCGATCACTAAAAACGGTCTTGTTCTTCAGAAATAATCTTGCCATAAAGGGGCTCACCACTATGACAAAAACACTACTCCTCGGACTTTGTCTTGCAACCGCTTTCCTCGCTACAGCATGCGGTGGTTGGGATGTGAAGACGGATTATGACCCGGACATCACGTTCAGTACGCTCAAGACATACTGGATCTCCGATCACACAAAGATCCCCAACGATATTCTTGCCAAGGAAGAGATCGTTCGCAAGCGGGTTGTTGCTGCCATCGAAGCAGATCTCAATGGCAAAGGATTTACAAAGGCTACAGATGAAGCATCTGCAGACCTCATGGTCCTGACCTACGCCGGCGTAAAGGAAATGGTCAACTACAGCACCGTTGGATACTCTTACGGCGGATATTGGGGATATGGCTCACCTGGCATGTATGGCACGCAGGTGGTTGAGAACCGGTATTCAGAAGGCACACTTCACATCGACATGTTCGATGTGAAGAAGAAGATGCTGGCGTGGAAAGGTCAGGCTTCCGGTGCCCTACAACAAGCACGCAACCCCGAAGAGCGTCAGGCCATCATTCACGAGGTAGTTGGTGCAACGTTGAAGAGCTTCCCGCCGAAGAGTAAGTAACGCTCAGAAGTAATTCGATTCGTCCCGCCACCGCACGATCTTCCAGACGGCATCGGTGGCGGGACGTTCTATTCTGAGGTTCACCCGGCCTTGTGCACGGATAACATCCGTAGGGCTGAGGGTTATCGTAAGGTTGAATCCGCGAGAGATGCTTTGCGCAAGACTGTCGCCCTCGGCAACAACAACGTCGTTCCAAACAAGGTCCAGCTGCTGCGCAGCATAGAAGAGTCCATGCGTTGCAAGCATGTCTTCATCGCGACCCCACGTTACGTCCACTCCCTTATCGTAGTTCCGATACACAAAAGAAAACGTACGATCGAGTAAACGACCGTACGTGAGTGTATCTCTGAAGACGTATGAATACCGGAAGTTCTGAAAAAGTCCTTCCACCGTTCTCTGGTCACCCAAGATCGCCGATGCATCCCCATCAACAGCGATGGAGGGGGCAAAGGGGTTCGTGCATGATGTAATGATGCAGACGAACGCACAGATCGTGGTGAGACGTGCGATCATGCGATCAACATCACCAGAAACGAAGACCGAAGAACATCGCAATACTTGTGAAGAAACAGATTCCGCCGGCCCACCCAAGAACCGCAGCGCGGATCGGTCCGCGAACACTCGTGCCGAGTGCACCCATGATCATTCCAAGGAGCCCCGTGATCACACCGCCAACAACAGGATGCCATCCCATTGTGCGCTGAAGTGCAACGGCACCGCCAATTGCAAGAATGCCAACAACGATGCCAAGGAATCGCGTAGCAATGGTGTCTTCAACACGGTCTTCTTCGTGTGCGTGGTCGTGTGCTGCGTCGTGCGACATAGGAGCCTCCGTGGATCGAATAGTTTGGTGGGAAGTTACGAAGGAAGAAATGACGAAATGACGAAATGACGAAATGACGGTATGACGGTATGACTATATGACGTTATGACTGTATGACGGTTCAATGAAATTGAGGGGCGAATGTTCTTAAAAGAGCAATCTGCGACAAACTGTGTCGAGCGGGCTCAGATACTGTGCCTGGAAGCATTCAATCGGTCCAGATTAGAGTTGTTTGCCCTCGATTTTTTGCCTATTTCGCAAAAACTGGTCAAAAAAAACCCGACCAGAAGTCGGGTAAAGGACACGACGTCCTACAGCTTATTACTAAGCCTTATTGTGTAAAGGCATAGTGCTGATCTTTGAATGCGGAACGAACATACAAGGCAGTTGACATAATTGCAAGGGGCTTTTGTGGGAAAGATTCTTGGACTAGATGTTGGATCGAATTCGCTTGGGTGGGCGATTGTAAACACCGACGAAGATGCCATTACTGGAATGGGGTCGAGAATCTTCACTGCTGGTGTAGATAATCTCAATGGAGAAAATGAAGCATCAAGGAATGCCCAGCGTAGACTCAAGCGTCAAATGCGTCGGCAATACGAAAGAAGTCGGCAACGGAGAAACCAACTGCGGCTATTCCTCATTCGAAATGGACTCCTTCCGACTGAATCTGAGAATTTTGACGTTCTTCTCAAGCGTGATCCGTACCATTTAAGGAAAAAGGGACTTGATGAACGGCTAGAACTTTTTGAGATTGGCCGATGCGTCGATCATATCAACGCTCGTCGAGGATTTCGCTCAAACCGCAAGGCTTCGTCTGATGAAGAAGAGAGTGGTGTTTTGTTTAAGGGAAGCCCAGACGATGATAGGCCGGGAATTGATGCAATAATGGATTCACTTCACCCAGAATTGCGACGGATGAAAAGCTATCTGAAGGTAAAGTCAAGAGTATTGGATGGGCACCCTGATTATTCAAAAGAGTTTCGCACTGCAGGCGAATACCTCGCTGGATTGAATCCGCGAGAGGTCCGCCGGAGGAAACGGTTCTTGTTGCGCGAACATCTAGAGATTGAACTTGATCTCCTTCTAACGAAGCAATCTCAATTCCACAATGAGCTTACGCCAGAGTCAATCGAAACGATCATGAAGCTAGTATTCTGGCAACGACCACTGAAGTCTGTGCGTAAGCTAGTTGGTAACTGCAGGTTTGAGATTGGTAAGAAACGATGCCACAAGAGTCACCCCGAGTTCCAACGTTTCCGACTCCTTCAACAAGTCAATAATCTTGAAGTCTATGGTCCAGGTCGGGTTCTCGACGACGACAGAAAGCTTACGGCCATGGAACGTTCGGCACTTCTCACCTACTTGACGGAAGAGAAGAGCATCGATACTACGAAGCCACGGAACGTACTTTACAAGCTACTCGGATTGTCAACGAAGGCCGAGTATCGATTCAATCTAGAACGACTCGACGCATGCAGCACTGTTGCAAAATTCACGGACGTCTTTGGCCCAGATCGAGTGGCTATGATGTCTCAAGGTGAAATGCACAGCATTTGGAATGTCTTTAACCTCGCGGAAGACGCAGAGTGGCTTGAGGAGTATGCGAAGAAGACTTGGCAACTGACCCATGATCAAGCGGTCAAGGCATCAAAACTTCGTCTAGAGGAAAGTTATGGTTCACTTTGCTTAAAGGCAGTTCGAAGAATATTGCCGCACCTAGAAAATGGCATGTTGTACCACGAGGCATGTGGGCTCGCGGGCTACAATCATTCGCAGCCCGACGGAGAAATTGTGATCTCTGATGTAGTTCCGGCACTCTCAAGCGCGGATATTCGAAACCCAATTGTCCAGACATCGTTCGCAGAAATGCGCAAGGTTGTGAATCTGCTGATCAAACGCCACGGACCGTTCGATTCCGTTCGAGTTGAACTCGCAAGAGAGCTGAAGAAGCCGAAAATCGAACGAGTGAAGATCGAGAAGAGGAATAAGGGTTTTCGAGACGAGAACGAACAGATTCGCCAGAAGCTTCGATTAGAGTTTGGAGTAGACTCGCCCAAACGTGCTGATATAGAGCGATACAAACTTTGGGAAGAGCAAAACCATAGGTGTATTTACACGGGCAACGCGATCTCACAAGACATGCTATTCAACGGGCCCGTTGACATAGACCATATCATGCCATATAGCCGCACATTGGATGATTCGAGAAACAACAAGGTCCTTTGTTTGCGTAGCATAAACCTTGCGAAGAAGAACATGTCGCCGTCTGAGGCATGCGATGCAGGTGTTCTCAACCGTAATGAACTACGAGAAAGGGTTGATGCGCTCGTGCGAGCGAACAAGATCAACAAATCAAAGAGCGTTCGATTCTTCATGTCAACCGAAGACATGCAGAAACTCTACGGAGAAGACTTCTTATTGCGCCAACTCAATGACACTCGATACATAGGCCGTCTCACAGCCAAGTATCTTAGGTACATCTGCGAGGACGTTGTCGTGTCAAATGGCATGCTTACCTCCGCTCTACGCAGGCGTTGGGGTCTCGATGCCGTTCTCCCAGATCTCGCGGCTGTTGGCAGAGCCTGGCTCGATGCAGAGGCACATTCAGCGGGTACGAAGAGTAGAGCAGACCATAGGCATCATGCAATTGATGCACTGGTGGTCGCCTTAACGGATCGCGGTCTACTTAGTAAGGTGGCTCAACTTAATGCAAGGGGCTTGGGTGCCGACCTCGAGAAGCACTATGCAGACGGACGTATCCGCCTACCGGAAGAACCATTGCCGGGTCTTAAGGCGATGGCCACACGGTGTATAGACAATGTCATTGTTAGTCACAGAGTCAATCGTAAGCGAAGAGGTCAGTTGCACGAGGAAACGATTTACGGTATTGCTCATGATGACCATGGCGTTCCGCTCACAAATGAAAAGGGTATTCCACTCTACGTTGTCCGCAAACCAATTGAGTCACTTACTGCTAGTATGATCATGGATGTTGTCGATCCAGTGATCAAAGGAATTCTTCTGGAGCGCCTCACAGTGCTAGGTATAGATGTATCGACAAAGTTTGCCGTCCCCAAGACGGCCTTTATGGAACCTGTCTATATGACAACGCTCAATGGATCCCGCGGCCCTAGGATCAAGAGGGTCCGTATCTACAAGGCGGCAAGTAATATGGTTCTTCTTCGAGATCATGGAGTCTATGTAGAGCCAGGATCGAATGATAGGATTATTCTGGGAGTGGTAGTCGACGGTGGTGGTTCAAGACCCCGCCAGGTTCTGTCGCTACTCGAAGCTACAGATGCTTCAACTAAAATCTCAGTTGATCGACCTTTTTATACTTATCGAATAAATGAACTTTACTGCACTTCAATTCCTAGTCCCTCTGAGTCAATTGAAGTTTGCAATGTTTATAAGGTTCAGTCTGTCACTTCAGATGCCGGAGGGCGCATCAAGTTCCGACATCATGCAGCGGCTATTGACAAATTGCCTGGAGCTGAGTTTAGATTGGCTGCAAACAAAGTCACTGGGCAGAAGATGAAGGTCGACGAGATTGGCCAGGTGAGTTGGTAATGCTTAAGCGAACTATCAGTATCAGCTCTCGTTCCTACCTCTCAACCAAGGACGAACAGTTGGTTGTGAAATGGGATCATGATGACAAGGATGTCACTATCCAATTGAGGACATTGGACTTCTCGAAATCGACTCACTTCAAGTCACGTCCACATCATCATTACTCGTTAAACTGCTCAAGAATAGCTCTACTACCATTTTCTGCGATGGCACTCGCCATCCCATTGGGTTGTTGCTTCCCTTGGAGGGGAACAGCCTTCATGCATTGCGTTTGCGGCAACAGATTGAATCGTCGCTGCCAACTAGAAAGCGTTCGTGGCAGGAGATCATCAAGTGTAAAAACCGCAATCAGGCAGATGTACTTCTTGAGTTAGGTGCGGACGATCGCGTAATCCGACGTCGGATTCAGAAAGTGCTAACCAACGACAGTACCAATCAGGAAGGTGTAAGTGCGGCAGCTTATTGGAAGGCTGTGCTGAGTCTTTTCAAGACGCGAAGTGACCCCGATGGTCCGTTTCCCAGTAATGCCCTGAACTATGGTTATGCCGTGGTGCGGCTCGTGTTGCCCGCAGCTTAGTTGCCTCGGGCTTGCATCCGGCTCTTGGAATCAAACACTCAAACCGCGGCAATGCATTTGTCTTAGCTGACGACATAATGGAACCCTACCGTCCTTTCGTTGGCATACATCTCATTCAAAAACTGTTGGAATGGGAACAGGGTGATGACCTATCGCCAGAGATGAAACGCGAGATTCTTAACGTCCTCGTTGTTGATTCGTTTTGGCCAGAGGGGAGGCGCCCCTTGCTCAACTCTATCCAGCTATCGGCAGCATCAATGGCGCAAGTTTTTGCTGGCGATCGGGACTTGCCAGCGTTTCCGTCATTATGCGGAAAAGCGAGTACCGCACCGTGTGGCTCTGTGTACTTTTTGACTTGCCCGTGCTGACCAAGAAGCAGCGCCGAGTTTATACCACCTTTCGGCGAAAGCTACTCAAGGATGGCTTATAATGCTCCAGTATTCTGTCTACGTCCGACATTGTGCATCCGGGGAGAACGCCACTGTCCATATCGGTCGAGTTGAGGGTATCATCCCAGAGCAGGGCGTGGTGAGTATTCTCACCATTACTGACAAGCAATACTCGTCCATGACCACATTCTGGGGTCAGGAGCGTCAGCCGGACTCAAAACCACCTTCGCAGCTCGAAATGTTCTAGAAAAAACGCATAGACCAGACGGTGTCAACGTCCGATTGAGGAGCCTTTCTGCATACCCATAACACTCTAACTATATCAATTACATGCTTCTCGGCCGAGTATGCATTCAATGATCAGCACTAGAAGCCAAGACACAACTGGTGGTTGCAGTAGTCGGTGGCGGGGTTCGCATTCAAAGATCAGCACTAGAAGCCAAGACACAACATTGACAGGCCGAAGGTATTAGCTATCCAGCATTCAAAGATCAGCACTAGAAGCCAAGACACAACCATCGTCCCGCCGAAGAAGAAGGTTCGATGCATTCAAAGATCAGCACTAGAAGTCAAGACACAACACTCCCTACACGGTGCAACCAATGAGGACAGCATTCAAAGATCAGCACTAGAAGCCAAGACACAACCTGTCTGTTATCCATGCGCTCATTTGGTTAGCATTCAAAGATCAGCACTAGAAGCCAAGACACAACCAAATTCTCACTTCAAGTCAAGCAGAACTTCACATACAAAGATCTGCAGTAGAAGCCAAGACACAACACCATAACTCAGCACTACATCTTTAACTCCACATTCAAAGATCAGCACTAGAAGCCAAGACACAACCAAGAGAACACATGATTGCGAACAACGAATCGCTTAGGATCATCCCCCAGCCTCTTCATCCCTTTGTGTTCGGGGCATTCATTCTGAGAGAGAGGACTAACGAAAAGCCCTCTCAGGATGTGAGGGGAGACGAAATCGAGCGCAGCGAGATGGAGTGGAGTGAACTTCTAGTTGCTCAGCTGGGCCTTTAGCAGCGACCACGTAGACTCCACAGTGTCGGTTGGTCTTTTTGCATCGCTCCACCGGGAGATGCTCCACAGACCGCTCACTTCCGGTGTGATACTCAACACCATTGTTCCATTGAGCACAGTTGGCAGACTTGCAATACCGAGTTGTGCTGTCAATGTATAGTCGCTTACCCACACCGTTGAGTCGGGCGAAGCATAGGCGATGTTGCTGTTGTCGAATTCAAGACCGAGGTTCTGATCGGTTGGAAGACGGGCGATCATCGACAGAAATGCTTGTTGTTCCTTGGTCACCGACCATGACGCGAACACGGCCTGGAAACGTGCTCCGGCTTCGGCGGATGGTTCGAACACATAGGGATACCTGCTCCGCGATTGATCGGCGAGGCACAACATGAAGTTCTGCGTGTTCTTCTCGATCACCGCATATTGGAAGTTCTCGATCACAATGCTCGGACTTGTAGGGGGCTCATAGGTCCCTCTATTACCCGTGGGCTCCTCCGGAGTGCGTGTTGCGCACGATGAGAGCAGCACAGCGATGAGCAACATCGATCTCATGTTGCCTCGGCTACGATGATGCAGCGGGTAGATATTGCCTCGTTGAATTCAGCACCATCATACCAACCATGGATCGACCTCACGCGAAGTCCGGCTTCAATGCACATATCAACCAGCGCATCCTTGTCATACAACCACACCCGTTCTTCAAACTCCTGCTCGTATGAACAAGGATTGCTGATCGTGATGCGCTTACGCACAAAGGGCTCATCGATCCACCGTTCTTGCATCACTGTTACGTCATCGATAAGCCCCATACTCTCAGCAACAAGGGTCGAGCGCAACAGTTTTGCATTGAGAAAGTCCATCACAAACACACCGCCCTCGACAAGGTTGGCTCGTATCGCATGCAGAACGGAAACATTCTGTTCGTGTGTATCGAAGTAACCGAAGCTTGTGAAGAAGTTGGCGATGGCATGGAAGGGGCCCATAGGAAACGGACCGCGCATGTCTCCAACAACATAGTTCACGTTCTCATGCGGATAGAGCTCACGTGCTCTATCGATGAGATAGTGGGAGTTATCAAGCCCCGTTACCTTATATCCGTGTTCTGCGAGGGCCAGAGCATGACGTCCGTAGCCGCAACAGAGATCGAGCACCTTGCTGCCGCGGGGGACACCGGCCAAACGCTGCACGAGATCCACGGCCTCGCGGGCTTCTTCTTCCGTGCGGTGACGGTAGAGGCGCATGTACCACGGAGATTCAAACCACGACGCATACCACTCGGGCGTCATACCGGAACCCGCCCCTCAAATGCCCGCGCAAGTGTTGCATCATCGGCGAATTCGAGATCGGAACCCATCGGAACACCACGCGCGATGCGCGTTAATCGAACACCAAGCGGCGATGCCATCTTGGCGATGTACTGCGTGGTCACCTCTCCCTCAACGTTAGGATTGAGCGCCAGGATGACCTCTTGAACATCGGCTCCGAGTCGGGCAATAAGTTCACGTAATCTGATGTCCTCCGGACCGATCCCATCCAGGGGGCTAAGGGCTCCGTGCAATACATGGTAGCGCCCCTTAAAATCTCCTGTCCGCTCGATCGCCATTACGTCCGACGGTTGCTCAACTACACAGATCGTGGATGGATCACGCTTGGCAGACGCACAGATCCCGCACACCTCTGTGTCGGTGAAGGTATGGCACACTGTACACTCGCGTACATGGGTCCGCATCTCCACCAAGGCGCGCGCAAACTGCTCCACCTGCTCAGCCGGTTGGCGCAAAACATGGAACGCGAGACGTCGGGCAGTCTTTTTTCCGATCGTGGGGAGCGAGGCAAACAGCTCTACCACACGCTCTATGGAATCTGAAGGAAGCATGGGAGGAAGTTACTCAGTTACGTAGTTACATAGTTACGAGGTTACAAGGTTACGCAGTAACTCCGTAACCCTGTAACCCCGTAACCCTGTAACCCCGTAACCCCGTAACCCCGTAACCCCGTAACCTTGTAACCTTGTAACCAATAACGTGAGGATACGTAACTGACATACTGCGTAATTTGGCAGGATAAACTCGAAAGGTGAACTCGATGGGAATCTTCAACCGAATCTCCGACATCTTTAAGTCAAACGTGAACGACGCGCTTGATAATGCGGAGGATCCAGAGAAAATGCTGAAGCAGATGGTTCTTGAGATGGAAGAATCCGTCAACAAGACCACGCTTGCAGTAGCCAACGCCATTGCGAATGAAAAGGGCTTGGAGCGGAAGATCGCCAAGGAGCGAGCCCTGAGCGCTGAGTGGCAACAAAAGGCCATGCAAGCCCTGCAGGCCAATAGGGAAGATCTTGCCAAGGCGGCGTTGGAGAAGAAGGCTACAGCTGACAAAAATGCCGCTGACCTCGGACCGATCTTTGCACAGGCAACAGCAACGTCGGCCAAGATGCGCGAGCAGCTCACGGCACTGAAGCATAAACTCGATGAAGCACGGTCACGCCAAAGCACGCTTATCGCCCGTTCCCAAGCCGCAAAGGCTCAGAAGCAGATCGCTCAATCGTTCTCGGGTGTAGGCAGCGATGCCTTCTCCAAGTTCGACAAGTTCGAAGGCAAGATCGAGAAGCTTGAGTCTGAGGCCGTTGCCTTTGAACAACTCGCCGGCGAGAACACCGACCTCGATCAACAGTTCAAACAGCTCTCAACCAGCGGTCAGGTAGATGCCGAACTCCTTGCCTTGAAGAAGGAAATGGGGCTCCTCCCAGAAGCCAATTCAGATAAGCCAGGAGATGCGCAATGACCCCCGACGCGATCATCGAATCAACACGCGCAAACGTTGCGGCCATTCTTAAGGAACGTTTTCCGCAAACGGTTGACTTCAGCGACGGATCGTATGCCCTGTCCTACGGCTCTTCAAGCGTAGGCGTTGTCGTGCGCCGCTACACCGAGACGGACACCATGGTGGAGATCATGGCCCAAGTGGTATCGGGCGCCGAGATCACACCAGAACTGCTCAAGTGGCTCCTCCGCAAAAACGCCGAACTCCACTTCGGAGCCTTCGGACTTCTCTTTGATGACACGATCATCTATACCTACTCGCTCCCGGGCTCCAAACTCGATGCAAGCGAACTCGAAGCCGCCGTTACATCCGTTGCCGTTATCGCCGATCATTATGATGATGAGATCGTGAAGATGGCGGGGGGTAAGCGTACCTCAGATCTTTGAGCGCCTTGATAAGCGCCTTCTATAAGAGGCTTTTTAAGCGCCTTGATAAGCGCCTTCTGCAAGCGCCTTCTGCAAGAGTCTTGAACAATGCGCTTAAAGAATGCGCTTAAAAAGGCGCTTGCAGAAGGCGCTTGCAGAAGGCGCTTATCAAGGCGCTTGAAGAATCCTTACGTGAATACTCCGATTCAAGAACCGTCCCTGCGGCGTATCGTCGCTGTATTTATCGGTGCGGGTTGAAGTCTTGAAGTTCAGGTTCTTGTTCGCAACCGAGCGCATGAACTGCTCGGTGTTGGAGCCGCGTTGTTCGGAGAGGATTCGATTGCGATCCTCAGAGCCGAGCACATCCGCGCTGCCTTCGATAATGATGGTGCTGTTCTCTTGGACCTGTTCTGCGAGCTGTCGCAACAGGTTCTTCTCGTTTTCGCTGAGTTCGGCGCTGTTGTAGTCAAAGCGGAGGACGGCATCGAACTTGTCGGTCTGAAGGGCAATGGATCTGCGCGGGAGTTTCGTCACGTCCAGGATAGTGTCGCGTTGTGAAATGGCGCCACCGGCAGATGCCATCACGGTCACAGGGATGGTTGTCTGTGATGGAGCAATGGCCATATCGAATCGAAGGCCATTCTCAATGACTGATGTCATCACAACGGTATCTCTTCCATTGACGGTAAGGACCATGTTCTGCGGTCGTGCGTCTGGTGCCCCGCCCGAGAGGACAGCGCGTACAGTGAGTGTGCCCTGAGCAACGGCGAATTCTTCAGCAGACACCCAACGTTGGAGAGGGGCGTTCTGAACTACGATGTCTACTCGACGGTTCTCGGCACGTCCACCGGCGAACTCGCTGTTCGATGGCACGCGCGGCAGTACCGAACTCTTGATGCTGATCACTGAACTCGGCACACCAAGATCTACAAGGATCGATCGGACGGCTTCTGCTCGGCGTGCAGCAAGGGCAACACCTTCTTGTTCTGTTGTTGGTCCGCCCGTAGCCCCCTCCAAAATGATGCGTGCATTCGGATTGGCTTCGATGATACTTGCGATGCGCAGAAGTAGCCACCCGTGAGCTTCAACGGGATCGGTGCTGAAGGTGGTGTTCTCGCGCTTCCGGCGATAGAGCGGCGGTACGTCTGATGATGCACTATCAAAGAACACGGCATTCACGATGGGCGTAGATGCACGGAGCTCATTTCCGGTGACCACTTCGCCGGTGAACCCGGTGAGCTGTAATGCGATCCGAGGCGGTGCAGGCATTGCCGGTACTACGACCACTGCTGGTGGAGGGGGAGGGGGCTGAGTAGTTGTCCCGCTCGACCAACGAATGCCGATCTCTGCACGCACACCAAAAAGTTTCCACTCAGCATCGGTAACGACGTTGGTGAAGAAATAGTCGGCACTGATGCGCGGAACCAATGCTACGTGTTCGCCGATGGGGATGAATGATTCAACACCGGCCGATGCACCAAAGAGCATCGATGATGGAGAGATCAGCTCACCCTCGCTGAGGATACGTTCCTGCGTGCGCTGTCCGTCTACGATAAACACAGCATTGCTTGGCGACGTTACGGTTTCTCGCTGCACATAACTCTTTGCAACAGGCAGTGCGATACGCGGACCGATGCTGAAGCCAAGCGTGCGTCTGTCAAATGAACCGATGATCGGGATGATGACGCTTGGACTGATCTCGACATAATGGAGCGTTGCTTCAAAGTCATAATCGGTGAGCATCGTTACGTCGTTGCCAGTTAACGAGTCTCTCATCGGATACGAGTTCACGCGCGTGAACGTACCACTCCGGTTTGAATACCCCAACTCAACACCAAGTCCGATGGAGGGGGCGAATGGAAACTCAAGCCCCAGCGAAAATGCCGGGCCTATGCCACTGCCCGACGTGAGTTCGCCACAGTCGACGATCTGCGCTGTCTCGTGAACACTCCCGCTGTGACTATTGAAGATCACACCACCGTTAAGCCGCAGCCCAAGCGATTCTTTATACGTCTGAGCATTGACGCTGATGGCTGCCAGCAGGAGAAGGGGAAGGAGAAGGCGCATGAAGGCAAAGTTAGGCAGTTCGCTGGTTACGGGGTTACGAGGTTACTGGGTTACGTCTCAATACCGATCCGTAACAATGTTATTGGGTAACCTCGTAACCCCGTAACCCCGTAACCCCGTAACCCCGTAACCCCGTAACCTCGTAACCCCGTAACCTCGTAACCCCGTAACTAAAAGCTGTATCTGAAGGAGAGTGCCATCATCTGCGTTCTATTCGGACCCAGCCCCATACTCACGTCATCGCTCACATCGAAATCGAAGAGGTGGGCGCCTACGTAGGCATCAACGGCGGCGAGGCCGTAGGTGACGAGGAAGACCACGCCGGCGAGGTCGCGGTTGTCGCGGTAGGCTTCGCGTTGGCGAAGTAACAGTGACGTAACATTCGGATCTGCACCGGAGGCAAGAGCCTCATCATAGAGATCGGATGTCGTGTTGAAGTCCGCATTGTTCTTGAAGAACTGCCATGCAGCGATAGCTGCGGTGCCGGTGAAAAGGGGCACCTTCCAATACTCTTCGGTATAAACCTGACCCAGCCCCGGGAGGAGGAGTGAGTAGAGTACGGCCGTTGATGGGCTCTTCGTCATGACCACGGTTGTATCGGCCGCGGCGTAGGCCGCAGTGGACACAACGAACCACATGAGCAGAATGCTCACTGAACGCATGCGATGACCTCGATCTCTACCTGTGCGTCCTTTGGCAGACGTGCAACTTCTACGGCACTGCGAGCCGGACGATGTTCACCCATCTCTGCAGCATACACCGCATTCATCGCGGCAAAGTCATTCATGTTCTTCAGAAAGACCGTTGTCTTCACGATGTCGGTTAGGGAAGCCCCTTGTGAAGAGAGGATGGTGCGAATGTTCGCGAAGATCTGACGTGTCTGTTCTTCGATCGTACCTTCAAGCATGGTGCCGTCTGCGCGCAGTGGGATCTGACCGCTGAGAAAGATCATCGACCCTGAACACTGTACACCATGGGAATAGGGACCGATCGGTTGAGCGGCTCCATCAGCGGAAAAGGGGCGTATCATGGATGTCCTCGGAGTTGAACACGAAGCACAGAAGAGAAGGACGGCGAGGAGAACGGCGGACTTCACTCTGTTGAATCGCGTTTGATGATGAATACTTCTTCGCCCGGCCGGATGTAGCCGTAGCGTTCTCGAGCCAATCGCTCGATCTCTGTACTGTCGGAATGAAGTCTCTTCACTGCTGTGCGCAATGAATCTTCAACACCCTGCATACGTGCTGCTGTTTCTTCAAGACTCGATACCTCGCCGGCCAGCTGCAAACGCGTAAGCACACCATACGGTGAGAACATGACAAAGGCCACTACGGCAAGCGTCATCCCACCAATGATGAAGATCCGTTTGCGCGTCATCACGCGCTTCTGAACTTGTACTGCGGGGTTCCGTGCCATCGATGGTTCTCAGTGGACGAGGTGTCTGCGTTGGACTTTGCCGTTGTTGAAGCGAACCACTATGCCCAAGAAGCCGGATGATTGCGACGGTAGTTCGACTGTTGCATTGGAAACGTTGGGGACGTTTTGATCACATACAACGCGGCCAAGTAAATCAACCACAGTAACACGTGCAACATCATTGATGGTGCTGGAGAGATGAAGTGTGTTCTCTTGTACACGTATGGAAAGCCCCGTGCTCAGATCTTCTTCAACAGATGTGAAGTCGTTGAGGTCATAGGAGTAGACGCCGGCGGAATCGGTGAAGCCTTCTGTGAGTTGATGGCTGAGGATCACAAACCCTGCGTCGATGGTCATCACGGAAGGACTAACGGTTGCCTTTGTGCCGGGAAGAGGATAGGCGAGTTCTGTCCACGTGGTATCACCGTCAAGTCGGTACATCTGATACGACGCACCCTTGGTGATGGTGTAGAGGCCCCCTTGATACGAGTCGATATCAAGCGAGAGAGGGGGCGCTTCGGGAATATTCCACGACCCAACATCATCAACACGTTTTGCATCAACATCGATCTTCTTCACGCCGCTTACGCTTGTTGCATAGACGATTCCGTTGGCAACGTGGAGAACACCGAGACCATCGGCATTGATATTGGACCATGTTTTTCCGCCATCAGCCGAGGTGCGAATACCCGCACTCGTACTGGCGATGAGATCTGTGCCGCGAGCTACAACATCGATCGTGGTAGCACTGCCCGGAAGACTCACAGAATCGAGCTTGTCACTGAAGACATAGATCTTTGATCCTGCTGTTGCCAGGTACCAGGTCTCGCCGATCGTTGCGATCTTGATGGGACGTTGGGTAATGGTCAATGAGTCGAATTGCGTCCACGTAGTACCGCTCGACGAGAATGAACACCGAGCCATGTTCGTTGCTGCATCATACGTTACTGCCACGGAGATGCCACTCGTGAAGTCGCTCATTGCACAGACGGTACCGGTGAGTGTTGAGATGGGCTGCCATGTAGCCCCATGATCAAAGGAACGGAGGGCTACGGAGTCGTAGAACACCAGACCGTTGTTGACGATATGGAGTTTTCCTGTTGGGCCGGCACTGGTTCGTGACTGCAGGACCCACGGACGCTGGGCAAACGTGATGGTCGTAGCTGCCAGAAAGACGAGGAGAAGGATTCTCATGAGCTGGGTGGTGATGATGTGCTAGAAGTTGTGCAATCTACTGCACCGCGTACTAAGGATGTTCCGGCCAGTTGTGTTTTGGATACCGACCCTTCATTTCCTTGCGAACGTGGACGTAGGATCCTTGCCAGAAGCCGGCCAGGTCCTTGGTCACCTGAATGGGTCGGTCTGCCGGTGATAACAACTCGATCGTCAACGGAACGTTTCCCATAGCAACCGTGGGCGTCCTCTTCACACCGAACATGAATTGCAGCCTCACAGAAACGGTCGGACGCTCCGGGTCGGCATAGTCGATGGGCACTTCTCGACCCTTTGGAGGCTTGTACAACGCCGGAGCCACCGTGTCCACCTTGCGTTGCTGTTCATAGGTCAGGCTGTTGTGGAGGATCGTTGCCAGATCCAGTTTTTGCAGGTCCGCCAACGTCCGTTTCCCGCGAAGGGAGGGGGCTAACCACGCTTCAACAGTGGATGCCAATGCTTCATTCGTCCAGTCGGGAAGGTCTGTTGCGCCATAGTGTCGGGCAAACATCACCCGTCCTCTCAGCCTCTCGGCCACTTCGGTCCACGGCAGATCACGGAGTCCGCGTTCTGCGATCACCCGAGCAAAGGCACTAGCGAGCTCATCGGCATTCACCGAGGCATTCTGTTGCGTGTCAACAACAATCGCCCCCAACATCCGAACCGTGCGTGCCACGATCTTCCCGTCGCGATCATTCCATCCGGCTTCTGCTCGTGGATGAATATCATCGGCAAAGACCGACAGTACAGAAGGCTGTTCGATCGGTGCTGCGATGGCAATACGTGGTTCTGCTCCCGATCCATCCAGGTCGCCTACGGCAAGCCACTCGTGTTTGCTGAGTGTATCACCCGCATTGAGCTTGGCCGTGCGTCCGTTCCGCATGATGTAGCGCCCGTCACTCTTCCGACGTGCGATGCGGTCCGGGTACGCCAGTGCAAGCAACACGCCAACAGCGTCAGCGCCACCGCTACCGTCAGCTCGAGCGGAGTCGAGAGCCTTACCGTCAGCTCGAGCGGAGTCGAGAGCCTTGCCGTCAGCTCGAGCGGAGTCGAGAGCGCGGCTGCGCTTGCGCGCCGCGTCTAGCGCTCCGCGGTCGGCCTCCGGGTCGCGGTCTCCGTTGAGCGCGTCCAGCCTGCGCTGCAGGTCCGCATCGCGAGCGCCGCGTAACACGTCGCGCTCGCCGATGAGCGCGGCCACGTCTGCCGCCGTGCGCTTGTTGATGCCAAGCTCGCCGGCGCGTACGAGCATGTGTGAAACACGTGGGTGGACGCCGTACTTGAGGAGCGCTCTGCCGTGAGGAGTGATCGCATCGTTTGCGTCGAGAGCGTTGAGTTCGTGAAGTAGTTCCCGTGCATGTGCTACATGTCCCGACGGAGGAATGTCAAGCCATGGCAGCTCATCAATGGTTGCACCAAATGCGGAGATCTCCAACATCATCGGTGCGCAGTCGGCAACCATGATCTCCGGCGTTCTGCGCTCGGGGAGTTGATTGTGCTCTTGCTCCGTCCACAATCTGATGCATTGTCCGGGTGCTGTGCGTCCTGCCCGCCCCCTACGTTGTTCTGCGGCATCCTTCGATACCGGGACCGTTGTAAGGTGGGACATGCCGGACCGAGGATCGAAACGGGGCTCCCTGGATCTGCCACCGTCGATCACCGTGCGCACGCCGTCGATGGTGATCGAGGTCTCTGCGATGGCCGTTGAGAGAATGATGCGACGTGTAATAGAGTTCGGTCGAAGGATCGCATCCTGTTGTTCACCGCTGAGTTCGCCGTGCAGGATGTGGAGTTCGGCGCCTTCCAGACGGTCGATGTCCTTTTGCAGAAGGTCGTAGGTGCGACGAATCTCTGCCTGACCCGGGAGGAAACACAACACGTCGCCCTCGCCGGAATGCACGGCATCACGGACGGCCGCCGACATCAGTTCGTGGATCTGCTTTTCGCTGGGGCTGCGCATCCATTGCACGTCAACGGGGAAGGCGCGGCCCATGCTCGACACCATTCCGGCGTCGGGGAGGATCCTCGGTAGGTCAAGCGAGCGCAGTGTGGCCGACATCACCATCACGCGCAGATCCGGACGAAGAACCGTTCGCGCTGTGAGCGTCAGGGCAAGCCCCGTATCAGCATTGAGAGATCGTTCATGAAACTCGTCGAAGATCACAAGTGCCACACCATTGAGGTCTGGGTCGCGCGCGAGTTGCCGCGTCAACACCCCCTCCGTAACCACCTCGATCCGCGTCTTCGGTCCAATAGCACTCTCCATCCGCATCCTATACCCAACCGTCTCACCAGCTCGTTCTCCAAGCGTAGACGCCATACGTCGGGCAGCTGCCTTGGCCGCAAGTCTACGGGGCTCCAACACGATGATCTTCTTCCCCGCACACCACTCCTCATCCAGCAACGCCAATGGCACAACCGTTGTCTTCCCCGCACCCGGAGGCGCTTCGAGAATGCACGAGAGTCCATCGCGCAGAACCGTGCGGATGGAGTCGAGGGAAGAGTGGATGGGAAGCATGCTAATGTGCTAATCTGCTAATATGCTAAACTGTTAATACAGAGTCACCTCAACGAGGTCACCTCAAAGGAGGTCGCCTGAGCAGGTGGCAGCGCTAAAAGCGTATTCCTCAATACTCGGACACGTACAGATCAGCACCCTGTCTCCGTGGGCGTTGTCTACGCGACCAATTGATGGCCAGAACTTACGGTCGCGAACCCATGGAAGAGGGAAGACGGCTTGTTGACGGGTATATGCATGTTCCCATGTGTCTGCCGTTGCAACGAACATGGTATGTGGTGCATTCTTGAGCGGATTGTCCTTTGGATCGATCGCGCCGGTGCAGACGTCTTCCACTTCCTTGCGGATGGTGAGGAGCGTGTCGATGAACCGGTCGAGCTCTGCCTTGCTTTCGCTTTCTGTTGGCTCGATCATGATGGTGCCGGCAACAGGGAAGCTCAGCGTTGGGGCGTGGAATCCATAGTCCATCATGCGCTTGGCAACGTCTTCGGCTTCAATGCCGCCACGTTGCTTGTACTCGCGCAGGTCTACGATCATTTCGTGGGCGCACCGACCGTGTGTGCCGGTGTAGAGGATGGAGTAGGAGCCTTCGAGTCGGCTCTTGATGTAGTTGGCATTGAGGATCGCACGCTTGGTAGCATTCGTCAATCCGTCACCACCCATGAGTCTGATGTAGGCCCACGAAATGAGGAGGATCGATGCAGAGCCCCATGGAGCAGCAGAGACAGCACCAACGTTTGTTTCGTTGATCGGATTTACAACGCAATGGGATGGAAGGAAGGGGGCGAGTTCTGTTGTGCAACAGATCGGACCCATGCCCGGACCGCCGCCGCCGTGAGGGATGCAGAAGGTCTTGTGGAGATTGAGGTGACATACATCCGCGCCGATGGTGCGTGGTGATGTAAGTCCTACCTGGGCGTTCATGTTCGCACCGTCCATGTAGACCCGACCGCCGTGTTGGTGAACAACGGCGCAGATCTCCTTGATGGATTCTTCGAACACGCCGTGTGTTGAAGGGTACGTGACCATCAATGCTGCAAGATTCGCTGCATGTGCCTCGGCCTGTGCCTTGAGATCGGCTACGTCGATGTGACCGTGGGCATCACTCTTCACAACAACAACCTTCATACCGGCCATCACGGCCGATGCAGGATTCGTTCCGTGTGCTGAAGCAGGAATGAGCACCACGGTACGATGTGCTTCGTTGCGCGATTGATGGAAGCCGCGAATAGCAAGGAGTCCGGCATATTCACCTTGAGCACCAGCATTCGGCTGCAATGAACAGGCATCGAACCCAGTGATCTCATTGAGCCATGCTTCGAGTTCACGGAACACACGCATGTAACCCTGCGTCTGTGATACCGGAGCGAACGGGTGCACGCGGTTGAAGGCCGGCCATGTGATCGGGATCATCTGTGCCGTTGCATTGAGCTTCATCGTGCACGATCCGAGGGCGATCATGGAGTGCGCAAGCGACAGGTCCTTGTTTTCGAGATGCTTCAGGTAGCGGAGCATCTCATGCTCAGTGTGATGCGTGTTAAAGACCGGATGTGTGAGATAGTCCGATGTACGAGCGAGGGCAGCAGGGATACCGCTTGATGGAGCATTAACCAACACTGATGCAGAAGGAGCAGGAGCCCCCTTCACCGAGGCGAAGATGTTGAGCAGGTTTTGAAGATCGGTAACTGTTGTTGTTTCATCGATCGAAACGCCAACACACGTGCCGTTTTCGTGGTAGCGTACGTTGATGCCAAGGGGCTCCGAGGCAGCGCGGATGGCTGTGTGGTCGGCCTTGATGCAGAGCGTGTCGAACCATGTTGACGGACAAAGCTCATATCCCATCGACGTTACGCCCGATGCGAACCCAGATGTGAGTACATGCACACGTTCTGCAATACCGCGAAGTCCAACCGGACCGTGGTAGACAGCATACATTGCTGCAACGTTTGCGAGAAGAGCTTGTGCTGTGCAGATGTTCGATGTTGCTTTATCGCGACGGATGTGTTGTTCACGAGTTTGTAGAGCCATACGCAGAGCGATGTTGCCTTGAGCATCAACGCTTACGCCAATGATACGTCCGGGCATGAGTCGCTTGTAGGCTTCGCGCGTTGCCATGAAGGCAGCGTGTGGTCCACCATATCCAAGTGGTACACCAAAACGTTGCGAAGAACCAACAGCAACGTCTGCACCGAATTCACCCGGAGGTGTGAGCATGGTCAGGGCAAGCAGATCTGTGCCGACGGTTACTAGTGCGCCCCCTTCATGAGCTTGTTCGCAGAAGGATGTATAGTCGCGCACCTCTCCGTCACCGGCAGGGTATTGGATGTAGGCGCCAAAGATCGATCCGTCGAACTCTACCGACTTCCAATCACCAACGATCACCGTGATGTCGAGCGGAAGTGCACGAGTGCGGATCACTTCAAGAGTTTGCGGGTAGACATTCGAATCAACGAAGATCGTCTCGGCCGACTTCGACTTTCCGGTGCGAGCGGCATACATCATGTGCATGGCTTCTGCTGCAGCGGTTCCTTCATCGAGAAGGGAAGCGCCGGCGATGTCCATTTTTGTCAGATCCGTCACCATCGTCTGGAAGTTCAGAAGACTTTCCAGTCGACCCTGTGCGATCTCTGCCTGATACGGCGTGTATTGCGTGTACCACCCCGGATTCTCGATCAAGTTTCGCAGGATCACCGGCGGCGTTACCGTGTCGTAGTAACCCATGCCGATATACGACCGAGCAGGCGTATTCATGTCGGCGATACCCGACAGCTCTGCCAACATCTCTGTCTCTGTGAGTGCCGACGGCAGATTCAGCGGCTTCGGGAGTCGGATCTGCTGTGGCACCGTCTGCTCAATGAGCTCGTCGATGCTTGCTGCATCCACGGCTGCAAGCATGGCACTGATATCTGCGTTGGAAAGACCGTGATGGCGCTGCTCAAACACGTCGCGATGCATAGGGGAGGGGGCTTGTGGTTATGGAATCGATTCGTCCAGAACCACAAAAATACGCATTCCGTTCCATCCGTGCCGGGCACCTAGGGTGCCGGGCGCGACTTACTCGTGCGTACGGTCGCGATACTTACAGCAGTCCGGCAGGGTCTTGTACGCCGCATCATCGCCCTTGGCATCCTCTACGTCATATCCGGAGGCAAGGATGGCCTTCTTAATAACGTCAGGGGTGGTCTTTGCGTCGTCATACGTTGCTGTGAAGACCTTTGTCTTCTTGTCCCAGTTGGCATCTTCAACGCCGGTCACGGACTCAGCCGCCTTTACAATGCGCTTCTTGCATGACCCGCAATTGCCGGATACCTTCATTGTGAGGGTCTGTTCGGCTGCGAACATCACAATCGGTGCTACAAAGGCGAGGAGAAGGAGGAGCTTGCGCATAGCTGTTGGGTGGCGTGTGAAAAAAGGCCGTACACTAACGGTTCCTAGTTTGACGTTTCAGAGTCAAAATTACTGTGAATCTCTGCCTGACCTCGTGGTCGGGAAGGAATGCCGAACTTTGCACCTATGAAGCTACGCCACATATCCCTCGTTATCGTTCTCCTGCTGGGTGTAGGAGTAGGTGCCTGGTACTTTACGACTAAGCCAAAAGACCAGGTTTCCCGACCCGCAGCTGGACCCCCAAAAGACAAACCGTCCGCCGTAATCGCCTCCGTTGTGCTTCAACAACCTTTTACGGAGTCCGTGATTCTCACCGGCTCTATCGTTGCCGACCAATCGGTGGAACTCCGCTCAGAAGTTGCCGGACGGATCACACGGATCGGTTTTCGGGAAGGGGCTGATGTTTCGGCCGGACAGATCCTTGTAAAACTCTCGGATGCGGACCTTGTTGCTCGACGGGAGAAATTGGTCCAACAGCTTTCGTTGGATAACAACCGCAAAACCCGACTCGAAAAACTCCGCTCGGTTGACGGCGCCTCACTCGATGAATATGAATCGGCCGTTGCCCAAGTGGTCATGCGAAAGGCGGAGATCGCTGAGATAGATGCACAGATCGCAAAGACGGAAGTGCGAGCCCCCTTCGCCGGACGTGTCGGACTCCGTAATGTGAGCGTCGGCGCAGTGATCACTCCACAAACGATCCTTGCCTCCCTCACAAGCATCGGCACGCTCAATGTTGATTGCAGCGTCCCTGAACGTT
Organism: Ignavibacteria bacterium; assembly: GCA_016707005.1. Lineage (NCBI taxonomy): Bacteria > Pseudomonadati > Ignavibacteriota > Ignavibacteria > Ignavibacteria bacterium. Next base: position 209,719 of record JADJIQ010000001.1, read on the forward strand.
ATGCTGCATCACTCACACAGGGCGCACACATGACCTTCCGCGTGCGCGGCGCAGATACATCGATGCGGAAGGCAAAGATCCTTGCCATTGAACCCGTGGTGGATGTGCGGTCACGAACGCAACGCGTGCGTGCGCGCATTGAACGAACAAGCGGTGTTACTGCCGGGATGTTTGCCGACGTGATCCTTGGCCTCTCCCAACGCACTGATGCCATCCTCGTACCAACAGAAGCAGTTGTCCAGGATATGAAGGGGGCAAATGTCTTCCGTGTAGAATCGGGAATTGCTCGCTCCGTGCCTGTGAAGCTGGGAAGCCGCACGGCCGGGTCTGTGGTTGTTGAGAGCGGACTCCGCAACGGAGATACCATCGTGATGAGCGGCATTCTCTTTGTGAAGGATGGGAAACCGGTGAAGGTGACGCTTCGATGAATATCAGCGTCCTCTCCATCCGACGTCCGGTTACGGCCATCGTCATCAGCCTGATCTTCATCCTCATGGGGCTTGTGGGTGCGTCGTTCCTTGGTATTCGACAGTTCCCTGACGTGGATCCGCCGAACATCACGGTTACCACATCATACATCGGCGCCAATGCCGATGTTGTTGAATCACAGATCACGGAGCCCCTTGAAGAATCGATCAATGGGATCGATGGTATCCGGTCGCTTACGTCAACAAGCGCTGACGGACGATCTACGATAACTGTAGAGTTTGAGCTGGGTCGAGATCTGGAACAAGCAGCCAATGACGTACGCGATAGGGTAGAGCGCGCCAAACGTCAGCTCCCCGCCGACGTTGATCCCCCGGTTGTCGCAAAGGCTGACGCGAATAGTCAGGCCATCATTGTGATGACGGTGCAGAGCACCAAACGAACGCTTCCGGAACTGAGTGACTATGCAGCCAATGTTCTAAAGGAACGCATTCAGACCATCACGGGCGTGGGCAACATCACCATCTGGGGTGAACGTCGGTATGCAATGCGCATCGTGATGGACCCGGAGAAGCTTGCGGGCTATGACCTTACGTCGAACGATGTGCGTCTTGCCATGCAGCGCGAAAACGTTGAGCTTCCTGCCGGACGTCTCGAGGGAGATGCTACGGAGTTGTCGTTGCGAACAGTTGGACGACTTTCTACTCTCGAAGACTTTGAGAACCTGATCATTCGTTCTGATGGAAGCGGCGTTGTCCACCTCTCCGATGTTGCACGTGTGTATCTCGGTGCAGAGAACGAACGCACGCTTCTCCGCAGAGATGGTGTTCCCATGGTTGGTCTAGCCGTATCACCACAGCCTGGTGCAAATCAGATCGAGATCGTGGATGAGTTTTATCGTCGGTACGAAGCCCTGCGATCCTTTGCACCAAAAGACCTCACCTTACAGATCGCCTTCGACAACACAACGTTCATCCGCACGGCCATCAGCGAAGTGGAAGAGACTATCCTCATCGCCTTCTCGCTTGTTGTTCTCATCATTTTCCTCTTCCTTCGCTCTTGGCGAGCAACCATCATACCGGTTGTTGCCATTCCTGTGTCGTTGGTGTCGTCATTCTTCTTCCTCTGGGTCTTCGGATTCTCTATCAACCTCCTCACCCTTCTCGGAATTGTTCTTGCAACGGGGCTTGTGGTTGACGATGCCATTGTGATGATGGAGAACATCTATAAGCGCATTGAGAACGGCGAGAACGCACGAGAAGCGGGCGAAAAAGGATCCACCGAGATCACCTTTGCCATTATCTCTACAACAATCACACTAGCAGTGGTCTTCCTCCCCGTGATCTTCCTCTCGGGTATAACGGGCGCGTTGTTCCGTGAGTTCGGACTTGTTGTTGCCTCATCCGTTGTGATCTCGGCCATCGTATCACTCACGCTCACACCGATGATGAGCACGCGGCTTCTGCATAAGGAAGAGCATGCGAATCTCATGGTACGTCTCACAGAGCCGGTGTTCACGTGGATGACCAATGTCTATGCGCGGACCGTGCAAGTAGTAGTGGATCGCCCCCTTATCGCCATTGCGGCTGTTATCGTGTCGGCAGCGAGTATTGTGCTCATTGGTGGGACGCTCAAGACAGAGCTTGCACCATTGGAGGACCGAGGTCAGATCACGATGAACATGACGGCGCCCGAGGGAACAACGTTCGACAGAATGAATATCATCGTTGATTCGATGCAACAACGATTGACGCAGCTGATCCCAGAACGGAAGTTCTTGCTTACGGTAACCTCTCCTTCGTTCTTCTCCGGCGGAAGTAATTCGGCCTTTGCACGGATCTTCCTCATCGACGCCGATCAACGCAAACGATCGCAGATGGACATTGCTGCCGGACTAACAAAGGTCATGCGAGATGTGACTGAGGTTCGGTCCGTGGTTATTCAAGAGCAAACCATTTCTTCAGGGGGCAGAGCAGGTCTCCCCGTGCAGTACGTGTTGCAGGCCGCTGAGTTGGAAGAGTTGCGAGAAGTGCTTCCAACATTTCTCGATCGTGCCTCAAAAGATCCGACGTTCTCTGTTGTTGATGTGAATCTCAAATTCACGAAGCCCGAGGTGGCTATTGAGATCGACCGTGCACGTGCACGTGAGCTTGGAGTAAGTGTCCTCGATATCGCCAATGCGTTGCAGTCGGGATTCTCCGGTCAACGTTTTGGTTATCTCATTCGTGATGGAAAACAATACCAGATCATCGGTGAGTTAGAGCGCGCTTCTCGCAGTACACCCGACGCCTTGCGCATGGTCCAGGTTCGTACGTCAGGGGGCGAGCTGGTCCCACTCGCAGACCTTGTGCTCTTACGCGAACAAAGCATTCCGCCACAACTCTACCGCAACAATCGTTCAGCAAGCGCAACGGTAAGCGCCGGACTTGCACCAGGCAAGACCATTGCCGATGGCATCGCCGCCATGGACGTCATTGCAAAGGAGACGCTTGATGCGCGCTTCGGCACGTCGCTCACCGGTGCTTCTCGCGACTTCGCAGAAAGCTCATCGAGTCTTCTCTTTGCCTTTATGCTTGCGCTCGTCTTGGTGTACCTCATTCTCGCCGCGCAGTTCGAGAGCTGGGTCGATCCTGTGACCATCATGCTCACCGTGCCCCTTGCTCTCTCTGGTGCTGCACTCTCATTGTGGATCACGGGCGACACACTCAACATCTTCTCGCAGATCGGGGGCATTGTTCTCATTGGTCTGGTTACGAAGAACGGCATCCTCATCGTGGAGTTTGCCAATCAACGTCGGGCAGAGGGACTCACATGGCGCGAAGCAGCTCTTGAAGCCGCAGCCCTTCGTTTCCGTCCTATCCTCATGACGTCACTCGCAACCATCCTTGGTTCTGTTCCTATCGCCTTCTCCCTCGGTGCCGCATCTGAGAGTAGGGTAGGTATGGGTGTGGTGGTCGTTGGCGGCATGTTCCTTGCAACATTCCTCACCCTCTACATCATCCCTGCCCTCTACGTTGTCTTCTCCCGCATCAAACGCACTCGCATCACAAAAGTCCTAACCGTCATATCCGTCATATCCGTCATATCCGTCATACCGTCATATTCGGCAAAAGGACAGCCCCTTACCCTCGACCAAGCCATCACCCTTGCCCTCTCAAAGAGTTATGATGTTGCATTGGTACGTCAAGATTCATTGTCGGCACGAACAACGGGCAAACAGTCCATTACAGGCTTTCTCCCAAACCTTGGCGTGGCCGGCACCTACACGAATGGTGCCAACACCCTTACGCAGGTGTTATCCAGTGGCAGCACTATATCGCGTGATGCTGCCGGGTATTCGAACATGAACGTTGTTGCGATGGTGAACTGGACGGTGTTTGATGGGTTGAAGATGTTTGCGCAGGCAGATCGATTGAATGCGAGTGAGAAGCGCGGACTTTCCATCGTGCAGAGCAAGATGGCCTTCATCATTGCTGATGTGATCACGGCCTATAGTGCCATCGTTGCGAACAAGCAATTTCTCGTAACTGCCGACTCTGCCTACAAGCTTGCAGTGGAGCGATATGCCATTGAGAAGAATCGGTATGATGCCGGGTCGATCAGTGGAGTGGAGTTGGGTCAGGCAGAGATCGACCGCAACAACGCCCAGTCCGTTGTTATCCGCACACGCATCGAATTCGAAAACGCAAAGGTCACACTCAATACATTGTTGGGTCGGGACGCAGAGACTGCATTCGACGTTGACCCCACGATCTCCATGCCGGCCGTTCCAACACGCAACGAGGTCTACGCATCCATTGACGCAACGAACCCCGACGTACTAGCTACACGTTATGCTCTGGCATCAGCATCAGCACACGTCTCCGAGATCACATCGACCTTCTATCCTCGTATCGGCGTACTTGGAGCGTATCAGATCACTCGCAACACATCCGAAGCCGGCTTCCTTCTCGAGAATCGTTCCAACGGTGCATACTTCGGTGCTACGTTCCAATGGAACATCTTCAACGGCATGAGTGATGCCTATGATCGGGAGCTTGCTCGTATCGACGAAGAGCGAGCACGTATCTCCATCGATGCTGTGAAGAATGATCTCAGGGGGCAGGCAGATCGCGTCCTGCGCACCTATCGCGGGATCGAAGAGCTTCTTGTGATCCAACGTCAGACACTCATTGCCGCCGAGAAAAACGCAAGTGTAGCTGTTGAGAAACTCCGCATCGGAACAGTCACAGCGCTTGAAGTGAGGCAGTCGCTCCTCTCCCTTTTAGAGAACGGTCAGAGCGTTGCCCGACTCGAGTACGAGAGACGTTTGGCCATTACCGAAATCCTGCGTTTGCAGGGCGTGCTTGTGCGATAGGGGTATTGCCCGATCATCACTCGCTGTACGGAAACAGTTCCGACTTCTTTACCACACGCACCGGACCATACTTTTCCAGTGCCTTCATGTCGATCTTGGATGTATCGGCGAGGATGGCGATCACCTTGCACCTGTCTTTGACAGCTTTGGAATAGAACCGCTGTACATCGCTCATCGTAAGGGTGTCAATCGCAGAATACGTGCCCCTTCGTTGATCCGTCGTATAGCCAAAATGTCTGGCTGTTATGTAGTTCCACAAGATCTCGTTGCGGACGATGCGGTCTGAGGCAATGGACTGCTTTACAGAACTCCGAGCATTCTCCAAGCTGGATGGAACCTCCGGAAGTGTGTGGAGGAGTTCTTGTAATCCATCAATCGCTTCAATGAGTTTGTCTGCCTGTGTGCCAATGTAGCCGGTCATCACGTATGGTTGGGTCGTATCCGCCGGTCGTTGCAGATAGGAGCCGGTGCTGTAGGCAAGAGCCTTTGATTCGCGCAGCGTCTGGAAAACGATGGTCCCCATTCCTCCATCGAAGTACGAACCAAAGAGCTGCGCAAGAGCGCTGATCGTAGTGTCGTATCGGGGCAGGGATCGACCATACATGTAGACTTCGGCCTGGACCATATCGTGATGGACAACTAACACCTCGGGCCTATCCAGTGGTCGTATCTGCCATGGTGGAAGGGGCGGTGCAGGTCGAAGTGCTGTTGGTGCTCGGTGTTTCTTGCTTATGACCTGGGCAACCTCCTTTGCTGAACGCGGACCGAAGTACATGATCTCGTGCGGATAGGAGAAGAAGTCGCGGATCCGAGCAATGAGATCGGCTGACGTTATCGCGTCGATCTCTGCATCCGTAAGCGCGTTTGTCGTCGAGTTATTGGGACCATTCAACACATAGGGAAGGAGCCCCCTATAGAGAATGGTGTACTTATCCTTGAGTGCATCTCGTCTGCCCTTCTTGATCCGGTCTTTGAATGCTTCGAGCGCCTCCTCATTTGCAAGACATTCGGCTACGATGCTCTCCATCAGGGAAAGGCTCTCGTCGAAGGTCTCATCCAGACCCGACATCACGATATAGGCATCACGGTCTGTACAGAAGGGGGCGAAGGACATGCCAAGTTTGAACTGGTCCTTGGCAAGCTGTTCGTTGGTGCGAGTAGCAGTAGGGAGATAGCGCAGGTAGTCGAGGGCAAACAGCAAGTACCGGTCGTTCATCGTGCCGTTCTTGATCAGGAAGGTGAGATCATAGAGCTGGTTTTCTGTGTTACGCACAGCAAGGAGCGGAATATCCTGTCGGACGGAAGCACGATCGATATCTCGCTGAAGGTCGAAGAAGAGGGGCTTAAGATCTTGAAAAGGCATCGCCAAAACCGACTCGGCAAACGCGGTTGTAGTGTCGCGGTTGAGATCCACAGGTGTGATCTGCGGCTTCACCACCGACTCAATGTCTGTTCGTTCACCTGTCCGTTTGAATACCGTAACGTAGTTGTTTCCGTAATACGTGTTGGCAACTCTGATCACATCTTCTTTTGTCACAGCTGCAAGACGATCAAGATCCTGGACGTACTCTTCATACGGTAGATCGTAGCTCAATGCACCGAGGATATAGAATGCCTTTCCTTGATACGTCTCGAGTTCACGTATGCGCCTCAAACGCATATCGCGCACACAGGCCTCGATGAGCCAATCATCGAACGCCCCCTTTTTGACGAGTTCTATCTGCGACAAGAGGAGTGATCGTACTTCTTCGAGAGTTTGTCCGGGCAGTGGCTTGCCGGAGAGATCATTGTAGCAATGATCTGCCATGAGATCTTGGGTGGACGAGGCAGACAGTACCTTCTGCGCCTGACGGAGATTGATGTCAATGAGTCCAGCCTTGCTATTGGAGAGAATCATATCCATCATCTGCAACGCTGGGATATCCGCCTGTCCCATTCCCGGCCATCGAAAGGCGATCTGCACCCACTCAGCATCCGGACCCACTACCGTCTTTTCTATCGGCTTGTTGATAGGGGGCAAGGAGCCCTTATTGAAACCCGGAGCAGGTTTTGACGGAAGACTGCCAAACGTTCTTTCTACCAAACGTTGTGCGGCCACTGGATCAACATCACCGGCAAGGATGATGATCATGTTTGACGGTTGATAGTATGCGTCGTAATACTCCCGAATGCGCTTCATCGACGGATTCTTGAGGTGCTGGGTTGTCCCGAGCGTGCTTTGTGTTCCATACGGATGGGTAGGGAACAATGCAGCCAAAAGCGTATCGTAGGCGAGTGAGTAGTCCTCATCGAGCGATCCGTTTTTCTCCTCGTATACAGCTTCAAGTTCCGTGTGGAAGAGTCGGAGGACAGGAGCACGGAAGCGCTCAAGTTCAAGAGCATAATACGCGTCGAGTCGGTTGGACGGCACATCATTGAGATAGGCTGTGATGTCGGTTGTGGTAAACGCATTCGTTCCTTCGCACCCAAGGGACTGACAAAGCTTATCGTACTCATTCGGCACGGCCAGACGAGCGGCAACTCCGCTGATGGAATCGATCGTCCTGTAGATCATCGTTCGCTGTGCCGGGTCGGTAGTAGCCCGATAGTTCTCAAACAACTCCTCGATCTTGGCGATCAACGGAAGTTCCGCCTTGGGATCAACCGTGCCCATACGATCCGTCCCCTTGAAGAGCATGTGCTCCAGGTAATGGGCCAGCCCCGTTGCATCCGACGGATCGTTCTTGCTACCGGCATGAACAGCAATGATGCTCTGCACGCGCGGCTTTGTTTTGTCCACGGCCACGTAGAGCTTCAGCCCATTGGGGTAGGTGAAGATCTGTGTATCCGAAGAGGCGAAGAGGCGAAAAGGCGAAAAGGCGAAGAGGCCGTAAAGGACAAAAATCGCGAGTGGACGTGCAGTGGATGACAGCATGATACTACTTTCAATGAATTGCTTACGCCGTATGATCACCATATGAGTACCAGTCGATATTCCTTGTTGTGAACATCAACGTGGCGATAGCAACGAACATACCAAGAGAACCGATGAGAAGGGAGTACGTCTCGGCTTGCAACATCACATAGATAAAGACATACAGTGCGGCTAACAAGCCCCCTACAATACCGGCATACCGCAGGGTCTTGGTAACAGAGCGCATGTAGACAGTGACCAAGGCTGTAACAGCGAATGCTGCGATGGAGTAGGCCAGATCGAACCGGAGGACTTCGCTTATGGCCGTCAGCATCAGATAGAAGACGAGCAATGCAGACCCAACGAACAGGTATTGCATGGCATGAATGCGGCGCTTGCTGATCACTTCGAGTGTAAAGAAGAGTGCAAAGGTGAGGAGGACCACCAGCACAACGTACTTCACGGCGCGTTGTAGCTGTTGGTAGAGGTTGGCGGGCTCTACGTACGAGACGCCAAAGGCCGAGGAGAGAATGCGGGTGCTTGAGACTTCTTCAGCAATAAAGGCCTGAGGATAGGATCTGGCGAAGTGTCCGGACGTCCATTCGGCGCGGTGACCTTGGTTGGTTGTTTCATGTCGGGCAGGGAGAATTGACCCATTGAAGCTTGGATGTGGCCAGTCCGATGTAGCTACAAACGATGTGGTCTTTCCCAGTGGGACACAACTCAGAGACTCACTCCCGCGCAGTCCAAACCGTATGGCATAGGTAGAGAGTGATGTACCCGACGGATGCGTCCGATCAATGGCGATCCGTGCTGCGATCACGTGTTGTCCCGACCTAGCGTCAACACGGTTCTGTTCGTCGGATGTAATAGCCAACGCCGACGAAGGATGCAGTTCTATCGCAATTCCATTCCAATCGATGGTAAGGGGCGTTGGAATTCCCCGAGTATCGCTTAGGCTGAATTCAACGGTTGCTTGGCCCCACAACACCGTGGATGTGTCGATCCCCATTGCTGTGAGGTTGGGCATGATGAACGAACCATCGGCCGTAAAGGACGCCGAATACAGCTGGACGGAGTAGATCCCGCGGTGTCGTTCTTGTGTAGAAGAGTTCACCGCACATCGCAGCGACTCCGGAAGGACCACTACCGTCTTCTGCTCCGTAACACCATCCTTTGTGACCGTAGGCCTCAGGGGAAGTCGCACATAAGGTCCGGCAATGGTCTGAGGGTGACCCCATGACGAACCTATCTCCTCCGCCGCCTCACGGAATCGTCCTTCACGTTCATTCACAAGTTCATTGATGAATGCAACGCCGATCATCAGCACACCGCTTACGGCGCCGATGAGAACGACCTTCATGGCAAGGGGATGGATCTTCATGGAGTGTTAGCCTTGAGAATGAGAAAGAAGAAGGAACGCAGGGTGTGTGGTGTTATTGCTGTAGGGTGTTCGTTGACTCTCAACGAATCAGTGGATGATGCAAATGGGCAACACCTTGCTGCCCGTTGACGTGATGACGTGAACGTGATAAACCCCGGTTGGCCAGTCGTCCGTAGGAAGTGTGACACTTTGTGAGGGGGTGTGCTGTGAACTGCGTACTAGTTCACCTGAGTAGTTATAGGCATCTGTTCGAAGAATATGTTCTTCGTTGTTGCGAGACGTAATTGAGACATACGACAGTGCCGGTTGAGGTGCTGTTAGGAACGAATGTGGTGGGCTGGCTTCGCCAGCAACCGATGTCGCTTCATCCGAGAAGCGGAGAATGAATGTCAGGTCAAGGACTTCGAAAGTCGAATCTATGCGCCTTCTTGAACCAGGAATGAGCACGGTGCTTCCGTCAGCAGTCACTACTGCCTGTGTGGCGAGGATATCCGCTCTGTTGCCTGTGATGACGTCTTTGATCTCATAGATCCTCGACCACGTTTCACCACGGTCCTTCGATAGATAGTGCGTGAATCGGGTAAATCTGCTTGCACCAATACTATCGGCATAAACGGTAACGAGTATGTTGTTCCGGTTCTCCGGGTGAATCCAGGTGCCTTCGATCCTGTTGGTCTCGGTGTCTATAGTTCCCTCTAATGTGAAGTTCCAGCCGTTAAGATTCCGTTCTTTGGCGAATTCGGATCTGAGTGCATCATACCATCCGAGCGGGATGGAGTCGCCTGTGATAGGATTGTAGAGTGCCGGTTCTGAGTATATGGTGTTGCCTCGCCTCTTCCAGAGCAGACCATAGTCGGGCTTTAGCATCCCCATGAGCGTCGGTATCTCGTGAAACACTCGAACCCACGTTTTTCCTAGATCGTCTGAGTAGTGATAGTCGTGTTCAAAGTAAGAGCCAAAGCCATCGTATCCCCCGTCTATTGTTACCCATAAGCGTTCAGGTCGGCTGTAGTCAAAATTTAGAAATGCTTCCCGAGAGATTCCACGAGAATGACTCGGAATAAGAATCTCTTCCCATTGACCATCGTCGGTGTCCCTATGAAACCAATAGTCTGCCTTGATTTTGATCGGGCCACTGAAACTGGAATGGCAACTGACGAAGGTTTCGTTGAGCTTCAAAGGGTGCAGATAATGTGCCGTTGGTGTTAGTCTGTCGCGAAGGAAATCAAGACTCGTTGAGTCGATAATGACATTGATCCCATCCCTAGTCAAATAGGTTGTAGTATACCCGTAACTCATCCCTGCCATCGCAGCACCCATTACCGGGATCTGAGTGTTTAGCCTTAACAATGGAAAGTACAAGCTGTCCCATGTCTTGCCTTCGTCGTAAGACCTATGAATCCATGAAGCAGAAAAATTTGCTCTGTCTTGGCGGACAATTAGTACTGTATCACCAAAAGTGACGATATCACCGCTGGTTTTGGTAATTGGTAGCTCAGCGATGAATAGGCTATCTACCTTCCAAGAATTCTGTGCATTGGCAGTAACTGTTTGAACGCACCACAAAAAGATCGTTGCGAGAGGAAGAGCGAGGAGGATTCGTACAGTCTTGAGATAAGTGTGTTTCATGAAGTTCGATCTGTGTTGTCAGTGCGTTACAACAAGAAGCTTGCTATCTGTTCTGTTGCGCGATTGAACCTGTACGATGTAAACGCCAGGAGCAAGCCCGGAGGTGCTCAATGTGTAGCAGTCGGTTGATTGAGGTTTAGAGCTACGAGATTGCTTGTAGGATGTAGTCGCTTGTCGCCCATCGATTGTTGAGCATGAGACAAAAACGTTTTCATCAGATCCCAAACTCATATCCCGGCTGAATGCGACTGTCACATCCGATCCTTGGCTTGCAGGGTTTGGGTAGACATGCAAAATGTCATTCGTTGGCTCAGGGCTCTCACCAGCAACCGATGTCGCTTCATCCGAGAAGCGGAGAATGAATGTCAGGTCAAGGACTTCGAAAGTCGAATCTATGCGCCTTCTTGAACCAGGAATGAGCACGGTGCTTCCGTCAGCAGTCACTACTGCCTGAGTCGAGAGGATGTCAGCTCTGTTACCTGTGATGACGTCTTTGATCTCATAGATCCTCGACCATGTTTCACCACGGTCCTTCGATAGATAGTGCGTGAATCGGGTAAATCTGCTTGCACCAATACTATCGGCATAAACGGTAACGAGTATGTTGTTCCGGTTCTCCGGGTGAATCCAGGTGCCTTCAATCCTGTTGGTCTCGGTGTCTATGGTTCCCTCTAATGTGAAGTTCCAGCCGTTAAGATTCCGTTCTTTGGCGAATTCGGCTCTGAGTGCATCATACCATCCGAGGGGGATGGAGTCGCCTGTGATAGGATTGTAGAGTGCCGGTTCTGAGTAAATGGTGTTGCCTCGCCTCTTCCAGAGCAGACCATAGTCGGGCTTTAGCATACCCATGAGCGTCGGTATCTCGTGAAATACTCGAACCCACGATTTTCCTAGGTCGTCTGAGTAGTGATAGTCGTGTTCAAAGTAAGAGCCAAAGCCATCGTATCCGCCGTCAATCGTTACCCATAAGCGTTCAGGTCGGCTGTAGTCAAAATTTAGAAATGCTTCCCGAGAGATTCCACGAGAATGACTCGGAATAGGAATCTCTTCCCATTGACCATCGTCGGTGTCCCTATGAAACCAATAGTCTGCCTTGATTTTGATCGGGCCACTGAAACTGGAATGGCAACTGACGAAGGTTTCATTGAGCTTCAAAGGGTGCACATAGTATGCTTTTGGTGAAATTCGATCGGGCAAGAATTTCAGACCTGCTGAATCAACAATGATGTTAATCCCATCCCTCGTCAGATAGGTTATCCTATTCCTCATCCCTGCCATCGCAGCACCCATTACCGGGATCTGAGTGTTTAGCCGTAACACAGGGAAGTACAGGCTGTCCCATGTCTTGCCTTTGTCGTAAGAACGACAAATCCATGACGAGCTATCGTTGTTAACCAATCTCCGCACGAGGAAGATAGTGTCCTTGAATGTATGGAGGTCTCCAATCCAGACTGAAAATGGAGCTTCCGATCTGAATAGGCTGTCTACCTTCTTGAAACTCTGTGCATTGGCAGTAACTGTTTGAACGCACCACAAAAAGATCGTTGCGATAGGAAGAGCGAGGAGGATTCGTACAGTCTTGAGATAAGTGTGTTTCATGAAGTTCGATCTGTGTTGTCAGTGCGTTACAACCAGGAGCTTGCTATCTGTTCTGTTGCGCGATTGAACCTGTACGATGTAAACGCCAGGAGCAAGCCCGGAGGTGCTCAATGTGTAGCGATCGGTTGATTGAGGTTTAGAGGCAAGAGATTGCTTGTAGGATGTAGCCGCTTGTCGCCCATCGAGTGTTGAGCACGTGACAATAATGCTCTCATCAGATCCCAAACTCATAACACTGCTGAATGCGACTGTCACATCCGATCCTTGGCTTGCAGGGTTTGGGTAGACATGCAAGTTGTCACTTGCATCTTCAGTTTGCGCTCGGTCGACTGAGCTCGCCATATCAGGTGTCCATTTTATCGTATAAGAGTTGAGATACTCTGTTTCGCCGGTCGCAGAGTCATAACGTGCCTCTTGATAGGAATAGTAGAGTGCCCTTGAAGCTGGGTCAAAATTTAAAGACGCAGGGTATTGGTAGGTTCTCTTCCGTAGATCCGTTACGGGGACTATCATGCTCCATGTTTTGCCCATATCCAATGTTGCCGCCACAAAGATTCGAGAATGCCACTTGTTGGCTACAAGTGTATCGAACGTGAACGCTAGGGCAAATGATTCCGGAAGTTCCGGATGAAACGCAAACCCATCGATATAGCCGTCTCGTTTTAGAGCATACCGATATCTATAATCAAGCCGCTGTTTTGTTGAGTCATAGGAGGGAAAGAGACTGCTGCGAACGCTATCTAACCACTGATACTCCTTTAGATAGGTAACTCTCTGTCCATTCGCACTAACTGAGTCAACTGGAAAAAGAATCCGTTGCTTCCCTTCGAAGTAGGCAAAGTCGATCCCTCTTTCCGCAGACCAAATCCCAACACCCAATTCCAATAGAGTGGCACTATATTCTGGAGAGAACTTGATCTGGGTGAACGTTATCCCATCGTCATCTGTGTAGTAGGCGCGAAGTGGTTCATCAGGGGAGGCTCTGTTTTGCGGATCTACAGCAATGTATGTTCGTTGGGGTTCACGGTAGTTGAATCCTAAGCTATGTCCGCGACCACCGTCACCACTCAATGAAGGTGGGTTGATCTCTGACCATGTTTCTCCATCGTCATTTGTGACCATCGTTGCCGTATATGTGCCACCGAACGATTCGTATTCGTATTGAATGTAGACCTTCCTTGGATTAGCGGGGTGAACGCGGATACGTCGTATTGGACGGTAATCGATCTTGTCACTCTCCCTTCCCGTTGTGTCAATACGAACAGCCTTAGCATCGCGAAGAATCCAATGAAGCTCAAGCGTTTTCTCAGATCTCGTGCCCGCCATGACACATCCTTTCATCGGTAACTGCCGATGCCACGATGAAACGAGCTCAACAGAATCCCATGGTGCGGATGGATTGCTTCGCGTGAATCCGCGAGCTGGAGCGTTGGCAATTCCCGGTTGCTCTTCGTAGATCACCACGCTATCGTGGTATGCCACTGACGCTTGAGTCCATCGAGATATGCGGATAGTATCGAACGTCCCTCCACCACCCTGTGCTTGGCACATGGTGCCACAAGCAATGAACATGCACGTCATTAGAACAGCGCGCATTCGTATGATTTGGCAAGTAGATGTATACGTCATGCTATGATTTGCTTCGGTATCGTAGAACCCCAAAACCCCAGCCGAACCCGATGCCGGATTATTGCATTTCCCGTGTTTTGTAAAACTACCCTACGGAACGAGCTCGACAGCGCTTTTGAATCAGAGCCACTACTGGGAACCCAGCGTTATTGCAGTAATTTTGTGGCCTCCAGCAACTATGAATACCCACAAGCCACCTACTTCCATGCGCATCGAACGTGATACCATGGGTGAGATCGAGGTTCCCTCGACCGCCTATTACGGAGCTCAAACCGCCCGCTCACTCATCCACTTTGCTATCGGCGAAGAACGTATGCCTCGTCAAGTGGTCCAGGGTATGGCCATCCTGAAGAAGGCCGCGGCGATGGTAAATGCCGACCTAGGCGTCCTCGATGCTGCAAAACGTGATCTGATCGTGCGGGCATGTGATGAGGTGATCGAGGGCAAACTCTTCGACCATTTCCCGTTGAGTGTATGGCAGACGGGTTCGGGCACCCAAACCAATATGAACGTCAATGAGGTCATCGCTAACCGTGCTATCGAAATGGCAGGGGGCGAGATGGGCTCCAAAAAGCCGGTGCACCCAAACGATGACGTGAACAAGTCTCAAAGCTCCAACGATACGTTCCCAACGGCAATGCACATCGCAGCAGGCATAGCTGTTACGTCGCAGCTTCTTCCGGCAGTGCGGGCATTGCGCGATACGCTCGACGCAAAAGCAACGGAGTTTGCTCCGCTTATCAAGAGTGGTCGCACACACCTGATGGATGCTACACCGATCACGCTTGGTCAGGAATTCTCGGGATATGTGCAGGCACTTACGAATAACATCTCGCGTATTGAGATGGCCTTGGGTGGCGTCTATGAACTTGCCCTGGGCGGAACGGCTGTGGGGACCGGACTCAATACTCATCCGGAGTTCGCTGTTCGCTCGGCGGCTCAGATCGCTTCTCTTACCGGACTCCCCTTTGTAACGGCGCCGAACAAATTCGAAGCATTGGCCGCCCATGATGCCTTGGTCTTCCTACATGGAGCTCTGAAGACGCTTGCTGCAACGTGTATGAAGATCGCCAATGATATCCGCTGGATGTCGTCCGGACCTCGCTGCGGACTTGGCGAGATCTCCATCCCGGAAAACGAACCGGGGTCGTCGATCATGCCGGGTAAGGTAAACCCAACACAGAGTGAAGCCATGACGATGGTTGCCGCACAGGTGATGGGCAACGACGTAGCCGTCAATATCGGTGGCGCCTCGGGGAACTTTGAGCTCAACGT
The DNA here is from genome assembly GCA_016707005.1 of Ignavibacteria bacterium. Taxonomy (NCBI): domain Bacteria; kingdom Pseudomonadati; phylum Ignavibacteriota; class Ignavibacteria; species Ignavibacteria bacterium. Next base: position 224,911 of record JADJIQ010000001.1, read on the forward strand.
GTTCAAGCCCGTCATCATCTACAATGTCCTGCAAAGCGTGCGACTCCTAGCCGATACCTGCACGATGTTCAATGAACACTGTGCTTCGGGTATCACGCCGAATGTTGACCGCTTGGCCTACTACAATCAGAACACGCTGATGTTGGTGACGGCGCTGAATACCCACATTGGCTATGATAATGCGGCCAAGATCGCCAAGACGGCTCATAAGAATGGAACCACGCTCAAGGAAGAGGCCCTGAAACTCGGACTGCTCACGGAAGAACAGTTCGATCAGTGGGTCCGTCCGGAGGATATGCTCGGGCCGAGTGTGTAGGTTGTGGTAACGAAATCCCCGGTTTGAGAGTCCTTCCGCTTTCCTCACCACATCCAGGCTCACCATGATCCGCTCGCTGCTTGTGATCATTGCTGTAGTTGCACTTGTTGTTGACGGTGCAGCACAACGTACCCTAACGGTATTCCAACGATCGGCGCCAAAGGGTGAACAGGTACTCCAGCAGGGGGCTGTACGGGTGAATGAGGCCGCGGTTCGTTCGCTTGTACGCAGCGGTGAGAGAGCCGTGAAGATGTCGCTGCCCATGCCGGATGGAGCGGACGTGACATTGTCGCTCGTGCGGACGCACATCGTTGCACCCGGCGCTCGTCAGACGGTGATGACCGATAATGGACCGGTGCACTCGGCGCTTGGTGATGGCCTTGCATGGTACCGCGCAGAGATGCCCGACGGAGGGGTCGCCGTCTTCACGTTCAGTGCCTCTGGTGAGGTGTCCGGACTTGTGAACATGGAAAAGGGGCGGTATCTCGTTGGCAGACAGTTCCGTGATCAGGGCAGTGATTCGTATGTGGTGATGCGCGACCACGATGCCCCTTACTCATGCGGAACTCCGGTTGAATCTCTTTCGAAGCAACTGGACCAACTGATCAGCGAGGCGCATCGCTCGGTGAAGGACCTTGGGGAACGTCTGCAGGCGGATGATACGGTGGTGATCGAGTTGGCCATTGAGGCCGACTATGATCTGAAGCAGGGCTTTGAAACCGTTCAACGCACGTCTGCCTACATCACGCAACTCGTGGCTGTGATGAGCACAGTTTACGAGAAGGAGCTTGGTGTGCGGATGGCTATCTCCAACGTCCGGATCTGGGAGACACCGAACGATCCGTATCCAGAAGAGATGGGAGTGTTCGAATTGCTTGAAGTGTTCGTGAATGAGTATCGCACGAACATGACGTCTGTTGCGCGAGACATGGCGGTCTTCCTCACGTCGCGTGGTGGACAGGGAGGTATCGCTCGCACCATCGGCGGTATCTGTCAAGAAGATGGAAGCTATTGTGCGGGCGATGTGCTGCGCTATGTGAGCAACTATCCTACATGGTCGTGGGATGTTGGAATGATGGTTCACGAGATCGGACACGTTTGCGGCGGTATCCATACGCAGAGTTGTTATTGGCCGCAGGGTCCACTCGATAGTTGTGTGGCATCGGAGTCCGGACAATGCGTCACACAAGACCAAACTGCACCGGCACGCGGCACGATCATGTCGTATTGCCACCAACAAAAACCCAATGGCGGATCTGTGATCCTCGAGTTCCATCCCTTGCACCGCTCCGTACTGAAAAGCTTCATTCGCAGTGCTCCCTGCCTTGGCAACGCGCCGCAACCGCAGCAATGCACTCTCACCGGCGTTGTTCGGGATGCCATCACCAAGCAGCCGTTGGCAGGTGTAGAGTTGAACATTGAACCGATCGAGGATGAGATCTATCGTCAGACTCCACCTACGTCCGGTGATACCGCGGTACAGACTGATGGCAATGGTCGATTTACATTCAACGGACTTGGGTACGGACTCTACCAGATCGTGGTTCCCGACCCCTATACGACCTTTCCGATCACGTTGTCGGATCCAACAAGCACAATGGGTGTGATGATCGCCGATACACTCGTTCAATTCGATCTTGTTGTTGTAAAGGGGCGTACCGTTGAGCTCGTGATCAGCAATGATGGTGATACAACACCGGTACAGATCAACATCTTCAGCGATCAACTACCCGGTGTATTTGATTACACAACACTTCCCGTGAGTGAAGCAGGTGATACAGCTATTGTGGTGCGACGTGCCATTCCGATCGGTCGGTACATCGTTGTCCCGTCTGCTATTGGCAGATCCTTCACACCGAACAAAGTGAACGTAGATGTAGCAGTTGGAGAGGATCCCCTCCTCATTAGGTTCGAATCTTCCTCCACGTTGCCGCAGCTCACGTCAACACTTGCTCTTGGAGTTGGAGATCGTGTGGTGATAGGCAAGGTGCCAACAATCGGGCTCACCGGTGGCATGCCCTATACCATGACGAATACCACGACGAATGAAGTGGTGAATTCCGGCACCATCCCCGATGACGGAGTAGTTGTAATAGAGGGGGCTGAATCTGCCGCTTATTATTCCATCATGCCACAGGTGGATACGAACCAGAACGCCCCTTACCTCGAGAATACGTGGGTGTATCCCGAGTATGGCGTTACAGCTGCGATGTATGTGCAGCAGCCACGTAGGATGCCGCTCCTTGCGCGTGAGTACAATATGTCGGCTCTCGTCACGGGCTTCGAACCACTTGCGGACCCGATCATCCTTCGCGATAGGTCCATGGTCACACCACGTCCGTCCGAGGTTGCACTGCCTTTCCCACTGCAGATCAGTGATCGTACGTTTGTTTCGATGAGCATTGCAAAGAATGGATTTGTAGTGCTGGATGGAGAGCCATTCGAGAATTGGGTTACCAACCCATTGGCCCGACTGGAGAACGCGCAATTGATCATTGCGGCTTTCGCAGGGGAACTCAACCCCGACACATCGGCACCTGCGCCGTGGCGCATTGCGTGGAAGCTCTACAACGAGGCGCCGCATAGGATGATCGCCATCGAGTGGCGAAACTTTACGATCCGGAAGTTCAACTGGGAGACCGGTCAGGCATTCGACATCGGACGATTCTCCTTCCAGATCAGAATTCACGAGAGCGGTCGGATCGACATGGTCTATGACAAAGCAGAAGAACTCACCGAGGCGGTCACTGCTCAGGCTGGGCTGCGAGGCAATGATGTTCTCGATAACCAAGCGGTGTTCTCGTTGTCGGAGAACAATCTGCTCGACGTGCGTGCTACCTACGTCCCGGGCGGATACTCACAGATCTCCATGCTCGATGCTTCGGGTATGGTAAAGGGGCTCACGTATCGCTGGGACATCGGTGCAACGAGTGTAGAGTCCGACGAGTCATCAATGATCCGTGTTTCGCCAACTCCGTCAGCAGATGTGATTGAGATCCACGGCGTTGAGGGAGAAGCCTCGGTCCGCATCGTTGATCTGCTTGGACAAACCGTGCTTTCCAAGGACGTTCAACAAGATGCTGCACGTATCGATGTTCAAGGACTTGCAACCGGACGGTACGTGCTTCTCGTAACTTCGCACGGCAAATCACATTCGATCCCGCTTGTAATCCGTCGTTGATCGTCCATGACACCAACTCCCAGCGTTGACCTAGCCCCCTACACGACCTTTGGGATCCATGCTGTAGCGGAGTATTTCGTTAGCGTAACAACCATTGATACGCTTCTAGAGGCGATATCATGGGCACGCACACGAGGTGCATCGTTTCACATTCTTGGCGGCGGAAGTAACGTCCTTATCTCAGGAGACGTGCAGGGGCTGGTGATCCATATCCGGCTGCAAGAACGTTCTGCCAGTGTTGAGGGTGACGTGGTTACGGTACGCTCCGGAGCAGGGGAGAATTGGCACCAAGTGGTTACATGGACCGTTGAGCGAGGATGGGCCGGACTTGAGAATCTGGCCCTGATCCCGGGAACGGTGGGAGCTGCACCAATGCAGAACATCGGAGCATACGGCGTTGAACAGTCGGCGTGTTTCCATGAACTCGACGCGATGAATGCCGACACCGGAGAGATCAAAACGTTCACCAAGGACGACTGCAACTTCGGCTATCGCGAGAGCATCTTCAAGCGTGAGTTGCGAGACAAATGTGTGATAACCTCGGTAACGTACCGACTCTCCACAGTGCCAACGATTCGCGCATCATATAAAGATGTCACCGAGGAGTTAGCCGTGCGTGGTATCACGCAACCAACCATCATGGATGTCTACTCCAGTGTTGTTGCGATACGTACCCGTAAACTCCCGGATCCAAAGGTGATCGGCAACGCCGGATCGTTCTTCAAGAATCCGGTGGTGAGTGCGCAGAAGGCAACAACACTCCATGAATCGCATCCGTTGTTGCCGGTCTATCCGCAAGCCGACGGATCATCGAAACTCGCGGCAGCATGGCTCATCGATCAGTGCGGCTGGAAGGGCGTTCGAGAGGGTGATGCAGGAGTCCACGCCAATCAGGCACTTGTGCTTGTAAATCACGGCTCTGCTGAAGGTGCGCAGATCATCGATCTGGCTACACGTATTCAGCAGAGCGTGTTCGACAGGTTTGGTGTTGAGCTCGAGCGTGAGGTCAACGTTTGGTGATGTTCACCACTCTGCCCTGAGACAGCTCCACACGCAGGTCCGCATCGGCAACCGTATCGAGACGGTGTGCGATCACCAGTACCGTTACATTCGCAAACTCCTCACGGATCGTTCGCTGGATCACAGCGTCCGTTGCCAAGTCAACACTTGCCGTTGCCTCATCGAGAACGATGATGCGCGCACGTGTGAGGATGGCACGAGCAAGGCAGAGAAGCTGACGCTGACCCTGCGAGAAGTTCGCACCACCTTCCAACACGGCTGAAGACAGACCGTTCGGCAGGGAACGAATGTGGTCGGCAAGCTGTACCCGACGCAACGCTTCCCACACCTCATCGTCCGAACATTCCGAGAATCGATCGAGATTGATCCTCACCGTTCCGATGAACAATGTTGGATCCTGCGGAATGATGGCAAGACTTCTGCGCAGTCGCTGGAGAGGCACAGAAGTGATGTCCACTCCGTCAACCATGATCGTCCCCGACTCTGGTTCTACGAATCGGAAGAGTGTCTGGAAGAGTGTACTCTTGCCCGACCCGGTACGTCCGGTAATGCCAACCTTCATCGCCGGTTCAACGCTGAAGCTCACATCATGCAGCACGCGCGGAAGATGCGAGGCATAGCGCACGCAGACGTCCTTGAGCTCCAAAGCCCCCTTTGTTGGCCACTCCACATCATCGGACAGCACCGGCAGGGATGTGGTCTGTGGTTCCTGTTCAAGTGTTGCATAATATCTGAGTCGTTCTACCGACGTCATGCGAGACTCCACTTCACTGAAGGCTCGCACCGTCCAATTCAAACTCATCCAAAAGCTCAACGCATAGGTCAGTACCAATCCTGCAACACCGGGTGAAATGCCCCCTTGCCATGCAAGAACAAGGATGGCCACGCTCGTTGCCAGTCCAACAAAGCCACTGATGATGGGTACACGCGTGCTGAACCACCGGTTAAGCATGATGCTGCACCAGAAGGCTCGTTGATATCCGGCCAAGATGTTGTGGTAGGTATCGATGAAGAATGCTTCGCGACCAAATCCATGGATCACATCAAGCCCCGTAACAAGCTCCTTGAAATGAGCGTAGCGTGGTGAACGTGCAATAGACTCCAACCGTTTTGCCTCACGCGCACTGAGTCGATAATCGCGCTGCAAGCGATAGTAGAGGAACAACACCGGAACGATCACGACGATGATGATCGGCATCACGGCAAGGATCAGGACAAGTGCACCAACGGTTTGAGCAAGCGACTTGAACGACTGTTCGATGTTCCACGAGAGCTGATCATCAACGGCCTCAACATCACGCGCAAAACGGTTCAATACGCGACCCATCGGCGTGCTGTCAAAGAACCGCAACGGTGCGGCCAATACTCCAAGCAACGCCTGATCGTGAATGATCCGTCCGGCAGCCGCAGCACGGTACAGCCAGAGCAGACGTTCCCCATACCATCCCGTCAGCACGATGATGCCAAGGATGCCATAGGTGATCACCGCAGCACTAGATGCAGATACGTCGATACCGATGAGCGCAACAACGCTGCCCCATATACCATGTGTGCCTTGAGATACGGACGTGCTGAATGTATCGGTCCAATATCCCAACCACGATGTTTGAATGATGGGCAGGATCGTGATCCCAATTGCAGTACCGATCAAGGCAATGAGGATAAAGGGGCTGAGCATTGGCCTACGTCCGATCATCGCTCGCAGGTATTCCATGTAGACACCCGTGCGCACGGCACCCGTGGCACGATCTTCGTCTTCGGTAAGACGCGACGAATCGTGCTGGACCTCATCCGGCAACGTATGCATGGCGCTAGGAGGCGCGAGTGGCTCCATTGGCTGCGGGTGAGCAACGGAATGCTCCACGGAGACCAGCGCCGATTCCACAAGTTCACGCACAGCATCATTGGTCATCACCTCGGTATACGAACCGGAGGTAACCACCTGCCCCTTATCAAGAAGGACGATAACATCGAACAATGCGAGGTGTGCAAGACGGTGCGTCACAACAATGCGCGTGACGTTCTTCCACTCGCCAAAGAGCAGGCGAGTGACAAGGATGTCTTCCGTATCGCCATCCACGGCGGAGAGCGGGTCATCAAGGTAGACAATGCCTGGACGGTGGAATGCAGCGCGTGCAAGTGATACGCGCTGCTTCTGACCGCCGGAGAGATTCACACCACGTTCACCGATCTCGGTGGAGAGTCCGGCAGGCATCTGCGCAAGATCTTGTTCGAGTGCACACACATGCAAGGACGATGCGAGTCTGTCAGCATCGTTCTCATCACCGAACACGATGTTCTCGCGAACGGTAGCATTGAGAATGAATGCTTCTTGCGGTACGTATCCCGAGCGTGGACGAATATCCGATGGCAGGTTCGGGAAGGTTGCCTTTCCGTGTTGTGTAACGTGAAGTCCGGCAAGTGTGCGCAACAACGTACTCTTCCCGGCACCCACCGTACCAATGATGGCTACACTTTGTCCGGCAGCAATGTTCAGCGTGATATCTCGCAACGCCGGCTCTGCACCATCAGGATATTGCATGGTAAGCCCCGTGCAAGAGATCCCAACAGCTTGGGAAGGGGCGGAGAGTGGACGCTCATCTTCCCGTCGGACCGGTGCGCTGAAGTAGGCGTGGAGTCGGGTAGCCGCAACACGTGCATGCTGCAGATTCGCAAGGAGGTGACTCACCATACCGAATGGCTCTTCGAGCATGGCAAACAAGGCCAAGCAGGCGAAGACCAACGGGGCATTGAGAATGCCGCCACCGAGCACGTAGGCGCCGAATCCGGCAAAGGCAACGAGCGTGGTGGTGGAGATGAAGATCACGGTGCTCACAGCGTCGGTGCGCACGATCTTCACGCGGGTGTCAACTTCGCGGGAGCGAACGGAGGCAACCTCTGCGCGGACGCTATTCTCCCATGCATGGAACTTGACAACGCGGATCCCTTGTAGGATCTGCGACATCAGAGTCACACGATCATCTCGGAGCCCCATAATCACATGATCGAGCTTACGATACCGTCGAGCAACAAGGATCGTCATCGGCGATACGATCATCAGCGTAGCAATGGCAGCCAACGTAGCAGCACCCAAGAAGTACCACAACACAACCAGAACAGCCAGAGTTTGGAGGATCGTATTGGTGAATTCCGGAATGATGAACATGCTCTCTGCCATGGCGTCCGTATCACTCGAAAGGTGATTGACCATGTCACCGGTCTGCATGCCGGCGCGTGCCGATCTGCGCAGCCGAAGTGCATGGTGGACAACACGCTCATTGAAGCCGTTCATGATCAGGGCAAATCCCTGCAAGGCATTGAAGTACCAATGCTGCTGAAACAACGCGCCGATCATTCCCATGAGGCCAAGTGCCACCGCTGTGAGGACGGCACTAAGCGGCAAGGATGCAGCACCAGTCACACTCGGGAGCATTGTGAGCAGCGTATGCAGCAACAACGGAGTGGTGATGCCGATGGCCAGTTTCAGCACCGTGAGTGTGATGATCCTACGTGCCGGCGCGCCTGTAGCAGCGAACGTTGCAAAGAAGAACGGCCAGAAATGATCGGTCTTCAGGTCGGCAAAACGCGATGAGACATTCCGCGGATCGAGTTCAGGCGGAAGGGGCGGAGCATCGTCCGGAGAGAGAGGTCGTTGTCGGCCGATCCTGATGATCGGCGCAGCGTTGCGAAAGAATGGATCCGAAAAGAAGGAAAGCATGACGTCGTTCAAGTTGCGAGGAGAAGAAGACCGGTACCTCTCGCAACGACGTCTGATGGATCAGCGCTGCGGAACAGGTACCACGATGGTTGGTCGAATTGGTTTCATCGCGGTTGATTCAGTGGAACAAGAGTGAGCTACGGCAATACCACGCATCAATAAATATGCCAAAATGGCAGAACACGGAAGTCAGTGTGTGATGGCTTCATAATGAAGGTGATGTCGTAGCTTTGCGTCGAATTTTCATTACTCAAAACAGGTCAGACCAATGCGTATTCTCGTTCTCTCTTGTATGATCCTCGTCGGATCGGCTCTTACTTCGTACGCTCAGCTCTCAACGGAAGAGATCGCCATTGTGCAGAATCTCTTTGGAATGGAAAAGCGGGCCATCATCACGCAGGTGATCAAGATGACGCCAACGGACTCCGTTGGATTCTGGCCGTTGTACGAGAAGTATGAGTCGGACCGCAAGGATCTCGGAAAGCAACGCATCACGATCATCCAGTCATTTGTGTCAAAGTATCCTGCTCTTTCGAACGAAGAGCTCAACGACCTGATGGATGATGCTCTGGAGCTTGATGCAGACCAGCACGATCTTATGGAGTCATACTACAACAAGATCAAGAAGGCCGCATCCCCAATGGTTGCAGCTCAGTGGCTTCAGATCGAATCCTATATCAACGTATCGGTGAAGCTTGCTATCCAAGAGAAGCTCCCGTTCATCGGTGACATCAAGCTCAAGGCACCGAAGAAGTAAACCTTCTGATATCGGTTTAGAAAACGAAAAAGGGTCAGTGTTCACACACTGACCCTTTATTATTTCTTGGGAGGGGCGTCATACAAGATCGAGGTGGTCTCCGAACTGACTCGTTGTGATCAATGCTAGAGTATCGAAGAGTTCATTCACGTCATCGGAAACATGTAGCAGGGAGGCATGGCGATCCTGCACGAATCCGTCTGAGCGCATTCGATCGATCATCGCAACAAGAGGGTCGTAATACCCTTTGACGTTCAGTAGTCCGAGGGGACGTGCGTGGAGTCGGATCTGTCTCCAGGTGAGCGCCTCAAAGAGCTCATCAAGTGTTCCAAACCCACCCGGAAGAGCGACGAGCAGATCCGAACGCTCGATCATCAGTGCCTTGCGGATATGCATGGATTCCACCTCAATAAGCTCCGTGCAATCTGCGAGAGCGATCTCCTTGGTGGCGAGGAACGTAGGAATGATCCCGGTCACGGTAGCCCCGTTCTCCAAGGCCGTGCGAGCCACTGTGCCCATCAGACCAATGTTGCCCCCACCATAGATCAAACTCCAACCGCGTTCTGCAATGGCGAGTCCAACCGCACGGGCAGCCTCTTCGAAGGCAGGATCCGTGCCGCTGCGAGAGCCGCAATACACGCAGACGTTCATGAGCGAGGGATGAAGAGCTGTTGTTTGAGACCGAAACGTTTCACGACGCGCTTGCGAAGGAAGTCCTCTGCTTCATCAAGACTGTCCGTTACGAAGAAGTGGTCGAGATCGTTTGGAGAGATCGTTCCATACTTCAGCATCGTGTCGGCCATGGTGCGCATCATCTCTTGATAGTAGTCCTTGCCGATGATCACCACCGGAAAGTGGGTGATCTTCTTGGTCTGCATCAGCGTAACGGCTTCAAACAGCTCATCCATCGTCCCAAAACCACCGGGCATCACCACAAAACCAAGGGAGTATTTCACGAGCATCACCTTCCGAACGAAGAAGTGCTCGAACTCGATCATCAGGTCGAGCCATGGATTGGCGTTCTGCTCAAACGGTAGCTCAATGTTAAGCCCAACACTCTGGCCGCCGGCTTCTTTAGCTCCACGGTTAGCGGCTTCCATAATACCCGGACCGCCCCCTGTTAAGACCGTAAAGCCCATCTCTGCCAAACGTCCGCCAACCGCACGGGCCTTCTCGTAATACTCGTGCCCTTCCGGAAAACGGGCAGAGCCGAAGACTGTGATACATGGTCCGAGGAAGTGCAGGACGCGGAACCCGCGAATGAACTCGCGCAAGACCCTGAGCACAAATCGAAACTCGCGCCATCGAGAGTGTGGCCCGTCGAGGAACTCACGTTCCGCAGTTGCTCCGGCCGATGGAGGAAGGACCTTCTTCACGGGTTCGTTCATAGATCTGTTAACACGGTGAACAGAAAGGGAAGGATCGCGAGGGAGAGAAGGCAGGCCACGATGCGCATGATATAGGTCATCTGCTGACGTTGGCGCTCTTCGTCAGTTAGGTCAATATCCACGGCCCTGAGTCGACCGATCTTCTTGAAATTGATCCACGCAAACCAGACGATACTCATGGTGACGATGGAGAGAACGATGTGCTGCATGGAGGAAAGTTACGGAGTTACGGGGTTACGGGGTTACGATGAACATGTGATGGATTTGAGAAGTGCTGGTGTTGGATGAGCGAAGCAGATATGTTCCGCCGGCCAGGGTGCCGGCATGAAGGCGGAAGGTCACTGGAAAATCGGACGATTGAGTGAGGGCGGGGAGTGTGTGAACGATACGACCTGTTACGTCCACGATCTCCAAGGAGAGAATGCGATCTGTTCCGATTGGGGAGATCGTGAACATTGCCGCAGTGGTAATGGGGTGTGGGGCAACCACGACGCTGCTCCTCGCTATATCGGTCTGATCGACGGAGGTGGTAGGGGGCACGTAGTTCATACCGGCGATCTTCCAGATCACACCATCGATATCACTGACCCACATGGACTGATCACGTTGGTCGATCTCGATACCGCGTGCATTGATAAGCCCCTTACGATTTTCGAGGAGGAGGGTCTCCGTGATCTGAGAGAGATCGGACAATGGTATCTCAGCGACAACAGCCGTTGAAAGTTTAACCCCGGCTGGTGGAAATGCTGTGTGTGCTTGGACGAGATTGCCGAGACCGTCAGCTGCAATTCCTCGTGGACCAAATGTTGATCGAAATGGATTCGATATTGATGAACGAAGTGCACCGGTAATGGGATCCATGATCACGATCCGTTGTTCTCCGTCACGCTCGCTTCCGTAGAGATCACCATTGATGTACTCCAAACCAACGCCATATCGGCGTGCTTGAGATGGAAACGACCGCTTCACTGTTCCGAACGTATCGATCACAAACACCGTTGTTGATGTACCGTCGTAATCATCAAGTCTGTGAACGTAGATGAGCCCACTGTCACGATCGAACGAGAGATCCGTAAAGAGACTGTCACCGGCTCCCTTGATGGTGATGATATTCATCAACATCCCTAGGTCTCGTGAGAACTTGTAGAGTTTGTTGCTGTGAATGTCCGTTGTCCAGAGTCCGTTGCCACCATCGGTTGCAAGTCCATATGCCGTCCACGAACACGCATAGTTCCCAAGCACAACACCCGGCTTTAAGGCAACGATGGAGAAGGACTTGCTATCGATCGATGTGAAGGGGGCTGTTGCTGATGTCACTCGAATGCGTGCCGTTGCTGTTGGCGAGTTAGGGACGATCCATCGGATCCTGTCTGACGGATCATTCGTCGTGATCGGAAGCCACGTCTGTCCGTCATTGATGCTGTAGAAGACATTGTAGGGGGCGGTAAGCCCCTTCCATGACAGAAAAACAGGATTCTGCGGAACGAACCGTTCACCACCTGCGGGCACGACGAACATGGGATCGGTTGGAATGATCTTCAACAGTGGTGCTTCCCATACGGATCGTCCATGTGTTGCAGCACGCAGGTAGGAGAATGTTTTATCGGCCTTGAGATCAAGTACCGGTGAACGCGGAAGGCCAACACCAAACTGCGACCAGCTTCTACCGCCATCATAGGTTGCAAAGACACCGATGTCCGTTCCAACAAAGGCTACCTCGTCATCATCAGGATGAAGAACGATGGTATTCACGGGAACGTTCGGCATGTGATTCCACACCGGCCACCATGATTCACCGAGGTCAGTTGTTTTCCAGACCTGGGACGTTCCGTAGGAGGAGTACGTGATCCATGCAACGTTGCGATCGTTCCGTGCACAGGCGATGTCGCTGATGTACAAGAGACTCAAGGGGGCTTTGTGGACCGATGTCCAGGACGCGCCGAAATCTGTAGAACGAACAACATCGCCGTACGACCCAACGGCCCAGAAGAGATCATCATCGGCAGGGGAGACGGCGATCGATGTTACTGTATGCGAGAAACGAGGTGATATGGGGCGCCATGAGTCGCCGTTGTTATCGCTCATGTAGACGCGTTCACGTCCGGTGAGTAGGGTTGCCGGGATCGACGGATGAATGGCGATAGGGGCAACCCATTCTGATTCTTCTTTGAGATCAATGCCAACGGTGATACGGGCAACAGATTGTTGAGCGATTCTGATCCTGAACAGATCTCCGTCCGGACCACTGCCGTAGAGAACATTGCTGTTGGATGGATCGAGCAACGTGGTCATGCCATCGCCGCCATTGAGTGAATCCCACTCGGCATCACCATTTGTTCCAAGAGTTCCGTTGTCTTGCGTGCCGCCAAAGAGTCGACCGCGCGTTTCACGATCCACATCAAACGCATAAAACTGCGACACACTCAAGCCATTGTTGATCGGTTGATACGATGTTCCACCATCGGCACTGCGCATCATCCCACCATCATTCCCTACATAGACCACTTCTGGGTCGAGCGGATCGAATGCGATACAGTGTTGATCCACATGCGGATGACCGTTCCCATCACCGTCACTGTATCCATCCGTGGTATTGATCCAGGTGCTGCCACCATCACGCGTCATGTAGAGGTCGATTCCGCCGGCGATCACATGATCTGCATTACGAGGGTCGATGGCCAAACAGTTGTCGTAGAACCCTTGGCTCGACTTAGGCACGCAGGCACCGGAGAAGAAACACCCTTGCAGATCTTGATATTGAATACGCCAGGTGAGCCCCTTATCTGTCGACTTCGCAATGAGTGCGAGTGAGTTCATCTCCATCAACGTGTAGAGGATGTTTGGATCGGTCGTTGCCTGCTGCACCGATGCACGTCCAACCGATCCGACCAGTCCGCTCATACGTCGTTGCCACGTAGTCCCGCCGTCCGTTGTGGACATGATGCCACTATCCGGCACCGCAATGAACATGGAGTTCGGATCCGTAGCGTGCATTGTGAGATCATAGATCTGCCCTTGATACAAACGCTGCCAGGTAAGGCCTTTGTCAAGGCTCTTCCAAACACCAGCTTGCTCATTCATCCCTGCGGCAATGATCGTTGATGGGGAAGATGGCGGAATGATCACACGCGAGAATGAGCCAACGGATGTTAAACCAACCACAGACCATGAAGCCCCTTGATCGGTAGAGCGCATCAAACCTCCACCGAGATAGATGTTGGCACCAACCACCTGCTCGCCGGTCCCTGCATAGATCGTGTTGGGATCATCCGGTGCGATGCATAGTGCGCCCATTGCGATGGCATTGGCATCGTCCATGATCGGCGTCCACGAGAGTCCACCATCCGTACTCTTCCACACGCCGCCTGATGCCGCACCGATGTAGATCACATTCGATCTTGTAGGATCACAGACGATCGACTTGATCCGTCCGGCCGTTGACCGTGGTCCAAGCACCGTCCACTGCGGCTGCTCTGCAAGCACATCAACATCAAGCTTGGAAGGGGCTTTCCGCTGCACCGCATCAATGGCAACAGAACGCACGTTCGCATCCAAAACACCACCACGCGGGACCCTGCGTTTGCGCATCTCCTCGAATCGACGCAGAAGATGTTCCTTGCCCTCACGGTCCGTGCCGGCAGAGACAGCAGGCGCAGCCGTGCAGAAGGAAAGCATGAGGAGTAGGGCTGAGGCAATGGTTGTAGCGAGCATGGCGGAAGTTAGGGAATGACGTCATGCCTGCCTAGGTCCCTCGTCGCTCCGCTCCTCGGGATGACGCCGTCCAAAGTGTTTTGTGAAGGAGCGTCATCCCGAGGAGCGGAGCGACGAGGGACCTGTGAGCGTGGAGGGATCGGAAATTCACCTCGGAACCCCAGCCCCCTGCCATATGTTGCTGGCATTGTGACACACTCAACAGACTTCCTTGTACTTGGGGCCGGCTACGCCGGACTCACAGCAGCTGCGCTTCTTGCTCACGAGGGCAGGGCGGTCACCGTATTGGAAGGTCACGAAACGCTGGGTGGATGTGCTTCCTTCTTTCGGACCGGAGGGTATACATTCGATGTGGGAGCAACAACGTTCAGCGGAGTGTTGCCATCGCAACCGGCGGGGAGGGTGTTTGCCCACCTTGGACTTCAACCGGAGCTGGTGAAGCAGGATCCGGGGATGCTCATTCGCATGAAAGACCGCGACGTAGTCCGTCATGCAGCGCCGGAGAAGTGGATCGATGAGATCGCCAAACACTTCCCGCATGGAGATCAACGAGGGTATTGGGAGAGACAATACGCACTTGAGCGCAAGGTCTGGTCGATGGTGAATGATCAACCGTCATTGCCGCCAACAACCGCACGTGATTGGGCAGAGATGGTGAATGTGCGTTCCATCAAACAGTTGCCAATGGTGCCTGGACTCTTCCGTTCTGCTTCGTCGTTGATGCGCAAGTATCGCGTTGATTCAGATAGCACGTTTGTTGACTTCATCAACGAACAACTTCTGATCAGTACACAGAACACATCTGATAAAGCCCCCTACCTAACAGCGGCTATGGGGCTTACCTATCCGAGTGAAACGTATTACCCAATGGGCGGAATGTATCGTCCGGCCTTGATGCTGATGCGACATGCCACTGCACACGGCGCGCAGATGAAGTTCCGACGAATGGTCACATCCATCGATCAACTTCCGTCGGGACGGTGGAGCGTTCGTTGCGCGAACGGTGAAACGTACGAAGCATCAACCGTGATCTCATCTGTTCCGATCTGGAACATGTCGAGTCTCACCACCGGAAAAACACAACGCTATTTCGAATCGCTGTCAACACGAAATGCAGATTCGTGGTGTGCCTTCTCAATGTACTTCGCGCTCGAGGGAGTACCGAAGCTATCGAGTCAATACGTTCAGCTCCATCTCGATCGACCCATTTCCGGAGTCCATGCCTCATCGATCTTCCTCACGTTTTCACACCCTGATGACAGAGAGAAGGCCCCTGCTGGACACACCACTGTGACCGTCAGCACTCACACTCGATCAGAGGATTGGACGGGGCTTTCCCCAACCCAACATGATGAGAAGCGGGCGACAGTGATGACTGCCATTCTCGACGTGATCCAACGTCGCATGCCCGAGTGTGCCGGCCTCACACCAATCATGGTCAGTGGTGGCACACCGCACACGTGGGAGCGGTATACCAGTCGGTTCAAAGGTTTTGTAGGGGGCTTACCACACTCCATCAATCGACCGATGATCTTCATGCCTCCGAACCGGACGCCGTTCCACGGATTGTACATGATCGGCGATAGCGTCTTTCCCGGACAAGGCACTCCGGCTGTGATGCTCGGCGCGTGGAACACCGTCAACCGTATCTTTGCAGCATGAGTGAAGCTGTTCATACGATGTTCTCGGACATCGCTCCGAGGTACGACCTCGCAAATTCCATCCTTTCGCTCGGTGTGCATCACGCATGGCGGTCTCTGACCGTGAAGGAAAGTGGTGCAAAGCCGGGCGGACATGTTCTTGATTGTGCCACCGGTACGGGCGACCTCGCCCTGGCGTTCAAGCGTGCTGTTGGTCCAACAGGACGTGTTGTGGGGACCGACTTCAACGCCGATATGTTGTCCTTCGCCCCTGCAAAGGCTCAGAGAAAGGGGCTCAACGTAGAGTTCGAAGTGGCCGATGCGATGAAGTTGCCGTATGCAGATGCAACGTTCGACGTAGCAAGCATCTCCTTTGGGATCCGCAACGTGGATACGCCGGCAGTGGCACTCGGCGAGATGGCACGTGTTGTGCGTCCTGGAGGCCGCGTTGTAGTGCTGGAGTTCGGTCAGCCAAACGGTTTGATGGGCTTGACGTATCGCTGGTATAGCAAGAACATCATCCCCTTCATCGGTGGATTGGTGACCGGACATCGCGAAGCATATGAGTACCTGCCCAAGACCGCAGCCGCCTTTCCGTGTCGAGAAGAGTTTCTTGAACTCATGAAGAGCACCGGACGTCTCGTTGACTGTCGGTATCGTTCACTCACCGGTGGCATCGCCTTTCTCTACGTTGGTACGGTGCGGGCACTGTGAACGTCTGGATCATGGCGGTTCGTCCGTGGTCGCTCATCGCAAGCGCCGCACCGGTTATCCTTGCTACGGCCTTGGCCGTGGCCGATGGAACCGTGCATTGGCCAAGCCTGCCGCTGCTGTTGATCTGCGCAGCACTCATTCAAATCTCATCGAACCTCATCAATGACCTCGAAGACGCAAAGCGTGGTGCCGATGCGAAACGTGTTGGACCATTACGTGCCGTGAGCTCAGGTCTGATCAGCGCTCGCTCCATGCGCAACGTGTCGCTGATGGTCATCGTTGCAGCGTTCGTGATAGGTCAGCCCCTTGTCTTCAGAGCCGGATGGGAGATCCTCCTTATCGGCGTAGCCTGCCTCATCGCTGCATGGGCCTACACAGGCGGACCGTTTCCCTTGGCGTATCATGGTCTCGGTGATGCCGCGGCCTTCGTCTTCTTTGGACTCATCGCAGTGGTCGGCACCTACTATGTGCATGCCTGTGTATGGAGTGCAGACTCCTTCATCGTAGCGCTTGGGCCCGGCTTCCTTGCCGCAAACATTCTCGCTGTGAACAACATTCGAGACATCCCAACCGATGCCGAGGTAGGCAAACGCACATTCGCCGTGCGTATCGGTTCAACATCAGCCCGCAGACTCTACGCAGCCTTTATGCTCGCAGCCGTCATCGTTCCGTCGTACGTTCTCAGCCAAGACCGCGGCCCCTGGCTCTGGCTTCCACTGGTCTCCCTGCCGTACGGACTCTTCCTCGCATCAATGGTCCTCAAACGGACCGGCGCCGAACTCAACAAAGCCCTCGCCGGCACAGCAATGTTCTATTTGTTGTACACAGTGCTGATGTCAGTTGCGCTCGTAGCCGATAGTTACTCAGTAACCAGTAACCAGTAACTAGTAACTGCATTACTACTGGCTTAACGCTGTGTTTTCATGCGTAACATTCACCATGATCCTTGCCAGATCGCGTAGTTGCTCTGGGGTGCCGATGTTCCATGAGAACGTTTTGGTTCGCCCCATATCAGTGATGGTGATGGTGGTGACGGGGGCATCCGGGACATTGTCCAGAAAGGTGGTGTCCAGTGTGAGGAGTTTCTTCTCGCGGATGATGGTGACCAGCGAGCAGAGATCGTCCTTAGAAATGGTTCCGAACCACGTGCCCTTGAGATCGACATTGGTGCGTCCTTCATAGACCACTTGTCCGTTGCCCTTTACGGTACCCGTATAGACAGGACACTTGCCGAAACACATGCCCTTGCTGATGCTCACGGAGAAGTTGTCGGCCGTGATGTCCTTGATACAGCTGTCTGTGCTGGAGCAAGAGGTTACGATGCCGCAGAGTGCTGCGATAATGATAAGGTAATGCATTCACACCCCGTTAACATGGTTACAGAATGGTGATACGGACATTACGCTGACCCAACATACGACCCCGAGTTTTGCGCCGGTACTCTTTCACGACGTATAACATAGCGAGGTCGTTCATGAATCGATGGTTCTTTTTTGTTGTCAGCCTGATCTGCATGCTCACGGCATCGATGATCACTGTTGCACAAACAGCACAGGTGATGCAGTTCCTTGGGCGGCACACACAACGTCCGGCAACGTTTGACAAAGGCTCTGCCGAGGTTGTAACATACGACCCAGCTTCCAAGACAGCCATCATCTCTGATGCGAACGGAAACAAGATCTCGTTCATCAATGTAGCAAATCCTGCAAGTCCATCACTGATCCGCGACGTTCTCCTCACAGCCTACAATGGCATCGTGAACAGCGTAGCCGTTAAGAATGGCGTAGTGGCCGTGGCTCTCGAGGACGCTACATCAAAGTCCAACCCTGGCAAGGTGTTGTTCTTCGATATGAGCGGTGCGTTCAAGAGCTCCGTTGCTGTTGGCGCACTGCCAGACATGGTAACCTTTACCCCAAATGGTCAGCGATTGATCGTTTGTAACGAGGGTGAACCTGAAAACAACTACACCTTCGATGCCGAAGGGTCTGTGAGCATCGTCAACGTAGCCAATGTAAATGCACCAACAGTGCAGACGGTTGACTTCCGTTCGCTCAATGGCAAACAAGACTCATTGCGCGCTCTTGGCATTCGCATCTACGGCCTCAACGCAACCGTTGCACAAGACTTTGAGCCGGAGTATGCAGCCATTTCACCGGATGGATCTACAGCCTACATAACGCTGCAAGAGAACAATGCCATCGCAACCATCGATATCGCAAACGCTAGCCTCGTTCGTGTCACTGCTCTAGGATTCAAGGACTATAGCAAGGGGCTTGCCCGCTCCAAGAACTATCCATGGACGAATCGTCCGTCGATCGGTACAACGCCTGCCGGACAGACGATCTCTCTCGGTGGACTTTCGGGTCTGTGGTTCACGGGGTACGGCGCTGACACCAACAAGCTTCGATTTCTTACCCATCCAGACCGTGGTCCAAACGGTGAACCATTCACATGGCGTGGGCAGCTGCGACGTCCATTTGCACTCCCGAATCTCCAGGCAGAGGTGCTCGCCATTGAACTCGACCGTGTCACTGGCGCGTATACGATTCTCTCGCGAACAAAACTCTATCGTGCAGATGGTGTTACACCTATCTCGGGTCTTCCGAATCTCCAGGCAGCCGGACAGGGAATTGCGTTCACCGACGAACTGCCGATCGACCTGAACGGCAATGATCTGCCAAACGATCCATTTGGTGGCGATATCGAAGGTATCTCTGTAGATGCTGCCGGTACATGGTGGATGGTTGATGAATACCGTCCGGCCATCTATAACTTCAACAGTAACGGTACGCTCATCGCTCGGCACATCCCTGCTGGTACAGCAGCATCTGTTGGTGCTCCTGTGGGCACCTACGGAGATGAGACACTCCCTCGTGTCTATGCATCGCGCAGAGCAAACCGTGGATTTGAAGCGTGTGCCATTGAAGGTGATATCCTTTATGCCTTCATTCAGTCACCGATCGATAACCCCGACCTGGCAAATGATAACTCGTCTAAGGCCTCCACGTGGTGTCGCATCGTTGCCTTCAACGTCGTTACCAAGACCGTTGTTGGCGAATACCTCTATCCGATGTTCGAAAAGGCCTTCTCGTGCGATAAGATCGGTGATGCCACATCACTCGGGAATGGCAAGTTCTATGTTGTTGAACGAGATGATGCTACGGGGCTTCGTGCTCGCAAGTATGTCTTTGAGATCAATCTCAAGGGTGCAACGAACATCTTCACGAATCCACCGGTGCTTGCACCTGGTCGTACCGTTGAGTCGCTTACTTTCGCAGAATGTGCCACCCTTGGAATTCGTCCGGTAAGCAAGAAGAAGTCGATCTACCTTCCCGGGGCCGGTTACGGTAGCTGGGATAAGGTGGAAGGCATCACGCGCATCAACGCCAACACGATCGCTGTTATCAATGACAACGACTTCGGTGTTGGCGGTTCGGTCCTTCCGAATCCACCGAACGGTAGCATCACTGTGAACACTACCAACAATCCCGTTATTGGTATCATCACGTTTGATCGTCCAAACGGCCTTGATCCAAGTGACCGCGATAATGCTGCTGGTTCTGGTGCCGCCGTAAAGATCGGCAATTGGCCGGTGTACGGAATGTATCAACCAGATGCCATTGCCGCCGTTACCGTTAATGGTGAGAACTTCCTTCTTACCGCCAACGAAGGTGATGCACGTGAATGGGGTACGTTCATTGAAGAGGCACGCGTTAGTGCTTCAACGGTGATCCTCGATACACTTCTTGCGAATGCATGGCCCCTTCTCAAGACAAATCCGCAGCTTGGTCGACTGAACATCACAACCACTCTCGGTGATATTGATGGTGATGGCGACTTCGATGAACTGTACACACTAGGCGGACGCGGATTCTCCATCTGGAACGTTGATGGCAATCTGGTCTACGATTCGGGCAATGAGTTCGAAACGCGTACAGCAGGATTCTATCCATCGAACTTCAATGCCGGCCATACAACTAATTCAATGGACGACCGTTCCGACAACAAGGGTCCGGAACCAGAAGCCATCACAACCGGCTTGATCAACGACTCCACCTATGCCTTCATCGGTTGTGAGCGTATCGGGCATACGTTTATGTACAACGTGTCTGATGTTGTGGATCCGAAGTACATCGACTACATCAACTCTCGAAACCTTGCTGTTACGCCGAATCTCGCCAATGTTGACAACGGTACCGTTGGAGATCTTGGTTGTGAGGTGATCACGTTCATTCCGGCTTCGGAGAGTCCAAACAACACCGACCTGCTTCTTGCTGGTAATGAGATCAGCGGTACGATGAGTGCGTATCAGGTTCGTATTCCGCGTATCGGAACGATCCCTGCAGCAACGATCAACCACTGCATACCGGACAAGCTCACACTTACGGTTTCAGCAACCGGTCCATCGCTCACGTATCAGTGGACGAAGAATGGTGTTGACATTGCCGGTGCAACGTCATCCAGTTACAGTGTTGATGTGATCAACGCAACATTCGCTGGAAGTTATGCTTGTAAGGTAACGGCAGCAGGGGGCATGACCATTACCCCACGTGCTACACAGGTGAACGTATTCCAGCGGACGAAGATCACACTTGAACCAAAGGTCCTCACACAAGTCGATGCGGGTATCACCGTAAACCTCGCGGTTGATGCAACGAACACGGCAGGGGAGACCTATCAGTGGTTCAAGGCAGGCACAGCGCTCACGAACGGTACAAAGTATCAGGGCGCAACCAGCAAGAATCTTACGATCAAGCATGTATCGTTTGCTGACACATCAGGCAAGTACTACTGTGTGGTAACGGGTGGTTGCAGCACTGTGCGTTCGCGTGACGCACGGGTGTACATACCGGTGGTCAGCATCACGCTGCAGCCGAGAGATACAACGGTTTGCGTTGGTGACACTGTAGTGATGCGTGCAGCCGGAACATCCGTTGGTGGTGATGCTGGTGTTGGATATCAGTGGAGATACATTAACGGTCCGGACCTTGCAGATGGCGGACGTTTCTCGGGAACATCGAGTCCAACGTTGCGGATCAACGGCGTCAGAGCCGACGATGCACGTCAGTTCGTCTGTGTGGTAACCGGCTTCCCATCTCGCGTGAATAGGTTCACCAACACCGTGATGATCAATGTCCGTCAAGCCCCTTCCATCATCCGTCAACCAAGCGCTCCGAATGGCGAAACGTCAGACGTGTTGTGTGAAGGCAACCTCTTCCAGCTCGATGTGATCGCCGAAGGTGAAAACCTGTCGTATCAGTGGTATCGCGACGGACGGATGATCCCCCTTGCAGATGCTCCGCGTTATGAGTCGCGCACGCCGGGAGTCTATCGTGTCCGTATATCCGGTGCCTGTGGATATGTGGTAGAGAGCGACGTGATCACCTTGCGTGGCATCATCAAGCCAAAGGTTGGTAGCGGTTCTCCTGATCTTATCCGTGTAGAAGAAGGCAAAGGCTTTACGCTTATTGTGAACGTTGAGTCCGGTTCACTTCCTGTTACGTATCAGTGGGCAAAGGACGGACGGAACATCACCGGTGCAACAGGAGCAACCTACACGGTGGACAAGGCTTTTGCGCAGGATGCAGGGCGATATGTCTGCGTGGTGACGAACTCGTGCGGACTCGATCTCTCGAATGTGACAGAGGTTCGCGTCTTCAGGGAAGACCCAACTTCGGTTGGAGAAACCAACGAGAACGGACTTTCCGTTCGTTGTGAGCCAAATCCATTCTCGTCCACCACATCAGTTCGTGTCAGCACGGCCATTGCCGGTACCGTACGAGTTACCGTAAATGACCTGTCGGGTCGCACCGTGTATTCGCATAGCGCACAGGACCTTCCTTCAGGCGACCACACCTTTGCTCTCCAAGGGTCGGATCTTGGTGCTACGGGCGTGTACTTCGTCAGGATCGAACATCCATCGGCTACAGTTGTCCGTCGAATCGTCCTGGTGCCATAAAGCCCCTTACCAGCTCAGAACACTTTTCCACACGGCGGCGTTCGACCATATCGGACGCCGCTGTTGCGTTATGTTTGCGTCTATGACACGAGAAACCCTGACAACCGCCATCTACGACGTTGCCCATCTCACCGGAGAGTTTCTACTACGAAGTGGGATCACGAGCAACGAATATTTCGACAAGTATCAGTTTGAAAGCGATCCGAAGATCCTCGCTGCTATTGCGGAGAAGATGGCTGCGCTCATTCCGGAGGGGACGGAGATCCTTGCCGGATTGGAGATGGGAGGACTGGCCATCGTTACAGCGCTTTCGCTCCACACCGGAATCCCCGCTGTGTTTGTGCGGAAGAAGGCCAAGGACTACGGCACGTGTAAGCTTGCAGAAGGTCCGGACGTAGCGGGCAAGCGCGTGTTGATCGTAGAGGATGTGATCACGAGTGGCGGTCAGGTGATCATCAGTGGAAACGATCTCCGTCAACTCGGCGCCCTCACAGACCACGTCGTCTGCGTTATCGATCGTGAACAGGGAGGTCGAGAGAAACTTCGCGATGCCGGATTCGAACTCCTCGCTCTCTTTTCTATGACAGAACTCAAGGCCGGACGATGAAGATCATCAGTTGGAATGTAAATGGCATTCGGGCCGGTCACAAGAAGGGATTCTTGGATTGGGTGGCCGAGGCAAAGGCCGATGTGATCTGCGTTCAAGAGACCAAGGCCGACGTGGACAAGATCCCTGATGAGGTGAAGAACCTTGCCGGATACCACACCTTCTGGCATTCATGTTCCATCAAGAGCGGGTACTCCGGCGTTGGAGTGATGTCGAAGATCAAACCAGAGAACGTTACCGAGAAGATCGGCATCGAAGAGTTTGATGGAGAAGGACGCATTCTTGAGATAGATTACGGTTCGTTCCTGCTGTACAACATCTACTTCCCTAATGGATCATCTGGAAACAAACGTGTGCCCTTCAAGCTCCGCTTTTATGATGCAGTGATGGAGCGCTGGGCTCAACAACGAATGGAAGGTCGCCGTATAGTAGTCTGTGGCGACTACAATATTGCGCATAAGGAGATCGATCTTGCCAGACCGAAGGAGAACCAGAAGACTACAGGGTTCCTACCCGAAGAGCGAGCAATTCTCGACAGAATGGCATCACAGAACTGGCTCGACTCCTTTAGAGAGTACCACCCAGATGAGCCAGACTGTTACTCCTATTGGGACCAGATAACACGAGCCCGCGAGCGCAATGTAGGCTGGCGAATAGACTACCATTGGATTACCGAAGACCTTCGTCCAGCTCTCAAAAATGCATGGATCTCCAGCGACGTGATGGGCAGTGATCATTGTCCGGTAGGGATTGTGTTGAATCCGTAGCTTGGTGCGAAGATTTCTTGGAAGTGGTGTGCTAAAACATTAGGTTCATAGCACAACTTTCTTAAGAGGTAATGGCATGCATGGGATATCCTTCGCCGCTCGCCGCTTGCACTAAACTGGACTCGTATCCGGACATTGCTCGCCACGGTGGTAACTATTTTTGTCGGATTTTTACCAGGTTCAGTGTACGCCCAATCTGAATGGTGCTTTTGGCCAACACCGGATACCTGTCAGAGTCAGTGGGCTCAATTCAGTGGCCCGGCGTTTCTTGTCCAATTGCAGTCTAGTCCGCCATGCAGTGTCATGGTGAAGCCGTTCGGGAGGATACGTTGCAACCAAATTGAAATGGCGGATTGGCAATGGTACCTCGACCAAACTGTACCCCATGGATGTATGACGCGACAGCAAATCGTAGATCAGTTCGCATTGTTGTATAGGTTGTCTGTTGAAGCTTTTGCTCGCAAACAGTTCATCGCAAACAACCCATCAATGACTCCTGCATGCCCGACGACAGCATCGTACTTCGTAGCAAAGCCTGGTTCCTGCAGCAAACGTGCTATTGGTTGGACGTTGCCTGCAGGCGGCAGTTACGTGATTGAATACGACCCACTGTTTCCCTGGTCGTACTACGACTCACTAATGGCATCAATGAGTGGTAGCGGAATGTATGTTACAACACTACCTTGCAATGAGATATGTTGTCGCCGAGAACTCAAGTTCTGCTATATGCCCAATGGTGCTATCAATATGACAAGTAGTTGGTGGTCTCCTGTACCTGGAAACGTCTGCGACCCCACAAGAATTGCACCCTGGAACCCTACCCCTGCAAATTGTAACGTTCCGCACTGCGCGGATTGATGATGCGCAATCTCGTCTTTTGTGTTCTCTTGTTCGTTACCCTTGATGTACGTGCTCAACGAATGGTAACAGCAGAGCAAATCCGCGAGATCCCCTTTGGGAGCGTGTGGTCTGCGTGCGCATCAATTGACGAGAATGTGCTTTTCATAGCTTCTGATGAGGGAAGATATGTCCTGTATGATTTGAGACGGAGGGTGCTTACAGGACACCGAATTCCGCGGAATGTTGAGTTAACTGCCGTTGCCGTTGGCTCAGATGACGAATGGTATGTAGGCGATGCAGAGGGGGCTTTGTGGACTTCTGAAGATCGGGGTCTTACCTGGAATAGAACAGCTATTGATTCGTCGAAGATTGTGAAGGTTCTGCAATCAGATGGCTCTGTCGTAATTGTTTCCCGCAGCGGTGGTGTGTACACCATACACTCAGATGGAACCGTTCAATTACTCCGAACATTTCCCGGAGTAACGCTATTCGATGCAGATGAACGTGAAGGCCGTCTAGCAGTTGTGGGTTCGCGCGGTTTTCTCGCGACGGCTACAAGCGGAGGACTGGTATGGCAGGAACGTCAAACATCAGACTCGTTTGCCTATACAAGCGTACTTCGCGTATCAGGTGACACGCTTGTTGTTGGTGGTATGAAAGGCACTCTTTTGGTCTCTCATAACAACGGCGATTCTTGGGTGTACCGTACCGAGCTTGTTCGGTATTTAGGAGTCGATACAGGGCAGTACGATAGACAAGATCAAACGTACGACTTGGCAATGGACAAGGACGGTCGGATCGTAGTTGGACACTACTATACTTCGCTTAGCACAGGCAGCGGGCAAGGTCCGTGTCGATACGTGATGTCGATCGATCGTGGGAAATCTTGGGACGTAGGTAGGCTCGAAGAAGAATCAAGTGATGGTGCATTCTGGGATGGTGTGCCACTCGCAGTTACCCACACCCATAGGGACGGTACGGTCATCGTGCTGGGTAGTACCGCGGCGCTCGGAGCCGGGGCTGTTTATCGCCAACAATCAACAGACGAGCGGCCTAGGTTAGACACGATTGTTGTAACACTAGCCGAGCGAGATTCTTCGTTGCCATGGCCAACGTTAGCTATCGGTGAGCAACGGACTATGGCTGTATCAGGACCATCACTGTATTCGATGAATAGGGCTTCCGTTTAT
Organism: Ignavibacteria bacterium; assembly: GCA_016707005.1. Taxonomy (NCBI): domain Bacteria; kingdom Pseudomonadati; phylum Ignavibacteriota; class Ignavibacteria; species Ignavibacteria bacterium. The sequence continues at coordinate 250,719 of JADJIQ010000001.1, forward strand.
GGGGTATTGAGTTATGTGGACCTGCGGAAGAGCCAGGACACAGGCCGTACATGGGTGAACATAGGCCGTATGTCCAATTCGACAGTAGCTATCACTGCCACCGATGAGGCAGTCTATGCAGCGGAAAGTCCGTGCATCGTTCGACGCTCAACGGATGACGGTGCGTCGTGGACGTCGATGTTTGAATTGCAAGATCAACCAGAATACACCAGAGTGTTTAGGGTAGGGTCAACGCTTAGGGGTGCTGTCTTCCTTCACTATGGGTTTGCCTATTACGATACCGTCCGAGCACGGCATTCTGCAAACGCAATAGTGATACACAAAGGAGTTGGTAAGGATCTTCCTGTTCCAACGAGTCTCGACTCGGTCACCATAACCGAGGTATCTGCAGGACTGAGCAATGACCTCTGGTATGTTGTTACAGGATACCGCAGTGGAGACCCCATTAGAGTTTCCTTTGTGTGTTATTATGATCTGGATGAGAACACATCTCAGTCCTGGCTCATTCCAAGGAGTTCTGAAGCTGGTGAGACAGTGCCGCGCATTAGCCTCATACGTGGGGATCGGGTGCTACTATCACGAACTGTTGATACCATAGTTAACGACAGACCAACAACGGCCGGCAGGTTGCACTGGCTTCGAATGATTGATGGTTCAGTCGATGAGATCGCAGAGTTGCGAGTATTGCTTGATGGATGGTCCATGCAGACGCTTGACGTGATGGACTTCGGTCCCATACTCGCTTTCGCATTCACATCGAACATAGTAGAGTACAATCTCGTCTCCGGTCTTGTGACGCCCGTGAAGATTCGCGGAAGTAGCACTACCGGACTAGGTAGAAATTTCTACAGAGCGCCCGTTCGTATTGGCGAGCAATATCTGATATTCGGTGAAAACCAGAGAGTGATCTCCATTCGTGCAAGTGAATCAACAACGTCGGAGCAGACTGAGGTAGTAGGATCACTCCATGCCTTCAACCTATATCCCAATCCAGCTACAAGGTCTTCTATAGTTTCATTGACGACTTCACCTAGTGTAGTCTTGCAAGAGGTGCGAGATCTGTTTGGCAAACTTGTACTTACTACAACGAATTCATCGTTCCCAACGGCTGAACTATCAAGTGGAATATATATCGTCCGCATCGTGACTGATAGAGATGTTCGTATCGAAACACTAGTGGTGTTATGATGTCTCTTTGACCTTGTTGTTTTCAACTTTTGAAAGTGGGTCGGGGTTCTTCCAGTGATACCATAGCCCAGCGCCGGCGGCGAGGAACACCAAGTTCTTGATGATGTATTGTCCCACTAGGGTGAGACCGTAGGGGACGGCTGTATAGGCAACTGCCAAGCCCCCTACAATTGGGATGAACGTGCCGGCCATATGGATCACAAAAAGAACAAGCGTGATCTTCGTGAGCTTGGGCACGAGAAACATCAGGCCAAGGATAACCTCGCACACACCCAGCACCGTCACAATAGTTGACACAGACAACCATGACAGTGTGAGTTCCACCAGATCATGCGCAGGGCTCAGATCAACCAGCTTCAGCGCTCCGAACCACACGTAGACGATGGCAAAGGACCAGCGCAACCACGATTCAAGATTGCGCTCAATTGCGGAGTTGAACGAGGAGGTTTTCATGGCGCAAAATACGGGAAGAAATGACGAAGCGACGAAGTGACGGAATGACGTTCGGTCATATCGTCAACGTGTCTAGGTCCCTCGTCGCTCCGCTCCTCGGGATGACGCAACTCGCGGTGATCGTTCAAGTGAGAAACGGTAGCACCATCAGGGATGGTGCTACCGTTTCTTTTTACTGAAATTCCGATGCAGCCGCGTCATCCCGAGGAGCGTAGGGGCACGGCATGCCGTGCCCGAAGTGACGAGGGACCTCGGGTAATGGCAAATGACAAGTGACGAAAAGCACGAACCGGCACCCCTTCTCAGGATGAGAAGGGGAAGGGGGATGAGCCAAGAATATTCTGCCTCCTACCCTTCACAACGGCACGATCTCATCGGCCAGTGCCAGCAGTTCTGTAAGGTCCGGAAGAAGGGGCGAATCTGGATCTACCTGAATCACAACACCATTGAGATCTGCTGCTACCTGAGTATCAGAGTGACGAGCAATCTTGCGTACATCCATACCGACGCGTATGCATGCAGCAGCAGCACGCTGACGATCGATATCACCGGAGAGGAGTTCTTCCCTCAGGACTGTCAGAGCGTCCTTGTTGTATCGGTCTTGGATTGGGAAGTGATGCGTCATAGATAGTCCATGCATGAGAAATGCCTTTATAAAGTTCGTGAAAATTCTCGAAGCAACGCTCATATCGTCTAATGACGTCGACAGTAGTCTTCCCAACTCCGTTGGGACCGGCAATGATGATGATGAAGGGGGCACGCACAAATCATACGTGCGCTGGAACACCGAGAACGTGACGCGGGAGGAACGATATCTGGATTTACCATCCCCGTTTCGAATCTATGCGGTATTATTAGCACGGGAGAATGTACTCGCTGATAGTTGTACCGGGGACAATCCCTATTCGCCAAACGGAGATGTTATGTTCAAGCATGTACTGTTTCTTGCTTCGCTCCTACTCATTGTCGGCTCCCTTGGCACACGTGCGCAATCAGGCTGGGTTGTGCAGAGTCCTCTACCAACGCCCATTTCTCTCTCTGATGTACATTATGCTTCTGCCAATACGTACTTCGCAGTCGGGTGGGAAGGTGTTATCCTTAAGACAACAGACGACGGCACCACTTGGACTATTCAGTCGAGAGGCACCACACGCTGGCTCTCAAGTGTCTTCTTCGTAGACGCAGACATCGGCATTGCTGTTGGCGATAGTGGCACTATCCTCCGCACTACCGATGGGGGCGAAACGTGGACGCGCCAAGAAAGTGGAAAAACGTACACCCTAACCTCTGTGTCATTTGCCAACGCGAACGTTGGAATGGCTGTAGGCACTGATGGTACGATCATCCACACTTTCGATGGAGGTGCAACTTGGTCCCCTCTACCAATCTCCATATCCGGAACTCTGAACTCAGTACACTTCATAGATACAAACACGTGCACTGTTGTTGGAGAATATGGAAATATCTTACGAACCACCAATGGTGGGTCTACATGGTCATATAGGGGAACGGGAAGGAATGATTTATTCTTGGATGTTTACTTTTCAGATACGAATACTGGAATTGTGGCTGGACAAGATTCATTAGCTCGCGGTTTGGTTCTCCGAACAACAGATGGTGGAACGTCGTGGGAGAGGGAGTCAGGGGGGGACTTAGAAAGAGTGGGTGGTGAGCACGTGTCCTCCATTGCCTTCTCCGATGACACTGTAGGTTTGGCCATTTTTTGGGGCAATGTCATTCGAACGACTGACGGTGGTCAGACTTGGTCGTCTAGATTGCACGAAAAAGACGTCTATGCTCCCGAGATATATCTTAATGCGATAACGTACGGGGGTAGTCGAAACTGGATGGCAGTTGGGAGATCTGGGGCCATCATTCGCACAACTGATGGTGGAGGCACATGGATAAGGTGTTTTAAAGGTACAACGAGAACTTTGAACGATGTTTACTTTACGAGCACTAATGTTGGAAACATTGTCACCAGAACTTCTCATTTTATGCGTACTACAGATGGTGGCTCAACATGGACTTCCCTTTTGCCTGGAATTCCTGGTAGCGTCAGTCGAGTATCATTTGCAGATTCAACAAGAGGGATTGCCGTTGGTCCCGGAGGAATGATTCATCGCACAGTTGATGCAGGACGTACTTGGTCATATAGAGGGGTTACCCGAGACGATCTTGGCAACGTTGCCTTCCTTGGAGCGAGTACATGGACTGCTGTGGGTTCAAACGGGACGATACTGCGCTCAACTGACGACGGCGAAACATGGATGCGTCAACCGAGCGGTTCATCAAAACGCTTCTGGTGCATTGCTTTCAGCGATGTTCGTTCAGGAATCGTGATAGGAAGTACGATTCTACGTACCACGGATGGAGGAGAAACGTGGAAGGATCTGGATACTAGTGGAAAGGGATATTTCGAGGGTTGGGGTGTCATGGATGCTTCTTTTACCGATGCTAACACTGGGACAGTAGTAGGTTGGGAAGGACGTATTTATCGTACAACAAATGGTGGCATGTCATGGTCTAGGCAGTTTAGTGGCGCAACGGCGATATTGTACAGCGTACACTTTTCTGACATTAATACAGGAACCGCTGTTGGATCTTCAGGCACAATTCTGCGAACAACAGATGGCGGGTCTACGTGGAATCATCAATCATATCCTGCTTCGGGGGGGCAACTATATAGAGTCTTCTTTACCGACGCCAACACGGGCACCATCGTAGGTGCCGGAGGTATCATCCTTCGCACCACGACCGGTGGCGTTGTCACATCGGTCATCGAAGTTGATTCAACTTCAGTTTCGGATACTCCCGTACAACACACCCTCGAACAGAGTTACCCTAACCCTGCATCCGATATGGCAACGATCCGCTTCAGGATCCAGAGTCAAGGGGCTGTCGATTTAGATCTATTCGACGGTGCAAACAACAAAGTAGCAGTACTTGTTCATCAACAAATGCAGCCAGGTACTTACACCGTTACCTTTTCAACAACGTTGCTTTCGAGTGGAGCTTACAACTACCGATTGCAAACAGGTGACGTAGTCGAAACGAAGAGCATGATCATTCTACGATAGCAAACATCCACAAGTAAACGCTGCAAGTTCAAGAGAAAAGGATAGGATCGCTATTCGCGATTCGCTATTCGCTATTCACTATTCACTATTCGCTATTCGCTATTCGCTACTCGCTATTCTGAACTTCGAATACCATATCTCCACTACCGCTTTCTGCGATCCGCTCTTGGGTTTAGTATCGCGGGAGCTTTCGTTAAAATCGCCCGACATCGACTTCGGGATCTCAAACGATCCGATCTCCATCATGATCTTGGTATAACTCGGTAGGCCATATTCACGGGCCTTTGCATCATCATAGACAAGTTCGGCGGTGATGGTGCCGGCCTTCTTTGTGGTAGAGACCACCTTGCGTGCAATCATCATTGTGGTGTCGATCCAGAGTGTGGCAACAACAACGTCCGACTCTTCATCAGCCGGCAACACCTTGATCTTGCGCATCGTTATTCCTTGCCATTGCTCTGTACCCATATCGACAGCGGCAAAGTCCTTGCTGAGGAGTTTCAGCGCGCTCATATCAGCCCCTTGCTTAGGGATCATTGCAAATCCCGGAGCGTCGATCGTTGTCTTATCGGGTGCGACATGGGTGAGTGTTGCTGTTGAGACAGGCACCTTCATGAAGGGCACGTCAACCTTGATCGAGAGTTCTGCGGTGTAGCGCTTTACCCGCTGCATCTTGGCCTTGAGCTCGTTCAGAAGTTCTGTAGCTGTACGAGCTTGGACGAGGGAAGGGGCTAGCAACACCAATACGATGAGGAGGAAACGGGTCACGTAAGTATGTCCTTTCGACGCATGATGATCTGCGTTGCCGTATAACAGCCGATGATGTGCGTGAGCAAGACGCTGGCGGAGATGCTCACCTTGGTCCAGTTGACGGGATCGTCAAAGAGGAACTTCCACCCGTTCATGTGATTGGTGAAAAAGAGCGGACGCAGGTAGTCGAAGATCGGGATGTCGATGGCAGAGATGATGGTCATCACAATGATGATGGCCATGGTCGTCATGATGGGACCGATGGCGTTCTCCACAAGCGACGAGAACAAGAAGGCCACACTGGCAACGGTGGTCATGGCCAATGCTGCAAAGCCATAGGCCAGTGTGAAACGCCACCACAGATCGTTCTCTGCGATGATGGTGATCTGCGAACGGATCACAACTACCTCGCCGGTGCCGAGAAGAGCGATGCCAAGACCGAGAGACATCACGGCCATGAAGAGCACGAGGAGGTTTGTGTAGGTGAGTGTGGCAAGGAACTTTGCCGACACCATCGTAGAGCGCGAAAGAGGTCGAGTTAGCAGCAATCGATACGTCCCCGCTGTTGCTTCACCGGCAAGCACCTCACCGGCAACGAGAGTGATGAGAAACGGCACGTGCACATACAACGATCCGAAGATGATGTAGGACACCGTGTATCCGTTCATCAGGTTCCCGGTGAAATCAAACGTCTGCTTCAGGGCCTGCGTTGCAAATCCAAGGTATTGTCCACCTTCAATGCCCATAGCAGCAACAACCACGGGAATCAACACACCCAGGGCGATGAATCCGATGAACGTGCGCCATTTCGAGAAGACCTTACTCATCTCAACGCGATAGGCAGTGCCGATCATGATACCTCCTGCGTGAGCGAGATGAAATATTCTTCGAGGGAGCGAACAGGGGAGACAGCCGAGAGAGGTATACGTGCGTCGGCAAGGTGTGCCACCAGACCCGAGATCTCTTCACGTTCCATCATCATGATGATAGCACCATCCGTTGATGATTGGATGTGAGAGGAAAGGGGCGTAGCACGGATCATTTCGAGTGCGCGTTGTACTTCCGACGTTTCGATCGTGACCTTGAGACGTCCGGCATTTAACAGGTCTTGCACAGCCCCTTCTACAACTGCCTTCCCACGGTTGATGATCACCATGCGTGTGGCAGTGAGTTCTACTTCCGGCAAGATGTGCGAGGAGAGGAAGACCGTTTTTTTGTGATCGGCGGCCAGTTCGAGGATCAGGTCGCGGATGTCCACCATGCCTTGTGGGTCAAGTCCGGTTGTTGGCTCATCGAGGACGATGAGGTCAGGCGAATGCAGAAGTGCTTGAGCGATCCCCAGACGCTGCTTCATTCCGTGTGAGAACGTTTTCACCTTGCTCGATGCTCTGCTTGCTAGGCCAACGATGCCAAGGATACGATCGATGGAACGTGTGGAGACATCAGCACCGCTGAGTCTGCCGAGGAGCTCAAGGTTGCGTCGAGCAGTGAGGTAGTTGTAGAAGTCCGGACGTTCTACGATGGCCCCGATCCGACGGAGGATCTCGCTCCGATGTGTTGTGAGATCGAGTCCGAACACCCGTATCGAGCCCGACGTAGGACGGATCAGCGAAAGCATCATCCGTATGGTGGTGCTCTTTCCGGCTCCATTGGGTCCAAGGAAGCCGTAGACGTCTCCCTGGGCAACGGAAAGGCTGAGTCCGTTCACCGCATGGAAGTCGCCATAGTGTTTATGGAGATCGTGGATCTCGATCAGGGGAGTGGGCATGGAGCGTGATAACGCATGATGACCCTAAAAAGTGCCACATGACACCCGGCATCTATGACACCCGGCACCAAGTCAGAGCGCGTTCGCTGCGGCCTTGAAAGCCCTGCCCCGTTCCTCGAAGTTTGCAAACATGTCGAAGGACTTGCAGGCAGGAGAGAAGAGTACAACATCTTCCGACCGTGCAAGGTCTGCGGCGGCGTGGACGGCTTCTTCCATGGATGCTACCTTCACACATCGCTTGGTGGTGCACCAATGATTGAAGATCGCATCAGCATCTTCACCCATACAGACAATGGCCTTCACATTCTCGGCTACGAGGTCGTCGAGGGCGGCGTAGTCGTTGTTGTCACCCCTTCCTCCGGCGATCCACACGATCGGATGATCGTAGCTGGACAGCGCAAACCACGCGGCATTCACGTTGGTTGCTTTGGAGTCGTTGATGTATCGTACGCCGCGGTGGACGCGGACGTGTTCGAGTCGGTGCTCTACGCCGTTGAACGACGCCAGCGAATCCCGAATGTTCTCATTACGCACCTCAAAGGCACGCGCTGCTAGTGCTGCCGCCATGGAGTTCGCCGCATTGTGCGCTCCAGGCAGCCCAAGACGTCGCAAGGGCATGAGGATCTCCTCGTTATGCTGCTGATCCCGAAGTATGATTTCGTCCCCCCGGACGAATGCTCCGTCAACCTCTTTGAGGAGACTGAAGAAGCGTACCATACCCCGAGCTACCGACGCTGCGTTTGCTGCGTGTGCATCGTCGGCATTCAAAACTACAACGTCATTTGCCCGTTGGTGCTCAGCAATTTTCCACTTCGCATGCACGTACTGTTGAAAGCTCCCATGATACGAGAGATGATCAGGTGTGATGTTCAGGAGCATACTCACGTGCGGACTGAACGTTCTCGTGGTATCGAGCTGATAGGAGCTGCACTCAGCAACGATGATCATGGCCGGATCGATCGTCCCTACAAGACTGCTGAGCGGCGTTCCGATATTCCCCGCTGCGACGGCCGGCCTGCCCCCTTCATTCAAAACATGCGCCGTTAATGCCGTTGTTGTTGTCTTCCCATTCGTACCCGTGATCGCTACGATGGGGTTGGTAAGAAACCTACTTGCGTACTCGAGCTCACCAATAACCTCAATGCCCAAACGCTCGGCATCAACACGAACAGGGTTGGTAGGGGGCACACCCGGAGACACAACAATAAGGTCGGCCTTGGTTGCCAGATCTGTATGTCCACCGAACTCCGATGCAATGTTTCGCGACGCCAAAAACTCCACCGCATCACCCGCTTTTTCAAGGGGCTTTGCATCAGACACAAACACTGTCTCACCGTTTCGCACCGCAAGTTCTGCTGCCGCCAAACCGCTCTTGGCGGCACCGAGGATTGTAATTCTCATGTGCGAAGTTACGGGGTTGCAAGGTTACAAGGTTACAAGGTTACAAGGTTACAAGGTTACGGGGTTACGGGGTTACGGGGTTACAAGGTTACGGGGTTACGTCACGTTATTGTTGATGAGATGCACATAGAAATATGGAAAAAGAACTCGACCTTGATTTCGGGAGTGAGGCAAATGGCCAACTTCAACATCACTCTGTAATGATGGCTAGACTCATACGATCTACGTGCCATGCGTTGCGAGATTCCCATTGGATAGATCGCAGTGCCTTGACGCAACTGTATCGTGCAGGTACCTCTGTAGGTGCCAATGTGCGTGAAGCCAAGTACGCTGAATCACGCCGCGACTTTATACACAAGCTTAAGATCGCAGAGAAAGAGTTGGCAGAAACTCTGTATTGGGTTGGACTCTTATCATCTCATCCAGGAATAATCAATGCAGTTGATAGGAAAGAACTACTGGAAGAGATTAGAATCGTTAGATCTCTACTTCGATCAATTGTACGATCGTCGAAAACCGTAACCCCGTAACCCCGTAACCCCGTAACCCCGTAACCCCGTAACCTCAAACACTCCGCGCCATCAACATCTTCGCCAGCACTTCCAGCAGGTCTCTTGCCGGACTCTCCGGAACATGGTGCAGGTGCTCGAAGGCGTCGTTGGTGAACTTCTCAACAAGGGCGGTGGCGTCTTGGGTAACACCATAGGCGTCCATCATGGAGATCACATCAGTGACGTGTTCTCGACCAAGACCGTTGTCTGCAAAGAAGGTGGCGATGAGGGCGGTGTGTTCCGGACGTGCATCGAGGTCTTCACGTACACGACGGGCGCATTCGAGCATGAGCCATGTGCGCTTGCCTTCTACGATATCTCCGCCGGGTGATTTGCCAAAGGCTTCGCTGCCGGTGATGTCGAGAATGTCGTCCTGCATCTGGAATGCGATGCCGATCAAGCGTGCGAAGTTGCGCAAGGCTTGGACTCGACCGTTTGTTGCTCCGCCAACGTTGGCTCCAATAGCTACTGACATCTCGAGTAGGCGAGCGGTCTTCTTCTCGATCATCGTGAAGTATTCTTCGGGCGTAACGTCATCCCGGTCCATAAAGGCCAGATCGAGGGCCTGACCATCACATACTTCGATGAGCCCGGTAGAGAAAGCGTCGATCACATCAAGTGGACGTGGCGCATGATGAGCACTGCGCATGAGTAGGCGCATGGCCATGCCCATCATCACATCACCGGCAAGGATGGCAGCACTCTGATTCCATCGTACGTGGACGGTGTCTCGTCCCCTCCGTTTATCCGAGCTGTCCATGATATCGTCATGCACCAACGTAAAGTTGTGCAATAGCTCTACAGCAACGGCAGCAGGCAATGCAGCCGCACGTTCACCACCAACACTCTCACACGCAAGCAGGGTAAGGATCGGCCTGATACGCTTACCGCCCCCTTCAAAGAGATACCGTACGGGATCATACAACCACGCTGGTTCAGTGAACTCGTTCAAGGCGCTGTGCAGAGCCCCTTCTACATCACTGAGGTAGGGGGCGAGTTGGGCTGTGGTCATTGAAGGCGGTGGAGGATGGTTGGACGGTGCAGATCGTTCAGGTGTTGACACCCCGTGAGAAACATCCATTGTCGTAGTTGAAGTTCCCAAAGTCGGACCAGAGCAACAACACCCTTTGTTCCGTCTGCCGCAAATGCCTCAAGTATGGGGCGAGCACTTCCCACGAGCCGGGCGCCGAGGGCAACGGCCTTGGCCACCTCTGTGCCGTTGGAAATGCCTCCGGAGGCGATGATCGTGGGGACGATGCCGACACATTGCGTAATGCATTCGGCGGTGGGGATGCCAACGTCCCAGAGGTGGTCTACGGTCTCGGCGTCGCTACGACGGAGGATCTCCACGCCAGCCCACGACGTTCCGCCGGCGCCGGCTACGTCGATCATGGTCACACCCACATCGGCAAGCCTGCGCGCAACGTCGCCAGAAATACCAGCGCCAACTTCCTTTACAACGATCGCTATCTGTTCTGAGCGAACCAGGGTGGCAATGGCATCGAGAACGCCGCGAAACCGTGGCTCGCCCTCGGGCTGCAAGAGCTCCTGAAGCGGGTTGAGGTGTACGGCAAGGGCCGAGGCACCGGTCATGGCTACGGCTCGCTCTACATAGGAATGCAGAGATCCTTCGCGGTGCCACACAGCGGCCTGGGCGGCGCCGATGTTGGCGATGATCGGTACGCGATTCGAAACATCTCGCACAACGGCAAAGGTTGATTCCAATTCCCGGTGTTCCAATGCGGCGCGCATAGAACCCACGCCCATCGCTATCCCGCATGTCTCGCACGCTTCGGCCAACCCCTTGTTGATCCTCTCTGCGTCGGGATAGCCCCCTGTCATCCCCGTCACAAGCAAGGGGCTTTGCAGTGCCATCCCGCAGAACTCCGTCTGGGTTTCCACATCCGCAAGATCGATCTCCGGCAGGGCATTGTAGACGAATTCATATCGGTCAAAACCGTTGGACTTCTCGCGGAAGGTGGCTTTGCCGGAGAGGGCGAGGTTGACGTGTTCTTCTTTTCGCGACTGGATGGACATGGGGCAAGTTACTAGTTACTGGTTACTAGTTAGCTGTTGCCTTCGTATGACTGTCCCCATCACCAGAGAGGCTTCTCAGATAGCTCTTTAGTCATTTTTTACAATGATCGATGGCAGTGTAGTCGCAATCATGGCGTTCAGGTGTGTTGCGCGAACTTCCGTGAGAGTGTCCAGAAAGTGCAAAACATTATCCCCATAGCTGCGAAGGGAGTATGCATATACGAGAATTCCGGTTTTTCCAGATCCGATGGCAACTCTCTTGAATCTGTTTACGTTGAACTCAACAAGTGTAATCTGATCATCCTTGCTTACGCTCATTATACAGTCAACGATGAATTCATCTCCCGTTGGGCTTTCTGTGACTTCAAACTGGCAAATCTTATCTGTCAACTGCCTGTTCTTGAACTGCTGGACCTTCTGTCGTACAGCGTCTTCGATCTTGATATCAAGGATGAAGAGGTGAATTGCCATCATCTGGTTGAAAGATTCGAGCTCTTCGCCAGTGGGCAAGTATTCCTGTACATAATACGTGTCACGTGGTTTCTGAGACCAAGCCAAACTGAATTGTGTACCATTGAATGAAATGGGTCCACTTACACCGATTCTGTCCGGAGCATCGATTGTCTCCGAACCGATGACGAAGAAAAGTGAAGTTAGAATGGCCAACGAAAGCATCATGGCAAACATCTGATAATGTGTACGAAATAGGGCGGCTAGTGGCGACCATCAACTTTGCAAGATAATTCCGTTATGCGTTGAATCTAGACTCTTAGTGCGCCACGGAAGCCACGGCTGCCATAGTAGGACTGCGCACCATTGTGATAGACAAATACGGTGCCGTAGCGGAAGTCGCCAAAGATGGCGCCGCCGAGGTCGCGTATGGGCGGGGGAGTGAGCAGCCAGCTGGATGTCTTAGCATCGAACCGACCAAGCTTCTGAAGATCTCGGTATTGAGCTTCGGTGAGGAGTTCAACACCCATTGACGTGGCCATATCTATGGCCGTGTTTTCGGGGTGATGTTCTTTGCGCGACTCAAGCCCCTTCCGATCATAACATAGACTGCGACGTCCGCTCGGACTCTCCGCAGAACAGTCAACCACGATATACTCACCTGTGCCTTTGTCATAGCCTACAACATCTGGCTCTCCCCCTGTGATCTCCATTTCATTGAGTGACCACAGCTTTTCTGGGCTGGCCTTAATGCGGGCAAGCACATCGGTCCAGACAAGTCCCTTATGTCGCTTCATGTTATTTACAAAGCGAGATTCAAGAATTGCAAGTAGTTCTTCGCGTTGCGATGAGGAGATTTTCTTTGCGCTGTTCTGAGCCATGATCGTGCCTACTATTTAGTTGTTTCTGTTCCAAGCTGCGTTCCCAACTTCTCGTATTCAACGTCATTCGGTTCCCACAGCTCAATCTTGTTTCCTTCAATGTCCATGATGTGGACAAACTTGCCGTAATCGTATGATTCAACGGTATCGACTATCGTAACGCCTTCTTTCTTTAGCTCCTCAACAAGTCCAATCAAATTCTCAACGCGGTAGTTTATCATAAACTCCTTTGTTGATGGTTCGAAGTACTTGGTCTTTTCACCAAACGGACTCCATTGCGAAAACCCCTTTTTCGAAGAGTCGGTTGCGTGACGCCATTCAAACACGGATCCGTATTGATTGGTGTTCAGGCCAAGGTGTGTATGATACCACTCCCTCACTTTCTTCGGGTCTTTGCACTTAAAAAAGATTCCGCCTATGCTTGTTACTCGCTTCATAGTGGTGTTGTCAACAACAACAGCATCTGCCATCATTTCACTAAACGCAAAGCCGCAACAGAACGAGGTTAGTAATGCTACGGTGAGAAAGACGTTCTTTTTCATGATCTGTCCTTAAGGTGTTCGTAGAAGTCGCTAAGTAATGAAAAGCTCAATCGACGCGCTTCGTTCTTCTTCCGTACAGATCCACTCGCTGTTGTTTGGCGCTAGTTTCTATGGTCTTCTCCAGCCGCGATACTCTCGTCTTCTCTTGTTTTGCGCTCATGATCCAGTGCGTCATTACTTTCTTGTAGGAGGGGGCTTGTTCGACAAAGAACTCCCATGCTGCTTTGTTGCGCTTGAATTGTTTTTTAAGAACATTGCGAAGTGAAGAAGATAGGGGTCACTTTGCCCTCATCTTATTGCCCTTGGCATCATGCGTCACCTCTGCCAGGCCCAGGTGTTCCATAAGGGGCGGGATGTACATGCCAAAACGACCACGGAGCCCCTTCTTCAATCCATACCATCCCTTCACCGGATTGTTCTCTGATCGACCCCATGCTTCAACGGTCCCTTCCTTAGCTGGCTTCTGCTCATCCGCACTACCAAGGTCCATCCAATCACCATGTTTCTTGAGCATAGCGTGCAGATCCTCTAAGCAATGGATATCATAGAGCAATACAGTCTTGCCTACAGTACAAACAAGCACATCCTTGCCGTCCTTAACATCCACGTGCATGGTGTACTCGCTCGTCAAAGGCGGAGTCTTAAGCTGCAAAGGGGCTTCTTTGGTACCAATGTTGTGTGACATCATCAGATCCGACGAGTGTGAAAGAATCTGGCATGTGATCTTCGACTATTGACCAGCGTTTTGCTTGTTCATGGTGACCATTTCTGTAAAACTCTTTGCGGCGTTTGTAAAGTCGGACGGCATAAGAATGACAGTTGTGGTGTTGTTATCAATACCGATCTCGGAAAGCATCTGCATACGTCGAAGCTCTAGTGCAATTGGACTGCCTTCCATTTCCTTTGCACCTTGGGTCAATTTGATCGAAGCCTCCAATTCGGCCTCAGCTTTTACGATCCGTGCACGTTTTTCTCGAATAGCTTCAGCCTCTCTTGCCATCGCACGCTGCATCGCTTCAGGGATCTCAACGTCCTTCATTTCGACCATTTCGATCTTGATTCCCCAGGGCTCGGTTGTTGAATCAACGATCTTTTGCAGAGTACCATTGATCTGTTCTCGTTCACGCAGTACTTCGTCAAGCGTGTGTTGGCCGATGATGTTCCGCAGAGCAGTGACCGAAAACTGATACACGGCTTTGTTGTAGTCGGCGATTTTGATGATGGCGTCTTCAGCATTCGTAATCTTAAACCACAACACTGCGTTGACCTTGATCGTTACGCTGTCCTTGGTGATCGTTTCTTGTTGTTCAAGATCCACCGTCTTTGTTCGAATATCAACACACTGCTGTCTGTCGATAAATGGAATGAGCCAATAAAGCCCCGGACCTTTGATCGAGCGGAATCGTCCGAGTCGGAAAACGACGGCACGTTGGTATTCTTGAGCAATACGTAGTCCAGAAATGAGAATCAAAAGGATGATTCCGAGAATCGGTAGCAGTTGCATGGTAGTGAGAATGATAATGAATCTCGTCCCTGTCCCACTCCAAACCTACCAACAAATCGTTTGTATAGACCAACTGGTAAAACCTTAAAGCTTTGGGTTGCGGAGTATCTTCTCCATGGGGCGACCCTTCGCCAATTCATCTACAAGCTTATCCAGATACCGGACTTGCCTTGTGAGTGGATCGTCAATGTCCTCGATTCGATAGCCACATATCACCCCTGTGATCAGTGCAGCGTTTGGATGCAACCTTGCTCTTTGAAAGAACGTGTCAAAAGTTGCTTTGTCATCGATGAGTGCTTGCAGTTGCTCGAGGTCAAATCCCGTGAGCCACTGGATCACCTGATGCAATTCATCTTTTGTTCTGCCCTTTCTTTCAACTTTCGCAACGTAATGCGGATAGACGGAGGCAAAGGTCAATTTCGCAACTCGGGCAATATGCTCTGGTGTGACTTCCATATTATTTCATTCTCTCTAGTTGACCTTTTCTCTTCACAATGTTCTTGTTATGGAAGCATCTCTAAATTTCTTCCAATGAATGTTTACGTCTACTTCCTCATTGCGGCTCTCGGCTTGCTGTACCCAACGATAGGATGCCATCCAGAAACCAGTGACCTCTATCTGCTGTTGAGTGATAGACACGAACCTACGCTGTCGTGTTGGAACTACAATGTTAGTGCGTAACCCCGTAACCATTTAACCCCGTAACCATGTAACCCCGTAACCCCGTAACCTCTGGATCAGCATACCTCCTTACTCCTCAATCGCTTCAACCCCGAGCTCTCTTAAGCGATCCAGGTTATCCTTCATCGTTGTGAGTAGTTCATGAGTATGTCCCTGCCATTCTGATATCTCGCCAACTACGCGAAGCGGATCCTTCGTTCGATATGAGCGTGTTGGATTGCCCGGAAACTTCTTGTCGGTGAGGTTGGGATCATCTTCAATAGAACCGGTTGGTTCCACGACGTAGATCCTGCCAGCCCCTTCCCCTTGAGCGAGTTCAGCACCCCATACAGCAGCATCGAGCGTAGCCGTGAGATAAACGTAAAGTGCTTGTCTTCGACTACCGTAGTTCGAACGAAACCCCGGCTCTATGAGGTCGCCGACGTTCAGTTCGGCCTTGGTGCCGTGATAGTATTCAATTCCATCAGACGTACTGTCCATGACCGTGCCACTCATAGCTGCTGCTCACTCCTGTCGTTCATACTTTCTTCGAATATAGAGCCCATGAATGAAACCGAATATGATATGCACGACAATGATGAGCAATGTAAGAGTCAGGCGTCCCAATCCGTATTCATCGTGACCGGTGATCTCTTGAGAGAAAAAGTGCAACATCGACATGTAGCAAGCAAAGATCACTCCATGTGCAGCAACAGTCCTCCAGAAGAATGGGCGGTCAACAAGCATGAGATAGGTAGCGACAGCGAGAAAAGGCGGTGTTAGACAAAGGATGAGTATCAGGTGTGATATTTGTATTCAATTTACTTGCGGAGTGCGTTCAAGTAGTTCGCAATCTTCATTATCAACATCCGATTGTCAAAAACCTCCTTGCCTATGAAGCCGTCTGGGATGCACGAGTTGATGAAACGCGAGAACTCGATGCTGTAGTTTGTGAATACTAGCCCCTTATATTCAATCTTCCATGGAAGATTCCAAGGATATCCATGAGAGTAGCTGTGGCGAGTTGCAAAAAGTGTGTCGCCATTGTTGTTGACAAGCTTTACGGTCATAGTATAGCTCGAAGTGCTAGCGAAACGCTCGCGACTACTAAGTACTTGTGTGAGGATAGAGTCTGGCAGTGAATCTAGGATATTCGGGACGGAATAGTAGAAACTCTTGTCAAAACTAGTTTCGGCAAATTCATTGTATTTCTTGTTGTTCCTAACTATCTCGTCGACCATCGTGAGGTAGTTAGATCTGTCCCGAGACGTAATACGAAAGTTTCTTATAGAGGGAATGGTCGCCGGACTAGAATTGATGTCATCGAGAGCACGGTGTAGTGAGTCGACTCGAATACTGTTTCTGAAACGGAAGAACTTCGAATTTGTCTTCCGGCGAATGGAAGCATTAGTCGATTGAAGTGTTCCATCTTTGGTACGGTTATACACAACGATGTCATCGTCGTGATTGAAACAACCACTACTAACCGACGAAATTGAAAGTGATGCCATTTGAGAACCGATAAAATCACTGAGTGAGAGTGTTGGAACGTACACAGTTGCTGTACGGTCGTAAATAGAGTAAAGGTAGTTGGTATTGTATCCATCCCAAAGTATCGCAACACTGTCTGAGATCTGCTTGCAACCACTTACATAGAAGCCAAGAACATTGTCTCTATACCAACCCGAGCTGTCATCTTCGGCCATATAGATCTGATCTCCAGAGACGCCCCATTTCGTTTTACCAGAACGCATGACGAATGTAGGTTCTGGTATGGCAAGGTCTAACGTGTATGGTCGTGTGCGAATAAACCTGCTCTCGCTGACCTTGTACACTTCGTTGTTTAAGCACAATGCAAACAAACTGTTGTTAACAGCTTTTAAGTCGAATGGATGACAGGAAAGTGCTTCCCTACGTAGGTTGTGAAACGCTATAGGACTGGTAAATGCGAGAACAGTTAGGTCCGCCTTTACAGCGAAGAGCTTCTGTGTATTGGCATCAATTGCAAAATCATAAATGTCATAGTGAAAGGGCGCCCATGAGATAGGATGACGAGGTGTGATAAACACACGTCCAGCCTGCTTCACGATGATGAACTCATTCCAGAGTGCGATTTTTGAAATGCGGATATCAGTACCCTGAACCTCTCGATTGACCAGAATCAGATTTTGGTCTAGTGGAGTTGGCAGGTGGGTGACCGAACTCCAGTTGTCAGTTGTTGCGACAATCTCATTGTTGTCAGAACTTGCCACTCCGATGCCCGACGATCGCATGCTGATGCCATACGTCCTATCGGAGGATGAATAGGGTAGCTGTTTAGTTGTCCAACTGCGACCGTAGTCCTTCGTATAGAAAACTTGCTTTGACAACCCACCCATCCAGGCATGACCTTGATCGCTCGTACAAATGGTGTATATCCACGAATTACCACCGTAATCCATCAAGTTCCATGTTTTACCGGCATCTGTCGTTCGGTAGTACCCATTTTTCCGAGGGTTATAGCCCGTGTCCACGGCTGAGATGTATCCCGATAATATTGCGGTGTCTTTGTCGAAGAACGAGATCCGTTCATAAGATTGATGATCGAAAGCCTCATTATTCTCGTTGTTCAAAGAACTGTCAGTTGTCCAAGTGGAATCTATACTCTTGGTGTAGTAAGCAGCACATGTGGCCGATACCAACCAAATCTCTTCGGTAGGAGACACGGATATCTCATTGACGCGTCCGTTGACTATGAGCAGAGCACGCCGGTCTCTCGTCTGACCATACATGGTACACGCCACAAGGAGGATTGCTATTGCAAGACAGTACTTCATATTTGCGCCAATGGATAGGAATCGCCAACAACAAATTACATCGATAGTCCACGACACAAGAGATGGGCACCTCCGTACCTCCGTATCTCCGTAACTCCGTAACCCCGTAACCCCGTAACCCCGTAACCACGTATCTCTGTATCTCCGTATCTCCGTATCTCCGTATCTCACCTCCCCACATACCGCTGCCCGGGCAGCTGCTGCACCTTGCCCTCCATCTCCAAGGCCATGAGCCGCGAGAGAGCTTCGCTGATCGTACACTGCCATCGTATTGCGAGTTCATCAACGAGATGTGGCTCGCCATCATCGAGTCCGGGGATGGAGCAGGAGTTGGAAAGGGGCTCCTGGTTGTGTGAGAGGTTTACGTCGTTAGATACATCGTCAGCAGTTGTAAGGCATTGAGCTTGACCCGACCTAATAAGCGCATTGCACCCCTCACTTCGCGTGGAGTTGATGGGACCGGGCACCGCGTAGAGCGCCTTACCTTGTTTCGACGCGAAGTCGGCGGTGATCAAGGCGCCCCCTTTCTTCTTGCTTTCGATCACGACGATGGCATCACTCAACCCACTGATGATCCTGTTGCGAGCCGGGAAATAGGGTGGCTGTGCCTTGATCCCACAAGCATGTTCTGATATCACGCAGCCGCTATTCTGCGCGATGCGGTCGGAAAGGTCATTGGCAGGGATGGGGGTGATCTTGTCGAGTCCGCTGGCGATCACAGCAATGGTCTTTCCGCCGTGACGTAGACATGTCTCGTGGGCGATCATGTCGATGCCGTTCGCGAGTCCACTTACGATGGTACAACCTCTCCTCGTCCACTCCTCAACAAACGTTTCCGTAACCGGCTTGCCGTAATGAATGGTGCACGATCTGGTTCCGACCACTCCAACAGAACTATCAGATTCGGGAGGGAGCGCCCCCTTCACATAGAGAAGTGCCGGATGTGTCTCGATCGCACGTAATCGATGCAGATAGCGAGGATCATTGAAGGCGATGATGCTGATGCCAAGTTCTTCGCACCGTTCATGCTGACGTTGTGCCTGCTCCTCGAGGTCCATCGGGTGTCGCCCAATGGCCTCCAGCGCATCATTCAGTGTTGTGTGCGTGCAAGCAAGGTCCCGCACCTCAGCCGAAGTGAGTCGTCCGGCAAACGACAACGCAATGATATCGATGAGTTCCATCCCTCATCGTGCGTGGAAGGGGGCGAAACGTGACGAATTCAGAATAGCGAATAGCGAATAGTGAATAGCGATTATTCGGTCAGCCCCGTAGGGGCGAAAGTTACCTAGCCCATGACGAAGTCATGGGGGTAAAGCGACGAAGTCATGGGGGTAAAGCGACGAAGTCATGGGGGTAAAGCGACGAAGTCATGGGGGTAAAGCGACGAAGTCATGGGGGTAAAGCAGCGAACAGAGAATAGCGAATAGCGAATCCCTACCCCTACAACGCTGTCATCGTTGCCTTTACACTTCGAGCGAGGGCCGGACGAAGGTCTGTGGGAACGGTGGACGTAACATCGTCGAGTGTACGTGTGAGGTCTTCGCTGAAGGTGCGCAGACGTGGCAGTACGTCAGCAATGATCGGGGCATCGCTCGGTACTTCAATGGTCACCTTACCAAGGTTGAGGAAGAGAGCAATGATCTCGGCCTCTTCTTGTGATGCACAGTCGATCACGGTGTCTTGGCGAGCCCCCTTCCAACATGTTACACGCCATCCGAACATGGTGCCATCGACTTCTGCGCGTGTGAGTCCGGTGTCGACGATGATGGTCCTGCGATGTTCTTCGGGGAGTTGTTCGAGAAGGGGCGTGTACCACTGACGCAATGGCTTGATCTTATGCTTGCGCTCGAGTTCGTTGGCAAGGGCGTTGGTGAGGTGACGGACGTTGCTTGGACGGTTCCACCAGGCAAAGGCGAAACGATAGACCCAACGTTGTTCTTCGTCGGTAAGTGCAAAGACGTCCTGCATGAGCCACTCATCAAGCTTGCGACGATCGCGGTGGATGGTTTCCTGACGTACACTGTCGGATGATGCGGCACCAAGCTCGGCAACGAGGGAACGAATGGGTCTGCGCGACAATTGGGCGTGACGCTTGAGATCGATGGCGTCAAGAATGGTATCAGTTGGAACAGGAAACTCCTGGGCATCCCGCACGGTGATATCAAGAACGTTGTCTTCCAAGCGCACGAGTTCCGTGAGGAAGAGTCCCATGGAGGAATTCATCCACAAGGTCAAGGCATCAGCACGCGTTGGCTCGTGGAGTGTGATCCCAATGAAGGCATCGGTGATATAGGCCTGCACGGAATTGGCACACACCAACCATCTGTCGCTTTGATGTTTGGGAATGATGAGATGAGGTGTGGCAGGGGGCTGTAGGTGCCACCACACTTCGCGGTGACGTACCGATGAGCGCAAATGAATGCCGTCTCGCTCTGCACGTTCAATGCGTGTTAGTACGTTGGTTCCGGCAAGTTCTGTACGATCGGTAGGCAGGAGCAGAAGCCTGCGGTCCGAATGGGGAAGTCCAAGCATGGTCTCTACATCATCGGCTGATGTGAGGATGATATTGTCGCGCACTGACCCGTCATCCATCGCGCGTTGCCAATACTGCATCTCGAGATCGTCATTGGCGATGTCATGAGTATTGGGTGCAAAGAGGTCGTTGGCACCGGTCCGCATGCCCCCTGACACATCGGCGATATCCTTGAGCGAGCGGAGGTGTGGTCCGGTCTTCACTAGGATCGATGCAAGAATGTCAGGAGGAATCAGGAAGTCCTCCCATGATGGTCGCTCACGCAACGTGGTCTGACCCACCATTCGTACAACGGCCTCATCGTTGAGCTTGCCACGCTCGGATGCATCGAGGTAGGCAACGAATTCATCGAGGGCCTTGAGACGTGCTTGTTCGAGATCGCGCGATGCCTTTGATGTAGGGAAGAAGGCAGCGATCGGACGTCTCAGATAGACAAATCGAGCAGGGGGCTCCTGCACCGTACCCTCGGGGAGTTTGCGCGCAATAACACAACACACACCGGTATCGGGTTCTGCGAGCGCTTCTGCGTCACTGACCACAACCCACTCTACGGCAAATCGCGAGGTGAGTGCGTATCGCATGGCGTCGTACTCTTCGTCGTGCAGGCTCGACATAGGAAGGAATAGCACGATCACGCCGTTATCGGCAATGGGCATTCTACTGAGAAGGAGTCGGAGTCGGTGACGGTCATGATGATCCGTCGACGAGGCAACAACAAGATCCCACGGTGTCTTCGAAACCTTGGTGTCCCGCAAGATCCGCACATCATTGGTGGCGTCGAGCCTCCCGCTGGATCGCAACACCACGGCACGCTCATCATCGGCTGAAGGGGCGTAGATGCGTGCGTCGCAGGTGTCGCTGCCCGACATCAAGATCTGTCGTACGCTTGCAAGTCCCTGGGTTGGACCGAGCTCAAGCATGGTCATCTTCCCACTGATACGTCCACGCACATGGATCACGGCACGCAGCGCTAGGTCGATTGCATCGATCGTTGGAACACTCGTCCGCTGTACGCGCGCGCACCGCTGAAGGACGGCATCAACAGCTCGATGAAGCTCGGTATCAGAGAGACGTTCCGGATCGAAGCGATGCAGGAAATGCACGAGATCCGCCAAGGTCATACGGAACATGGCCTCACGCTTGGGCAAGACATGCACATCATCCACACGTGACGGAAGCATTGCAAAGCCCCTTCGTCTGGCTTGACGGAAGAAAGCGCCTACCAGGTCGAGCATGAGATCGGCACTCTGCGTTCCGTACGGAATGGAGAGTCGGTCTATCTCTCCCGGCTTGCGCAGCTGCATGAGGACGTAGGCCAATACACTTGTACCGAGACGAAGTGCGGCGTCACGCTGACCGATTGTGGCATCGGTGCAAAGCACCATATCGTCAAAGAGGGAGGTAACGCGCTCAGCAAAGAATGCAGAGGCGTCCTTGACGCGTTGCGCGGGGTCGAGCGCGGAATCAATGTTCAGCCACGACAGCGAATGTTTGATCGCTGTACCAACGTTCATCGACGAAGCAGCAACACGTACGTCATCAAGCGATTGAATATCGCCCCCTGCCTGCCATCCTACCACCTGATCCTCATCGGGCATGCGGCGGGTAACAGCGTCGGTGCGGTAGGTAACCACTCGACGGAAATTCGTGAGCATGAAGTACGGGGCCTGCAGGCGCGAGGCAACACTGCGGAGTCGGTCCCGCGGTACATCATCGAACGGACTCTCTGCCGGGAGCAGGGCGTCAAGCACGCAGAGGACATTGCCGCTCTTTTCATCCCGTACCACCGTGAACGTGCCCTCTACGCTGGAATGATCCTCGGCCTTCATCGTTGCGAGTCCACGATCGATGGCGTCACGAACACAAAGTGCAAGGACGGCCCGGGCATCAACGATGCCTCTCAAATGTGCGGTGTTATCCATTGATCAGGGAGCGAACGCGGGAAACAAGTTCATTGGCTTCATCTCGAGAAGGGGCTTCTGCAATGATGCGCATAATGGGTTCGGTGTTGGACGCACGCACATGGACCCAACGGTCGGGCCAGGCAGCATGTACTCCGTCATCCGTGGAGAGTGTAGCATCAGAGAATGACGTAACAACGGAAAGACGGAGTGACTCTAGATCGAAGCCCTGAGGGAGGTCGATCTTGGTCTTGACCATTTCATACTGCGGAAGTTTGGCACATGCCTGACCAAGCGTGGTGTTGCGGTGACGCAGCAGGGCCGAGATAAGACCGAGACCAACAATGCTGTCACGTCCGGCATGGCACGCCGGATAGATCACACCGCCGGAACCTTCACCGCCGATCACGGCATTCACGCGTTGCATCATACGTACAACATTGATCTCGCCAACAGCCGCGCGATGGGTAACGTATCCATGTTCGACGGCAATGTCATCCACAGCTCGCGTCGTGGAATAATTCACCACCACGTCGCCTCGTGTTCCAAGGGCCATCACAGCCTCCGTTGCAAGGGTGATGGTGCGTTCTTCTCCAATTGGCGTGCCTGTTTCATCGAACAGAACCAATCGATCGGCATCGGGATCAACAGCCACTCCGAATGCAGCCGCGTGTTCCCGAACGGCATCACCGAGTTGCGTGAGATTCTCCGAGATCGGCTCCGGTACGTGTGGGAATACTCCCGAGCCATCGGCGAACAACCTGATAACAGTGTATCCGAGAGCTTCCAAGAGAGCCGGCACGATGAATGAGCCTGAGCAATTCACGGCGTCAACAACAACACGTTCTCCGTTGGCCTTTGGCGCAGAACGAACAGCATCAAGATCGAGAACTCGGTCGATGTGCAACTCTGCTGCATCATCAACAAGTTCGAGGTTGCCCGATTGTTGATCGGCGGAGAGAGGGAAGGATCGTTGATCGACGGCCGACCAAAGTTTTGAGTTAGCAGTAGCATCAAGGAAGACGCCCCCTTCATCGAGGAACTTCAATCCATTCCACGGAGCAGGATTGTGCGAAGCCGTTATCGCAATGCCACCAACAGCATCGGAATGTTCGGTCATCAGCTGAACTGTCGGTGTGGTGGCCATACCCAGCACACGCACTGTGCGTCCAGCGGCACGTAGGGCACCAACAACCACGTGCTCTATCCACAGGCCGCTTGGACGTCCATCCCTGCCAAGTACGATTGGTCCAGGTGGCAGGATGGCAGCAAAACCAAGGGCATAGTCGGCCACAAGAGATGGGGTAAGATCATCACCAAGAGTTGCACGCAGACCGGAGATCGAGCGGATGAAGGACATGGAATACAGGTACAGTTCGTAAAGGTTGTGTTAAGGGGCTTTCCCAACCACCGCTTCGATCTCGTCAGCAGTGCGGACGAGTTTCTCCGACATGTTCACCGGACCGTTCTTTGTAATGAGAATGTCGTCTTCGATCCTCACGCCAATGTTCCACCACTTTCGGTCGCACGGTGAACCTTCCGGAATGTAGACGCCGGGTTCAACGGTGATAACAGAGTTCTCCTTGAGCGGACCGCTTGTTCCCGGATCATGTACGTCAAGTCCGAGGTAGTGGGATGTGCCATGGTTGAAATATCGACCAACCTGTTCAAGACTGTCGATGATCCCTAGTTCCATCATTCTCCGTGCGATCACAGCCTTCGCAGCGGCATGTGGTGCACGGAACGCTTCACCCATACGAGATGCAGCGATTCCGGAGTCTTGCGCTTCGAGAACCATATTGTAGATCAGACGTTGCTCACGAGAGAACGTGCCATTGAGTGGGATGGTTCGCGTGATATCGGCTGTGTAGCCATGATACTCCGCACCACAATCTGCAAGGACAAGATCATTGCTCTGTGTTGTTCTGCGGTTGGTGGTGTAGTGCAGAATGCAGGCGTTGTAGCTTGAACCAACGATCGACGGATAGCCAACATCCTCAGCCCCTTGTCGCTTGAATGCATACTCCATGAGGGCTTCGAGTTCATACTCCTTCATGCCCGGACGTGCGCCACGCATCAGAGAGTAGTGACCTTCAATCGAGATGTCGATGGCGCGCTGCATCAGGCGGAGTTCCGCTGTGTCTTTCACCTCACGCATACGTGCGAGAACGGACATCGGGGTCTTGAGAACGATGGAGCTGTTGCGCTCCTTCATCCACTTCTTGATGTCAACATCGGTGTAGACGTTTCGACCAACGAGAGGAATGTTCAGTGCCTTTGTAGGAAGTGTTGCAACGTGGACGGTGTCTGTTCCACCAAGAAGGGAATCCAACATGGCTGACATGGCAGACACCGGCAGTGCCGTATCGAGACGGAGATGTTCCATGACCTCTGCCGGTCCCATCGTTACGCCTTGCCACACTTCTCTCGACGGATTGCGCTCCTTGATGAAGAGCACTTCGCGGAATGTGCGTTGTCCGATCTGAACACCTCGTGGAACGAGCAATAACGTTGCACCCGGTACCGTGACTCCGGTGAGGTAGAGCATGTCGGAACCCTGTCGGTATTCGTAATCAACATCGTTCTGTCGGTTACGCACATCTGCAGAGAAAACGATGGCGATGTTCTGCGCCGACATCGATGTTAGCACGCGTTCTCTGCGTTCCTTGTAGACGTGCGGAGGAATAAGGTCCGTGTCGTAGACCTCGTACCGAAACGTTTGCGCATCCACGGCGCTCATCACGAACATCATCGACAACAGAAGAAGGATCGATCTCATTGTCGCAAAATACCGCTCAACACGTCACACGGCTGCACAGAGCGTTGCGGCCTCCACCCGGACGGCTCCTGCCTCCAGGAGGGCCATGGCGCAGGTGTTAAGCGTAGCCCCCGTGGTGAGCACGTCATCCACCAATACGATGTGGCGTCCGCGAACCAATTCGGGCTTGGGGACCACAAAAGCCCCTTCCATGTTCCGAAGTCGTTGGTGCTCGTTTTGGGACGTCTGTGTTGGCGTGTATCGTTGTCTGATAACGGCATCGGGAGGGAGTAGGGGGCGAGATGATGCAACCGACCATCCCTGAGCAATGAGCTCCGCCTGATTGTACCCGCGCTCTCGTCGGCGTCCGGCGTGAATGGGCACGCCGAGGATGTGTGCATCCGGCGGGAGATTCTCCAGTTCCGGGTGACGTGCCAGCCAAGCACCAAGATCGCGGGCGAGTCTGGTTCGCCCCTTATACTTTACGGCATAGATGGCATTGTCGATCGTTGTGCCGGTACCCACTGCCCAGAGTGCGTGAACGGCCGAGAGTGCCAGGTCATCCGGGGCGAAATGTCGAAGCAGCAATACCGCCAACTCCGTGCTCGACGGGGCAGGAGGGTGATGCAGGAGTTCTGAGTCTGCGATGCCGCGTATGAGTTGCGGCTCTGTACCGAGATACCGTCCGCTCAACAGGCAGTGGGGCGGAAACCAGACGTGACCGAGTGCGCTGAGAATGTCATGTGCGCCTCGGACAACCGTGCCGAGAGCGCGCATGGTTCATCCTCGAGCTTCGTTAACGAATTGCAGTCGAGTGGCGATCTCTGCAGGCAACTCCGGCGTTACATCACTCGGGACGAGGAAGGACGAAAGAGATGTGAGGTCATCGAACACACGTTGGCGGATAGCCGTCTGCATTAGGTAGTCGTGACCGCTGGAGCCCCCTGTACCAACACGCATCCCGATCATTCTGCTTACCATCAAGGTGTGGCGGAACCGCCAGAGTGAGACCAGCTTGTCCAACTCGATGATGGCGTCGAGGAATCGATACGGAGTGTGAAGAAGGGGCTTATCACGGTACGATGATATGAAGAGTGTCGCCAGCGTGGCTCTTTGTGACATTCTGCGTGTTCCGTTGGCAACGAGTTCGGCATAACTGTCCGACTCGAACAGGGCCAAGAAGCCCCGTTCATTGGCATCGATCTGTGCAAGAGCATCTGTAGGATCGGTGCCTTCTGTAGCGCTGAGTGATCGAACCTCTGAGCGATCGTTCTCCAACATCGACAGTACGGCGGTCTTGTAAGCATCCCAGAAAGCGTATTTGCCACTCTCCATGAAGGGGATCTGTTCCAGCCAACGTTCGATGGCTCCAAACAAGGTTGTGCCCTTGGTGGCTGCATCGAGTTGTTGACGGTGTGCTTCTGAGAGGGCCTCGGTGTAGTGCTTCAACACGCGCTTTTGCTCTGGTACACCGAGTGTGCGTTCAAGCACGCGCCATTGCATTGATTGGAAGCCACTTGCCGGATTGAGGTAGGCGCGGAAGTCCATGAAGTCGCCCGGAGACATCGTCTCGATCAACGTGAACTGATTGACGAGGTGTTCCATGATGCGGTTCACACGCTGAACGCGAGCAAGACACAGGGCAACATCGGATTCCGGAACATATTCACGATCAAGCAGCGAGATCACCGATCCAACCTCCACCAAGACCTGTTTGAACCACAGCTCAAAGGTTTGATGGGTGATGATAAACAACATCTCGTCGTGGGCGGGATGTCCGTGTTTATCGCTTTCAGGATGCTGTGAATCCAGCAACGTATCAAGCGCCAGATATTCGGAATAGTAGGCCATGATCAGTGCACATCCTGAGTGTCAAAAACAGCTGTTTGTGCGATGAGGTCATGAAGTGCGAGTCGGGCCGTAGAGAGCGCAGCGAAACATCCGAAGAAGATCACAACGCTTGCAAAGGAACCGATGCCTTCAAAGAAACCGAGGGCCGGCAGTAGAGCGACCACTTGAAGCA
The DNA here is from genome assembly GCA_016707005.1 of Ignavibacteria bacterium. NCBI lineage: Bacteria > Pseudomonadati > Ignavibacteriota > Ignavibacteria > Ignavibacteria bacterium. The sequence continues at coordinate 278,015 of JADJIQ010000001.1, forward strand.
GGGCGCTGAGATTCTTGATGCCATACCGCTTGAGGAAGAGAGCAATGTTGCCTGCTCGGCCATCTTGGTGAGCAACCACGATCCGAAGAATGCGCTTGCCGGGAGAGGCGCCGGTGATGCCTTCGATGAGTGGGTAGCATACGCTTACGACAAGACTTGCCAGGATCAATCCGCCCATCATCGATTGAACGAGATCTTGAATGCTGGAGTCGATGCCGATCATGTCGTAGATCGACAGGACCTCGTTGATCTGCTCTTGGATCGGACCGCCAACTTGTACCTCCATGGCCATGAGCAGCAGCCCAATACCAAGCATCACGGTTAGACTGATCAAGCCGTCGATCAGGAATGCTACGAGTCGTTTCCCAAAACCGATACGGATGTATTCGATGGGAGGTGTAGATGGAGCGCCGAAAGGATTGGACGAATAGTCAGGTTGTTGCACGGTTCACCTGTGATGATTGTACGTCGGAGAGAATGCGAACTGCAATGTCATATTTCTTGAAAGGGGGCATAAGGTAGATGCCATCGATCACGTCAACCACTCGCGAGAGGAAGTTCACGGCTATCTCAATACCGATGCCCGTTGCGATATCGGTGTTATCACCGGCCTCAGCCATTCTGTTGCGCACCCATTGCGGAATGGTCATACCCGGCACTTCATAGTGCAGGAATTCTGCGTGACGGATCGTGCGTAGCGGAATAACACCGAGCATGAAGTTGATGTCGATCCCCTTAATGCGATCAAGGAACCGATCAAGCAACTCTTCATCGAACACGGGCTGTGAGAATGCCACATGAGCCCCTTGCTCGGCCTTCATCGCTAAACGGTCTATCTCGCGTTCCATGTCTTCGGCGGCAGGGTTCACGGCGCACGAGATGCAGAACCCGGTAGGTGTGCCAAGAGGATTGCCCATGAGATCCCGACCGGTATTCATCCTGCCCAAGGCGCGGACAAGTCCGATGGAGTCTACGTCATAGACACTGGTAGCCGACGGAAAATCACCGATGTGTGTTGGGTCTCCGGTAACGGCTAGGATGTTCCGCACGCCAAGTTCATGAGCTCCGAGAAGCTCACTCTGAAGCGCCACCATGTTGCGGTCCCGGCACGCCAGATGCGAGATGCACTCCATCCCTGTTGCATCGTGTACGAGCTTTGAGATGGCGATCGGACTCATGCGCAGTCGAGCGCGTGCACCATCGCTGATGTTCACCGCGTCGAGACCATGTTGCTTGAGATAGCGCGCTCCCTCGATCACACTGGACATATCCAGGCCGCGCGGAACGTCCAATTCCACGGTGGTCACCAGACGTTTGCCGAATGCCTCGTGGAATGATGTCTTGACAGGGGGCAGGTGGTTTGCCGTATCGTCGTGTTTCACCTTCTTCACAACAACAGGTGTGTTGCCTACCACTGCACCGGAGACGGCTTCGGCGATCGCACGAATGTGTTCTACATCAGCACCGCCATCTGCTCCGATGATCGCTGCGCCTGCTTCGACAAGCCTGCGCGATGCTGCAGCAACGTAGGATGGCTCGGCGTTGTAGAGCGGTATGCCGTCAACAATGGTGGGAATGCCCACGTCGGGCATGGCCACGAGCGGAACCTCGCTCACGCGGAGCGACTGAACGATGCCAAGCATGCGTTGCGGTCCAACGGTTCCGTTGGAACCGATAGCCTGCACGCCGTGACGGGTGAGGCGATGCGCTACGTCGGATGGATAAGATCCGCTGAGGACCGACCCATCTTCCGGAAATGATTTGAGTGCAATGAGCGGGATGGATTTACTTAGCGCTCTCACGGCATCGATGGCGATCTCGAGTTCGTCAAGGTCGATGAACGACTTGAGCATGATGAGATCAGCCGTGGCGGCCAGAAGGGCCGAGATCTGTTCCGTGAAGCAGGCGCGGAGATCGTCGGGCTCGAGCGGACCAAGTGGACGAAGGAATCGTCCGCTCGGACCTACCACTCCGGCAACCACGGCGCGTGACCCGGCGGCGGCCCGTGCAAGCCAAACGCCCTTGCGGTTGATCTCGTGGACGCGCGCTGATAACATCGATGATTCGAGTGCGTAGCGGTTTGCGTTCTGCGTGTTGCTCTGAAGCAGGGTGGACCCAACATCAAGGAAGTCGTGGTAGATCCGTTCGATCACAACCGGAGACGTCAGATTATACCTGTCGCACGGGCGTTCCGTGAACCCGCGTCGGGCAAGTTCGATGGCCATTGATCCGTCGGTAACGATCGGTCCAAGCCCTAGTCGGTCAGCAAGCGTTAGACTCATTGCTTTGTACCCAAGAGTCCGTTCTCGAGCGACACAGCTGTTACCGGACGCCATACGAGGTAGGCGCACATGCCGATCATGGCCGTGTTCTTGAGCACCTTCAGCCAGCTCACTTCTTCGCCCCCTTCAGCACCGAAACACCCACAGTCGATCTTCAATCCCCATGAAACAGCCCAGGCTACGGCCACGGTGAACATCACGAGCATGATCCCGGAGAGCGCGGCGCTGGTCCGCACCCGATAACCGGCAACCAAGGCGCCCCCTGCCAGAAGCTCCAGCCAGGGGATCACAAGGGCATAGGCGTTCACAAGCCAGTTCGGCATAAGGCCATAGTGACCTATCGAAGTAGCAAAGGCAAGGGGCTCCATGATCTTCGGGACGGCAGCATACACGAAGTAGCCGCCGATGAAGACGCGCAGAGCCAAACCGATCCAGGGTCGAATTGCATCCATAAGCATGTAAATTACATCGAATGATCCGTGCAAGGGGTACGGATCGCATCGGGGTTCTTCACTTTTGCGTGGGGTTCATGATGAATGAGTTTGATGCTGTTGGCGGGGAAGAGGGATTTCTTGCGCTCTTTTTTGGAGCGTACTTCTTTTTCTTCGTCGTCATGTATGCGTTCTTTGGGTTCTGCATAGGGAAGGTACTTGAAAAGGCCGGCAAGCCTTTGTGGACAGGATTCGTTCCTATCTACAACTACCTGTTGATCTTGGAGATCGTTGGGCGACCAACCTGGTGGATTCTCCTTCTACTCATTCCGTTTGTGAACGTTGCGATCCTGATCCTGGTCAGCATTGACCTTGCAAAGTCCTTCGGAAAGGATGCGGTGTGGGGACTCTTGATCGCGTTTGTGAGTGTTATCGGATGGCCGATGTTGGCGTTCGGTGATGCCAAGTATCAGGGTCCATCGGTCACAACTGGGTCGTAACCAGACTCCACACGACCACTGCTAAGACGATACAATTCAACACGAGACCTGCCTGCGCGAGAAGTTTCCCGCCACGCAGGTCTCGTTGTATATGGGGCTCTGCACCTGCGCCGACGGGATGTGCCTTTGCCGTACGGATGGCATAGATCGCCGGGATGATACCAACACCCCAGATGATGGCGAGGACGATGCTTGCGTAGGCAAGCCAAACAACTCTGGTATGGGGCTTCACGTTAGCTCTTTGGGTCGAGTGCTTGACGGATCTGAAGGTCGAGATCTTCGAAATGTGCAGTGGTCATTGGGTCGGACCCCTTAGCCCCTTGCAGTTTCTTCTGAATGGCTTTCAGACGTGCACGGGAGATCGCACGTACGTCTGTATTGTAGGTGTTCGGTCCGCGGAAGAATGCTGCGAAGGGGTCGTTGCCGTCGGCTGGCTTGGCAGCCTTCTCTATGAGCGACTGTACGTAGGCACGCTGGAGGTTGCGACGATAGAAGTCCACTGGCTTCTTGGATGTGATCTCGGTGAGAACGAGTTTCTCAACATCGTCGAAGAGCTGTTCTACGCTATAGGCCTCTGCACCGAAGCGTACCTGTTGATCGAGAAGACGCAGGAGTTTGTCGGAAGAGATCAACGTGCGCAACACGCGAGTCTGTTGATTACTGAGTCGCTGGGCAACCTCTGTTGGTGTGAGAAGTTGCGCGATCCGTTCATCGATCAGCCATAGTGGAGTAGTGAAGACATTCTCTCCAAGGAAGGCAACGGCTTCTTGCTGACGGGCCTTTGAGACCGGAGTATACACCGGACCAGGTGAGCCAAAGACCTTGCGTTCGGTCTCAACACCACCGGGAATGTTTGCTACATGACCAACTTCTCTGCTCCATTGGCCAACCACATCATCATAGGCATCTGAGAGCTGGTTGAAGTCCTTACCCTGATCATAGGTTGCGTCATAGAGATACCCCATGATGCGCTTGAGGTTGGCAATACCATAGGTGGTGGCTTTCACAGCATCATCACCAAGATCCTCCATCTGTGACGATGGATCCACGGTTACCCATTGTTGTCGACCAAACCGCAACATCTTGTTGGTCTCGGTTTGCCTTGCCCATTTCCCGAGAGTGTCGAGCTCATCGTCTGACGTCTTGGCACCAACGATCGGACGATATCCCCACATCACAGAGAAGTAATCGTACGGCCCAACCTTGGGCATTACATCTACATCATCACCCGGCTGAGCGATGTAATTGTATCGCGCATAGTCCATGATGGAGGGGGCGGTGCCATACTTTGCGCAGAAGGTTTTCGAACGCAAGGAGTCAACCGGATACGAGCTCGATGCCTTCATGTTATGAGGCATGCCGATGGTGTGACCAAACTCGTGCGCCGCAACAAAGGAGATGAGTTCTCCCATGAGCGAATCAGAATAGGGGAGTCGGTGAGACTTTGGATCGCTGACGGCTTGAGCAAAGAACCAACCGGTCTGAAGCTTCATGATGTTGTGGAACCATCCGATGTCGGACTCCAGGATCTCACCGGTACGAGGATCGTGGATGTTCGGTCCATACGCATTCTCGATCGGCGACGGATAGTAGCGGATAACGCTGTAGCGTGCGTCCTCAGGCGACCAATCGGGATCTTCTTCCGGCGTAGGTGGCTCGATGCAACGAACGGCATTCTTATATCCGGCAGCTTCAAATGCCGGATTCCACGATTCAATTCCCCTCTTAAGCCACTTTCGCCACTGCATCGGCGTTGCAGGGTCGATGTAATATGTGATCGGCTTGATCGGTTCGGTGAGCTCGCCACGGAGGAAGGCCGCTGTATCCTTTGGCTCTAAACGCCAACGAAGGATGTACTCCCGACTGACCGCTTCAGGCTCCGGACGTGAATAGTCTGTTTGATCCAACGAGAAGAATCCGATCCGTGGATCTGCCAAGCGTGGTAGCATCGGCTTTTCCGGAAGAAGCACCATTGAGTGGTGCATCCCGAAGGTCATCGTGCGCGAGGCACTGTTCTGTGCAGGGGACTCGGCAGAGAACGTAAGGACGTTCTCCACTTCGATGTTCGATGGGAAGCTCTTGGCGTATTCAACGTAGGAGCGGTCCTTATCGACCGGTCCCATCTTGTACTGTTGACGTACTCCACGATTTGGTGTGAGGATGGACACGTCACCAACGAACATGTCCGTTACGTCGATCACAATGGTGCTAGAGTCCTTGTTATACGCTTGGATCTGGAAAGCCTTGATCACTTCTTCAAAGTTGGCAGCCTTCACAGCACGCGAGATCGGCGCAGAATCACTCGCAACGTTCACATACGATACTGTACGCAGCATGATCTTGTCGTACTTGCGCTCCCAGCGGATCACCTCGGTGTTGTTCTCTTCACCACCATATCCAACCTGTGGCGTCTTTGAGATGCGGGAGACCAAGAGCATCTCCTTGCCAAGCTGTGATTTTGGAATCTCATAGAAGAACTTATCGTCGACCCGGTGCACGATAAAGAGTCCGGAATCCGACACCGCTTCCTTTGTGATCACCTTATCGTACGGCTTGATCTTCTTGTCTTTGTCGGAAGGGGGCTTTTCACCACCCTGAGCCGTTTGCTGTGAGCTAGGACTTGAGCTGCATGCGGCAACGAAGAAAGCACTCATAAGAATGCCCGAGAACCAACGAAGAGAGGTCATACGCTAACAGTAGTGGAGTGGTGAACGCAGGATCTTGAAGTTACCGTTTTTCCTACCTGAAATAAAGATGCCCGGCTAGCATCGGGGAGGGAACTGCTTAGCTCGGGCATCTGTGGTGTTCGTGTGGCCTGATCGGGGTTGGGGGACCGGATTGGGGGAGCGGCCACACGATGTATTGAGGGACATGAGTAAGGACGATGAGCCCGTGGAAATGTTACATCGGCACGGAAAAAGAGGGGTAGAAATGGACGTAGGTCGTTGAGGGGGCTATCTTTGCGCCCATGATCCCTGTAACCGGACTCTGCGTCGGGCTTGATCTCGACCTCGCGAAACTGCCCGCCCCCTACCAAGATCGTCCTGACGGACTTACGGCGTTTGGATGTGATGTGATCGATGCCACACGCCATGTAGCATCGTGCTACAAGCTCAACCTTGCGTTCTATGAGCAATATGGACGTGTGGGGCTGGACGCGATGTATGCCATCCGTGAACATTGCGGAAAGGCCTATGTGATCGCTGACGCAAAACGCGGTGATATCGGAAACACCTCGGCGGCGTATGCGCGGGCGGTGTTTGAAGACCTCAATGCCGACGCGATCACCGTGTCGCCGTACATGGGTCGTGATTCTGTTGGACCATTCCTCGAGGCGGCCGGACGTATGGTCTACGTTCTTGCCTTGACGTCGAACCCCGGCTCGCAGGACTTTCAGAGACTCAACGTTGAAGGAATGCCGCTGTATGAGCGGGTGATACGCACAACGCTCGATTGGCCGCGATCGGCCGATGTAGGCTTTGTGATTGGAGCAACGAATGCTGCTGAGCTTGCGGACCTTCGGTCGAAGTTCCCCACAGTACCGTTCCTTATCCCGGGACTTGGGAGTCAGGGCGGCGACGAACAACAGACCGTTGCTGCCAATGGCGGAGGTCCGGCCGTGTTCAATGTATCGCGAGGACTTCTCTATCTGGATCAAACGGAGGGGTGTATGGCCTCCATCCGCGCAGAGGCCGAACGATTGAACGGCGTGCTCACGTCACGTTTATAGGTTCATAACGCCACATAGGGACACGAGGTGTTCCTATGTCATTACTACAACTTCCGGAAACACTGCTGCAGCGTGCAGCACAGAAACTGTTGTCCGACAGCGGTCGGATATGGACGTGCACCAATGGCGATCACGTGCAGATCCTTGCGCCGGGCATCGTCAATCCGCATGAAGGTCCCGACTTCACGCACACGGCTGTACTACACAATGGCTGCGTACGAATAGGAACTGCGGAGTTTCATGTCCGCTCCTCCGCCTGGCATGAACACGGTCACGCACAAGACGTGCGCTACGATGACGTGATGATGCACGTGGTCCTGGTTGACGACCGTCCGGCCGATGCGTGCAAGTGGACGCTGATCCTCCCGCATGATGAAATGGGCAGGGCACTCCACGCGCTTGGTGAGCGTAAAGAACATGATTCGAGCAACGTTGATGAGATACAACGTTCAGCCGTGCTACGTCTCAACCGTGCAACTGCATTCGCACGGTCCGCCATAGGACGTGTAGGTCCCGTGGATGCCTTGCGTGTGATGACGTCGCAGTGGTTCGACAGACTGTCCTCCAAACGTCGTCACCCAATGCCCGAAGACCTCGTCTATGGCATCCGTACAGCCATCACCACATCGCCCCTTGGACTTCTCGCCGTCCACATCTCTGACTGTGAACCGGATCAGATCCTCACAGCATTTGACATCGCGGAGCGAGAACGCATCTTCACAGAGGGGGCTTCCCTCCGTCGAGAGATCGTTGTGAACGTCATCCTCCCTGTCTGCTGCGCTCTTGCCAATGACGCACAACGGATCGCCCTACTACAATGGTATTGGTCCGTGCGCGCTGTACATCCATACGGACTCCTCACACGTCGCTTCCCGGATCAGGACCAAGCATACGTCTGGCAACAACAGGGAATGTTAGAGTGGTTGAGGAGATATGGGTAGTCAGATGCTGAGTTACGTAGTTACAGAGTTACGCAGTTACGGGATTACGGATGTACATGCTTTGTAAATTGCGAGCTATTACGTCACTTGAAACTCGTAACTGGTAACTCGAAACTCTATGAGAATTACACTCGTCACCGGCGCCAATGGAGAAATTGGCCACAGTCTTCTTGAAACACTTGCGGCGAGTGGTGATCGGAAGATCATTGCATTGGATCTTGCTCCGCTGGCTGATGACCTGCGCCCCATGGTGTCGGTTGCACTTCAGGGTGATGTTTCGGATCCTGCCATGGTTGCAGAGATCGAGAAGCACGACGTAGAAGAGATATACCACCTTGCGGCGTTGCTCTCAACGAGTTCGGAGAAGAATCCGGCTCTTGCGCATCATGTGAATGTGAATGGGACGATGGGGCTTCTGCTCATGGCACGACGTATCGGTACGCGCACGGGCAGGGTTGTGACGTTCTTGTTCCCAAGCACGATCGCAGTGTACGGAATGCCGTCTCTCGAAACGAAGAATGCGGCCGGAGCTGTTACGGAGTTCGAATACCTGCAGCCAACAACGATGTATGGCATCAACAAGGTCTACTGCGAACAGTTGGGCGGCTACATGAGTGACCGTTTTGGTCAACTCACGGATGAAGCAGGGAAGAAGGTGCTGGATTTCCGAGCACTGCGTTTCCCCGGACTCATCTCGGCAACAACGGTTCCAACGGGCGGAACGAGTGACTATGCGCCGGAGATGATCCACGCCGCAGCCCAAGGAAAGGCCTATGCGTGTTTTGTTCGACCTGATGCACGCATTCCGTTCATGGCAATGCCGGACGGAGTGAAGGCACTTCTCGATCTGGCTGCAGCACCTGCAGAGAACCTCACACAACGCGTGTACAACATTGGAGCATTCTCACCATCTGCGGAAGAGATCGCCGTCAAGGTAAAGGAAGCATTCCCGGGCGCAGAGATCACCTATGCACCACATCCGAAACGTCAGGCCATCATCGATTCATGGTGCGCGGATGTGAACGACGAAGCTGCGAGACGTGATTGGGGATGGAAGCCGGACTACGATATGCAACGTGCCTTTGACGAATACCTGATCCCGACGATCTCCGGCGTCTATGCCGATTGAACCCCACACGAACCGGCTTGCACACGAACAATCGCCGTACCTCCTTCAACACGCTTCCAATCCGGTAGCATGGTACCCATGGAGTAACGAAGCATTCGAACAAGCTCGTGCGGAGAACAAACCTGTTTTCGTCAGTATCGGCTATGCCACGTGCCACTGGTGTCACGTTATGGCACATGAGTCGTTTGAGGACGAGACGGTAGCGGCCTACCTCAACGAACATTACATCTGTATCAAGGTCGACCGAGAAGAACGTCCGGATGTCGATGCCATTTGCATGGATGTCTGTCAGTCACTCACCGGTCACGGCGGCTGGCCGCTCACGATCATGATGGATGCAGACAGGCGCCCCTTTTTCGCCGGGACCTATTTCCCGCGATACTCGTTTGGGAATCGACTCGGATTTCTCGATCTGTTGCAGCGACTGAAGGAGGTCTGGGTTCTTGATCACGCCCGTGTCATCGATACGGCACGGGAGATCACAGAGTCGCTCACGAAGCAGGCCGAAGCCGATTTCCGCGGCAATGTACCGCCGGATGTGATCGAGATCGCTGTTGACCACCATAAGCGGATGTATGACGACGTCTATGGTGGATTCTCGGTGAAGCCCAAGTTCCCGTCACCGCATCATCTCCTTCTTCTTCTTCGCAGTGCCGTGACCCTCGATGATAAGGGGCTCCTCAGCATGGTCTGTACAACACTTGATGCGATGCGAGCCGGCGGGATCTATGATCAGGTGGGATATGGGTTCCATCGGTACAGCACGGACCGACAGTGGTTGGTGCCACATTTCGAAAAGATGCTCTATGATCAGGCCATGATGATGATGGCCTATACCGATGCGTGGCAGATAACTCGCGATGAATTGTATCGATCGGTAGTGGTGGAGATCGCCGAGTACCTCAGACGAGAGATGACGAGCGAATCAGGCGCGTTCTTCTCTGCGCAGGATGCCGATAGCGAGGGTGTAGAAGGGAAGTTCTATGTCTGGAATGCGAACGAGTGGAGTGATGCATCTCCGGAGTTGCAGTCGCTCTTGAACGTACGAGCCGACGGGAATTTCCATGATGAAGCAACGGGAAATCCGAGTGAAGACAATATCCCGCACGTGGAGATCGGAAGACTTCGCGAGCTGATGTCAAACGAAGAGTGGACCTCATTCCGCGTAACACTTCTGGAACGACGAGCTCAGCGTATTCCGCCTCTCACGGATGACAAGATCCTTGCGGATTGGAATGGGCTGATGATCGGCGCTCTTGCTCGCGCCGGACGCGCATTCAGCGATCCAACATTGACGTCGATGGCCGAACGGGCGTATTCCGCGTTCACGCATCCCGTAGTGTTTCATCGAACGCGCAACGGACATTCAGCAGTACCAAGCATGCTGGATGATCATGCGATGATGGGCTGGGCAGGAATGGAGTTGTATCAGACAACCGGCGCAGTGTCCTATCTCCGTGATGCCCTCGAGAATGCCGATATCATCCTCGAACGATTTGCAGACGACAACGGAGCCCTGTACCTCATATCACGCGATGTGACCGATGTACCCGTCCGCCAAAAGCAAGGATATGATAGTGCCTATCCATGTGGAAACAGCATGGCAGCACTTCTCTTCGCCAGCCTCGGTGCGATCACCAACAATCGTCGCTACCGGGAAGCAGCTCAAGCGTGCATCAACACCTACGGCACCCAACTAGCGAAGTATGCACCCGGCTTCTGTATGCTGCTGTGTGCATGGGATACTCTTGCCGTTGGGTCAACAGAGATCGTGTTCAATGGGGCAATGGATAGCCCCTTTATCACCCAAGCACGCACATACATCTCATCCGTGTATCGTCCGAGAGCCTATTTCATCCATCGTCCGTCTGATGAACAAGGGGCTTCTCTTCTCCGCGAAGCATCATACCCCTTCGATGTCTCACCAGAGAACTCGGTCCTCATCTGCACAGACTATACGTGTGCGTTGCCGATAACAGAGATCGAGTTGCTAGTTACTGGTTACTAGTTACGAGTTACGAGTTACGAGTTACGAGTTACTAGTTACTAGTTACTAGTTACTAGTTACTTCGTAAACGATGCTCGTTTCATTCTTGTTTCCTCTTGGATTCAACCAATGCAGTGTTGCATCGAGGAGTCCGGGTTCGACCTCAACAAGTTGCGTAAGGTGTCCGGGAATGAGATCGTTCACTCGCTGAAGTAAGACGTCTCTGCTCGTGATATCGTAGAAGACCACATGCGTAGGAGCAAACGCAGAGAGTTCGCTCCATGATGAGGATGTTGTATCCGTGAGAACAGTTAACGTCTTGATCTCATGACCAAGATAGAATGAGGGAACGAAGACACCCGGCTTGGCGATCACTGCCACTCGATCAGCGCCAGCGATACCGTGAAGGTAGCTGAGAGATTCCACGCGCGATCGTTTTGAGTAGGAGAATATGAACAACGTGAGTAACACTGTGTTCACTGCCCAGAACCAACCCAATGCGATCGACGTCCAACGGACGGGACCTGATGAGCGTTGTGGCCTGTCTATCCACGCAACGGCAACAACTACCAGCAGAAGAGGAACCACCGGAATGATGAACCGCTCCTGTTTGTTGGCAATGAACGAATGGGCCACAACAAAGACAACGATCGGGAGGAGGACTTCATACCGGAGTGATGAGCGTTTGTCCGTGAACAAGCGCCACAGTAATACAAGACTTGTCGGAGGTATCAAGAGGCCTACGAGGAGCAACACATATTGATACAACGGTCCGTTCGCATACTCATCTGAACCCGTTACAAAGTTCATCCAGTAGGTGATCGGCGCGATGAGGAATTGGCCCCAGACAAGCAGGTCGACGATACCTTGGGTGAGGCAGATTACGGTCGCATAGGAAACAACAAGACCTATAGCCATGCGCCATTCGCGACGTACCATCAACACCATCGTCATGGTGGCAGGGATCACGGCCGTGTGATAACGGAACAAAAAGGCCACGGCAAATGCCAGTCCGGCCAGGACAATGTCTCGCATCGATCCACGCCGAAGGACAAGGAAGACGCCGGTCATCAATGGTGGTATACATACTACCTCGATGAGATTCCGGACTCCAAGAAAGGGAAGAACCCAAAAGACAGCCACGAGGAATGCCGCAGCTTTTGCTGACTCTTCGGAGCCGATACGGCGGGCGATAGCAGCGGCAAGAGGTATTGCCAGCGTTGCCAACAATGCATGCAGGATCCTCATCACCAACATCTGTGTTTGAGGATCTGTGATCCCAATGCCTATGCAGGCAGACAAGATGCCATAGAGGATCCCCGGGTAGACCACACTATGTCCGGGCACCACATCTCTGTTGAACCAACCACCATGATCAGCAAGAAACCACTGATACGGACCATCCTCGATCACAAAGTGATCGTCGTGCATGGCATATCCGGGAGAAAACACTGCCGCGAGCAGGCGCAATACCAGCCCGACAATGATCGCAGTACGAATCGATGGAAGCATTAAGTAAGGCAGTTACGTAGTTACTCAGTTACGCAGGTACGAAGTTACCTCTCAACTTCTGTAGCACCGTAACTCCGTAACTCCGTAACCCCGTAACCTCGTAACCTCGTAACTGAGTAACTGCGTAACTCCGTATTTTGCGCCATATGGCACTGATCATCGACGGTAACGCACTGGCTGCGGAGATACGAGCGGAGGTAGCGGCAGACGTCGCACGTCTGACGGCATCCACGGGGATCGTACCCGGCCTTAACCTTCTTCTCGTTGGTGAGGATCCTGCAAGCACGGTCTATGTGCGAAACAAGTCCAAGGATTGTGAGAAGGTTGGCATTCACTCCACCATCGTTCGTATGCCGGCAACGGCAACCGAGGAAGAAGTAGTGGAGCAGGTTCGTCAGTGGAACAATGACCCTGCCGTACATGGGATCCTGGTTCAGCTGCCCATCCCAAAGCACATCAATGAACATCGTGTGATACGATCGATCGATCCGGCCAAGGATGTGGATGGTTTTCATCCTGAGAATGCCGGCCGACTCCTCATCGGTCTCGAAGGCTTCATTCCGTGTACTCCATATGGGGTCTTGGAAATGCTCAAACGTTATAACATCGAAACATCAGGAAAACACGCCGTAGTTGTTGGACGGAGCAATATCGTTGGTAAGCCCCTTGCCATCCTTCTTGCACAAAAACGTCCGCAAGGCAATGCAACGGTCACGATCTGCCACACCGGCACACCGGATATTGCAGAACATACCCGACGAGCAGATATCCTTATCTCCGCTGTTGGTGTGAATGGTGTGATCACTGCGGATCATGTGAAGGAAGGGGCGGTTGTGATCGACGTAGGGATCAATCGCATCACTCTGCCTGATGGAACAACGAAACTGACGGGAGATGTCCTCTTTGACGAGGTTGCAGCAAAGGCCTCGGCCATCACCCCTGTTCCGGGTGGTGTAGGACCGATGACGCGGGCGATGTTGCTCCGCAATACCGTTACCGCTGCAGAGAGGATAGGGGGCCGATGAAACGTTCGCAATTACCGGTACTGTACTCGGACGAACATCTTGTTGTTGTGAATAAGCCCGCCGGTTTGCTTGCCATCCCGGACCGGTACGATGCGAACCTGCCAAGTGTGAAGTCCTTGGTCCGCGAGCAGTTCGAAAGTGCATTCACCGTGCACCGCTTGGATAAGGATACATCCGGCGTGATGATCATGGCGCTCACCCCAGAAGCGCACAAGGCCTTGAACGAACAATTCGAGAAGCACATTGTCACCAAGACCTATCTCGCCATCGTCTCCGGTATCGTAGACCGTGATGAGATAAAGATCGATATCCCGATAGCCTCAGATACTCGACGCAAGGGCCTAATGAAGCCTTCGGCCAAGGGCAAGGAAGCACACACGATCATGCGGGTTGTGGAACGTTTTCGTCTGGCTACGTTGGTCGAGTGCGACCTGATCACCGGACGTCAACACCAGATCCGTGTGCATTGTTCGGCTGTAGGCCATCCACTATTGGTGGATCAGGACTATGGCAAAAACAAGCAGTTTCTGCTCTCCACCATCAAGCGCCGGTACAACCTGGCCAAGGGTGCCGAGGAACGTCCGGTCATTGAACGCCTCACCCTGCACGCAAGCAGAGTGAGCTTTGACCACCCCGTCTCGGGCGAACGGATCACCGTTACCGCCGAGCCCCCAAAGGACTTCTCGGCGGCCATTCAGGTTCTCCGGAAATACGCAGCTCCATATGCATCAGCATTCGATGCTGAGTTCTTCTGAGGAACAGGTCGTATCTTCGCCTATTCTAGTCGCAGGAAAACGATGATCATCATACTGTTCGGAGCCCCCGGAGTGGGGAAGGGCACCCAGGCCGTCATCCTCGCCGAAAAGCTTGGAGTGGCCCATCTTAGCACGGGCGACGCATTTCGTGCAGCGATCAAAAATCAGACACCGGTTGGTGTCTTGGCCAAGGAGTATGTGGATGCAGGCAAACTCGTTCCTGACGAGATCGTGGCCCGCATCGTCGAAGAAGCCATGGAAGGCGAATCATTTGCCCTAGGCTGCATCCTCGATGGTTTCCCGCGCACGCGTCCACAAGCAGATGCACTCGATCGTATGCTCGCCGCCAAGGGTCTGAATATCTCATCGGTTGTCAATATCAATGTTGATGATGCTACCATCATCGGCCGACTCCTTCAACGCGGACGCGCCGATGACTCCGAATCCATCATCCGTCACCGACTTGACATCTACAACGATGAGACAGCTCCGCTTCTGGAATTCTATTCAGATAAGGGGCTCCTCACCTCCGTTGATGGCATCGGTGAAGTAGAGACCGTGAACGAGCGGATCCTTGCTGCTATTGCCTCTTCAGGTGTGACAGCACATCACGTGCCTGATACGACGTCTGACCGGACCTGAGAAACTGACCTACCTGTACGAGGTCATCTCCTGCAGTAAGCAGAGGCGACTCTTGATAGCCGTCTTCTTGCGCCTGCCCTAATCCAACATTGGCCAGAAGTGCATTGCACAGGCACTTTCGGTCTACCGTATCCTCAACCTTGCCGCCCTTGCGCACGTAGTCCTCTACGGGCTCAGATGCACACAGGTAGACGATGGCTCCATCCTCGCGGACGGCAACTTGTCGGAGATATCCTAGGTCACATTTGCGAGGTCGGTCCTCATACACAGACCGCTCAGACTGCGTGCCCGGTAACTGAACCACCTTGAACGGGAAGCCCGTAGGCGAAGCGTTCGGATCCGTGAAGACCGCAGAGCCCTCAACGACCTGTTGGCTCAAGATGCGCGATATCACCGCCTCGCGAAGGTGCGGTGCCACACCGGATTCTTCACAGAAGGCAAAGGCAGTGCCGACTTGAATTCCGGCTGCTCCACGCTCGATGGCCTCTGTTAGCTTCTCCGGAGATCCATAGGAGCCGGCCAACCAGAACGGGAGTCCTAGTTCCCGTATCTCTTCAAGGTCTGCGTGATCCTTCTCACCATAGATCGGTTCACCACGCTCATTGAGCTTCATTGGGCCGCGAGGAGGGGCGTTGTGTCCGCCTGCAAGTACACCTTCGATCACAAAACCTTCCACGGACCCGGTCGACTTTTTCACGAGGTGCGACGCAAGGGTACTTGAGGAAATGATGGCAAGGAAGGCAGGGCGCTTCAATGGTTGAGTGGGAAGCACATCCAAGGACTCTCTCGGTGAGACCGTGGTTGACACATCAGCATTGCCGGATGGCCCACTCAACGTGATCTTGATCGAGGCATTCTCGTGGAGAGAGAACCTGTCGAGCACTCCCGGGATCTCCCTAGGTACCCCGGCACCCATCAGAACATAGTCTACGCCTGCGAGCATCGCTCCGTAGGTGGCCGCGAGGTTCGACGTTTGGAGCTTCTCGAGAAAGTTGATGCCAACAATGCCATCGTGACCCTCCTTCGCAAGCCAAACCTCTACAAAACCGGATGCGATGTTGAGCCGTTGCAGTGTGCGAGTGGGTGTAACCGAGGGCACTGGACTCCTCTTGAACCGTTCGCCTGGCGCTATCCCTCCCTCGACGAAATAGCTTGCCAAGATCTCGGAAGCCACCCCAGGGTCAACGAAATGGGCCAATGCCCTTCGGATATGCCCTCCTGGGTCGCCGTTCTGCAGCCTACGGACGATGACGGAATTCAAGGCTGTACCGGATACTACTCCTAGCTCGCCTTCGGTAGAAACTGCACGGGCAAGACGCCAGTCGGAAACCCCAACTCCCATCCCGCCTTGTATGATTTTGGGTAATTGCATCAGATTAAAGACAAACCACTCCGAAATATATTGCACCCTTTGACCTTGTCGATATCCACATTGCTCTGTGGATATCCTGCACTCTCCATCGTTATCTAATGACTGGCGTAACAGTATGAAGCGGAAAGGAATAGCATGAGAAGTTAAAGTGACGTAATAAGAGGGAATGCAGATGTGGAATGAAAATTGATTACGTTTCCACACTTCGGTCTCTTTGTTACATTGACCTACGGTTTGGTGTGCGCCTTCTATTGGCCCTCTGTACATCGGTCCTGCTGACGCAGGGAATCCTCATTGCCCAGTCTCAACAGGGTGATGTGGTAGGGTCATTATCCGGAGGCGTAGTCAAGTACCAAGGTGAACTCTCCGATGACTCCTTCGGTCCGGGAGCGTTCTTTTCGCTCAGATATGCTGCCATGGATCGACTCTGGATCGAAGCCCGGTTCGGACTTGGCGAGTACCGCTGGAAGATCACTGACGCCAAGCTAGCTCGGTACCCTGACTACTTCGGAGCCAATGCGCAGATAGGTGACCTCTACCCTGCGTCCATCACCACGATCGAACCAGAAAACGAAAGTCGCGTAACACTTGGGGATCTCTCCGTGAGTTACGTGCTTGTTGACGGGATCCCGGCAAGCCCCTTCATCACTGCGGGGGTTGGTGTTGTCAACTTTGCACCGTCAACAAGTGAATCGCACACGCAATTGCCGAACTCAGCCGCTGGGAACTACCCCCACACGGTAGCCAGTATCATCCTCGGCGGGGGAGTCCAGATCCCGGTCTCGGAGCGAGTTGGCATCCTTTTGCGCGGAGAACACAGGTTTGTGTTTTCTTCCTATCTCGACGACATTTCGTTCAACGGAAGTAATGATGCGCTAAGCACTTTCTCCATTGGCCTAACCTATCGCTTTAATGAACCTGAAGCACAGGAAGCTGATCCGAGCTATGACAACGAATGCGAGTATTGTGAAAATTGTGGGGATAATTGCGATGAGTGCTGCGACGAGGTATCTGATTGCGATCAAAGGTGCTTAAGAGAATGTTCTAAGAACTGCTGTTGCTGTTGTGCACACTGTTGCTGCTGTTGCTGTGGAAAAGCAGCGACTCCTGCAGTAGAGGCGCCTGCGCCCGCACCCGCTACCGTTCCATCGCCTGGTCCGGGGCCTGTTTCAGCTCCAGTTTCAGGTCCGGTACCGGAGCCGATGGATGTGCCGTGTCCGGCCGGACAGCATCGGGAGTGTTATGGTCCACCGGGGTATGGTATATGTGTGGATGACGACCCGCCGAAGGGTCCGGAGCCGATCCTTTGGGAACTGGCTCGCCCCCTTGATGATGGAAGTCTTTTGCGTGAGGTTGACGGAAAATGGTACCGCAAGCAGATCCTGCCTGACGGAACAGTTCGAGTAACAAAGGGGCTCCTGCCGTTTGAGGCATCGGAGTGTAAAGAATGCAAAGAGAAACAACGCCGGGAGAATCAACGATGACAACGTTCCTCAAACACCTTTTCCTCAGCGCCGGCGTTATCGTGGTCTTGTCGTGCCCAGTGTCTGCTCAGTCACGTCAGGGCGACGTGGTAGGGACGATCAGCGGGGGGATCTACAAGTATCACGGCGAACTATCAGACGACTACTTTGGTCCGTCAGGGGCGATATCTCTCCAGTTCGCTGCAATGGACCGCCTATGGGTCGAAGCTCGGTTGGGGATCGGTGAGTACCGATGGAAGATCACGGAAGCCAAAATGGCCCGCTTCCCCCAATATTTTGGTCAAGGGGCTGTTATCGGCGATAAATACCCGGGCTCACTCACGACCATTGAAGCTGAGAACGAGAGCCGCGTGACTACGGCCGACTTCCTCGTCAGCTACGTACTCGTGGACAACATCCCCGCTGTGCCGTTTCTGACCGCCGGCATAGGTCTTGTGAACTTTGCCCCATCAAACAGCGGTGAACATTCTGCTCTACCCAACAACGAGGCAGGGATCTATCCAAAGACCGTTGCGTCCATACCTCTCGGTGGAGGACTCAGGATCCCATTCTCCAGAAGCGTTGGACTTCTCCTCCGTGGCGAGTATCGTTTTGTGTTCTCTGAGTATCTGGACGATCTGACAGAAGCTGGTGCGAATGATGCACTAACGAATATCTCGATCGGTCTCACATATCGGTTCAACAACCCAGAACCGAAGGCAAAACGTCAAAAACATGCCTGCCCTGTCTGCGGATGCGGAACACCGGGCGATTGTTGTTGCCAAGCTCCCATTCCGGCGCCTGTGCCAGCGCCCGTTCCGGCGCCTGTGCCAGCGCCAGTTCCAGCGCCTGTGCCAGCACCCGCTCCGGCGCCTGTTCCAGCACCTGTACCAGCGCCCGCTCCGGCGCCAGAGCCTGCACCAGAACCAGCGGTAGCGCCGACGCCAGCTCCAGCCCCGGCAAAGAAGCGGACGTCGTTTGCAAAGGACATTCGATTCAAGGTGAATACGGACGAGTTCGATTTTGACCAACCCGAAACAGCAAAGAACCTGAACGAGCTCTTAACATATATGCAGGAGTCGTGTGAGGAGTTGCAGGTGATGGTTGAAGGACACGCCTCAGCCGATGGTCCGGCCCAGCGAAACAAGGACCTATCAGATCTGCGAGCGCAGAAGGTTCGTCAGTGGCTTTTGGAGCAGGGTGTACCGCCAAACAAGGTTCGCGGAGCCGTTGGATACGGATCTGCTATGCCGCGTGTTAAGGAGCCAACACCGGCTCAATCCAAGAAGATGAGCAAGGATCAGCTCGAAGCAATACGTCGTCAAAATCGTAGAATCGAGGTAGCCGTCTTGCGGGAGTGCTCTGTGTAAATGAATTAAAATTCATCCTACATTCATTGGGTTCATGTGGAAAACTCCTAACTTGCTTTTCTCATGGTAACCCAACTCTCCACAAAGAAGGCAATTCGCGTCGCAGTATTCGTGGCGGTGTTCATCGCAGTGATGTCCATCAGCTTCATACTGCAGGCTCATGATGCGCCTGTTGGTACCGAGACTCTCATGGCCGCTCCGGCCCCAGTAGCTGAGACAGTGACAGCCGAGCCAGTTTCGTACGAGATGTCAGACGCTATAGATGGACTGGCCTCGTGGTATGGCGGACAGTTCCATGGCCGCCGAACAGCGAGCGGAGCCCGCTTCGACATGCACGAGTACACGGCAGCCCACCGCACACTCCCGTTCGGCACCGTCCTGCGAGTAGAGAACCCTAAGACCGGCAAGGCTATCCTTGTTGAGGTCACCGACCGCGGCCCGTTTATTCGTAAGCGTGTAATCGACCTCTCCTATGGCGCTGCCCGCGATCTCGGCGTATCCGTATCTCCCGTAGAGATCGACGCTCTCACCAAGACCGCCGTCTCGGAATTCTACGAAGAGAATGACAGCACGTTCCTCGTCTTCTCTCCGGATCTCAAGCCACTCGTGGTCAGAACCTCGAAGCTCGATACCCTGGCTGCATCCACAACGCTTACAAATGTTATGAAGAACCGGTCCGAGAACGAATATGTGATCATTCGTCCGGGCACCAAGGGGCTTACGTATACACGCGCCTGTATGGCGGGGGAATAGCGAATAGCGAATAGCGAATAGCGAATAGCGAATAGCGAATAGCGAATAGCGAACAGCGAATAGCGAATAGCGAATAGCGAATATCGGTCAGCTTCCTTGCAGGATCCACTTAACGATCCTCTTTACAACCTCAGGGTTGACCGTTTCACCGAGGCGTGACATTTCTTCATCCGTGCATTCGTCGCAGGTTTGAAACATGTGGTTCACGTCCTTGATAACCTCGATCACGGTTCGAGTGCGCTGAGACGACGTTTTCCGTAAGGCGGCAGCATGTTCTTCGCCAGGGATCTCCGTATCACGCTCTGCATAGAGAGCTAGCAACGGTTGACGCATTGCACTGAAATACTCCGATGGTTGATACCAAAGGTAGGATCTTAGCCAAGGAAGAAGGGATGAGGTAATATAAGCTTCTCTGCCGGCACGCTTGAATTGAGCAGCCATAGGGTATCGCACGAGCAGATCCGGCCGTTCATCAATGATTGAGTCTGCTAACTCGAGTATCCGGGGAACGACCACGCTATCAACTCCTCCCAACAAAACGGTGGTGCACCATTGATCGACCATACCGGTAGCAACCGAGATCAGCTCTTCGTCCGTTTCGCGGAGTCGTTCCCGAGCTGCGATCTGCGTTAACAGCGTATTCCGTCCATCCATCGCTGGTGTGCTCATGAACACGACACGCGACACACGATCAGGATAACGATTTGCGACAACGGCAGCAGCCAAGCCCCCTTCGCCGTGACCGATGATCACGATCCTTGATGTATCTATATGAGGATGGGTTCGAATCCGTTCAAGCGCAGCACTCATATCCGAAGCCTCATCGTCGATGGACGTAATATCTCCGGTTCCGGTGGACTGGCCAACTCCACGGTCATCGATCCGAAGTGTTGCGATATTCTTCTGTGCGAACAACGATGCAAGTACCAAATAGGGGGCATGTCCCGACGAGCCCCTTGCATTTCGGTCGGTCTGACCTCTGTCACCGGCAAGTATCACAAGAGGATACCTTCCGAGCGTATCCGGGAACGTGAGCTCTCCGGCAAGCATGATCCCGGCCGGGCGGTTTGGGAACCTGATCTCAGACGTGATATAGGGTGGGGCCTGCCCCGGTTCCTGCGTCCGCTCCTGAATGATGATCTTCTTCAACACTACAGGGGAGTTCGTCTTCCGCTGTTTCCAAACCCCGGTGATGGTAGGGGGCTGAGCACTCGCCTGACCCTCAAAGACCAAGTCGTCATTGACACTTGTAAACAAGAGTTTACCGTCTGAACATGACACTGACGAAAATTGATTGCCAAAATACCCGGAGTTGGGATTATCCCACGTGGCGTCACATGGGCCGTTCACATAGGCCGAGATATGGATGATGACCCTGTTCCGGAGTCCGGAGACCGTTGTTACATCTCCCGACCAAGCGCCAGATAGAACGGAATCCACTGTTGGGAGCATCGTTGCAGGGTCGGTCTGTGCCGCAATGTTCAGCCAGCAAAGGAGAGAAAACACGGCCGCCAGGAACACGCGAAGGAACATATTTGTTATCACTAGGATAGGTGGACGTGAAACTCTTGCACCTAATTTGCGTAACTGGCTCGACAAATCTTGTCGGGTCAATACTTTCAACGTACCGGAGCATCGTACTATGCGTCGACTTCTTCTAGCCCTCACTGTTATGTGTTTGGGCGTTCTGACGTCTTCTGCCATCACACTCGACGAGATCATTGCCAAAAATATCGAAGCACGTGGTGGTCTCGCGAAGATCAAATCACTAAAGACCCTGGTGATGGACGGAACGATGTCCATGTCTCAGGGTATGGAATTGAACTTCACTCAGACCCAAAAACGTCCGATGAAATTCCGGATGGACATGAGCTTCCAAGGAATGTCCATGGTTACGGCCTATGACGGCACTACCGCCTGGGGTATCAATCCAATGGCCGGCAACAAGCCGGAAAAGCAGCCGGCGAGCGAAGCAAAGCGTATGGCGGATCAAGCAGACATGGACGGATTGTTGGTTGACTGGAAGGACAAGGGCTATCTGCTAGAACTTGTTGGACCGGAAGATATCGACGGTGCAACTGCGTATAAGATCAAGATCACGGACAAAGACAAGGAAGTAAAGTTCATCTACATCGATGCTACAACGTGGCTCGATGTGAAGCTTAGCATGCGCATCAGCATGATGGGACAAGAAGCCGATGTGGACATGATGATGTCCAATTACCAAGAAGTTGGTGGTGTTCAAATGCCGATGCTGATGGAGATGCGCTCCGAAGGACAAACAATTCTCTCGATGTCCTACAGCAATCCAAAGGTGAATACGGATATCCCGGATTCCCGATTCGCCTTCCCTGGCGAAACTCCAGCAAAAAAGAACTGATCGAAATCTGATCGTAAACACTCCTACCCCCGCCACGAGCGGGGGTAGCTGTATGTATGAGGGAGAACCCATGATCACGCGATTCACCACACACCAATACGTATTCATCGCTCTGCTGCTTTGCGCGGGCAGTGTTCATGCACAGATCACCTTCTCAGGTGGTATGCTTGGACCACTCAGAGCAAGATCGCTCGGTCCGGCTGTGATGAGCGGCCGCATCAGTGACATCGCGGTTGTGGATACGGCACCCCGACGGTTCTATGTAGGTGCTGCAGGGGGCGGAGTATGGCGCACTACCAATGCCGGTGTGACATTCTCATCGGTATTTGATGAGTATCCTCAGTCGATCGGTGCCATCACGATCGATCAGAAACGGCCGGATACCGTGTGGGTAGGAACTGGTGAATCTTGGACGCGCAACAGTGTATCCGTTGGAGAAGGGGTGTACCGTACCACCGACGAAGGGAAGACGTGGACGAAGTGCGGTTTGGATTCCACCGAACGCATTTCGAAGATCATGATCCACCCCAAGGATCCGAAGACGATCTATGTTGCTGCGCCCGGTCCACTCTTTAATGACAGCGAACATCGCGGCCTATACAGGTCAACTGACTTTGGCTCTACGTGGTCAAAGATCCTGAGCGGTGATGCCCGAACGGGATGTTCAGACGTGGTGATCGATCCGAAGAACCCAAAGATCATGGTCGCTGCCATGTGGTCGTTCCGCCGAACACCACATTCGTTCGTTTCCGGCGGTCCCGGATCCGGGATCTTCCGGAGTACGGATGCCGGGAATACTTGGACTAGGGTGCAGAAGGGGCTGCCCACCAGTGAGATGGGAAGAATTGCACTCGCGATGTCTCCACAGGATCCAAAGCTTATCTATGCTAGCGTGGAATCCAAGGAGTCCGCGATGTATCGTAGCACCGATGGAGGTATCTCGTGGGAACGCCGGTACGTTGGCTCTGTTGTTGACATTCGCCCCTTCTACTTCTCTCGACTCGTCTGCGATCCGAAGGACAAGAACGTTGTCTATAAGTGCGGAATGCAGATGTATCGCAGTGACGATGGTGGTCTGACGTTTACAACCATCGCCCAAGCGGCCCACAGTGATCATCATTCTGTGTGGATAGACCCATCGAATACCCAGCACATTATCCTTGGCACAGACGGTGGGGCGTATGAGTCCTATGAGCAAGGAAAGTCCGTTCGATTCTTCCAGAATCTTCCGATATCACAATTCTATCATGTTACAACCGATGACGCCACACCCTTCAACGTGTATGGCGGACTGCAGGACAACGGTTCTTGGCGCGGCCCTTCCGATGCAGATGGTGGTATCACCAATGGTACATGGAAGTTTGTAGGGGGCGGAGATGGATTCAATGTTGCTCCGGAACGAGCCGATGCGTCCATTGTCTATTGGGAATCACAAGGCGGTAATCTGAACCGTACAAACCTCCGAACGAAGGAAACAAAGAACATCGCTCCAACCCCGGAAGACGGTTCTTCCAAGCTTCGGTACAACTGGAATACTCCCATTGTGCGCGGCAAAAGAGCCGGTGTAATCTACGCGGGTTCGCAATACCTACACAAGAGCACGGACAAGGGCGATACCTGGGTGCGAATCTCCGCTGATCTCACAACGAATGACAGTACGAAACTCACACAAGAAGAAAGCGGCGGACTCACCGTCGACAACTCGTCGGCCGAGAATCACTGCACCATCTTTGCCATCGCTGAGTCTCCGCTGAATGAGTCGATCGTATGGGTCGGTACAGATGATGGGAATCTGCAGCGCACAACTGATGGCGGCACATCATGGAAAATGGTAGCGCCTCCATCCTCAATACTTCCGAAGAATACGTGGGTTTCATCCGTTGAACCGTCTTGGCACGATGAAACAACCTGCTACGTAACATTCGATGGTCACATGGGTGGCGATATGAGAACGTATGTGGCGCGTACAACAGATCTCGGTGCCACATGGACCATACTTCCTATGACAGATGTAAGGGGTTATGCCCACGTCATCCGTCAAGATCCGGAGCAGTCAAGGATCCTCTATCTCGGTACCGAATTCGGCTTGTGGATCTCCCTAGACACTGGTGCAACCTGGATCGCATTCAAGAACAACCTTCCCACAGCGGCTGTTCGCGATATCGCGTTTCAACGTCGTGATCATGCCCTCGCGATCGCAACACACGGAAGAGGGATCTATGTGATCGACGAGCTTGATGTACTCCGAGCGATCGACCCATCCGTGATCCGTGATGAGATCACACTTCTACCAACTGTTCCTGCAATACGAACGCAGGGTGGTGGAGCCGGACGTTGGTTTGGCGGAGACGCTGATTATGTCGGAGAATCAAAAACCGAGTCAGCACGTGTGTGGTACGTATTGAAGGATCGTCATGTCCGCGGCTCCTTTACGATCACGATCAAGGACAGTTCCGGAACCGTGATTCGATCCATTCCCGGGTCCTCGAGAAAGGGGCTCAACAGCGTTGAACTTGCAATGCGTAAACCAGCCCCGTTAACAGCGAGTTCGGAGGTAGGAGGAGCATTTGGCTCGCTTATCGGTCCGCTTCTTGCTGAGGGGACGTATACAGTGGAACTCAATAAGGCGGGGACGATTGCTACCACAACCATACGCGTTGTGACCGACTCGATCTACGGACATAGTGACGCAGACAGGGAAGTACAACAACAGCTTGTGGCTCAATTGTATAGTCTCAATGAAGATCTGGCTATCACTGTTGCCCAGGTACAGGCTGGTCGGGATGAGTTGTTGCGTCGGCTTGCCGATTCAACACTTACCGATCAGGCAGCCAAGGCAAGGATCAAGGCTGGGTTCGATTCGCTCGACGCATTGAACAAGGAGCTCGTGAACACAAAGGTTGGATTGATCACCGGCGAAGAACAACTGCGCGAGAGACTGTCTTCGCTCTATGGCGAGGTGAATGGGTTCCTCGGTCGTCCAACGAGCAGTCAGCAATCCTTGGCCTCTTCACTAGGAGCACGAGTGGCGTCGGCAACGAACCGAGCCCAAGAACTTCTCTCACCATGGGGACTTGAATCTCGCCGCGCCGTAGAGGACAGACTTCGCAAGGCACGAGGCAGGAAATAGACCGTTTCAAGAGGGGGCTCGCCGTATCTTCGCAGTCTAGCATTCATGAACTGGACTTACGTGATGAAACGTACCCTCGTCTTCTACATCATAGCTGCATCATTCGCCATCCTCACACAGGGTTTCCAGTGTGCATCGTCGGAACTTGCCACTGCTCGTAAGGCCATGCAGGCCCAGGACTACGTCAAGGCAAAGACCGCTATCAATAAAGCACTTGTGACAAATCCCAATGACTGCGATGCATTGGTGATGCTTGGCGAGGTGAACGAAGCCCTGAAGGACACGGACGGAATGGTAGAGGCATATGGCAAGGCTCGTCTGTGCCCGGGCGTGAAGCCTGAGCAACAAACGATGATATCGGTCAACCTTTATAACCTCTGGGTAGGACAATACAACGGAGGGATCACAAACTTCAATAAGTATGTTGAGGCAAATGATACCCAACGGCTTAGTGATGCTCGAACAAATCTTGAGCGTGCCCTCGAGATCAAGCCTGAATATTCAGATCCTCTCGTTCTGCTTGGACAGATCCTGGAGATCAAGGGTGATACTACCAAGGCCATTGAGATCTATCAGCGATGGTGGGAAATGGAGCGTCCGGGTTTCGAAATCTTGCGTTCCAAGAACATCACAATGATCTCTACACGCGGAGACGTGATCAAGGCATTGGGCACTGCAGCCTTTACAAAGATGGACAGCATCACGAATGGCGTGATCTATAAGGACCGGTTTGACGTTGGTGGACGAGATCTCATCGTCTTTACGATGGCTGAAGGGGCGAGTGAAGCAGTCATCGAAGGATGGACCTACAATGCACCGGCATCGGTGTCAGAGATGGAGAAGTGGCGCACTCGCAGCGCTACGATAAGCCCCCTGAAATCCCTGGCATTCATTGCGTATCAGAGAGGCACCTACACGGATGCACTTACCTGGACCAATCTGGTGATGCAGGCGAAACCTACCGATCAAGAGCTTGTTCCTCTTCGTACGCAGCTTCTTCAGAATCTTGGCAAAACAGATGAAGCAATGGCCGAACTCAAGGCGCAGATCGCGAAGGAACCAACAGTTGTACTGTATCGACTTCAATATGCGGCCATGCTCTCTGGAGCAGGGAAGTACGAAGAGTCCGTGTCAGAGTACAAAAGCGTGATCCAGATGGAGCCTAACAACGAGACTGCTCTGTACAACCTTGCAGCCAACTACAAGAATATTGCGAGTACAAAGCAGAGAACAGAACTGGAGAAGATGGACAAGAGCAAGAACTATCGTCCAGACACAACCTATCTGACCGATCTCAAGACATCTGCAGAGTATTTCGAACGTCTTCGTAAGTCATCGTTCAAATACCGCGACGATATCGTCGTCCTAGAGCAGCTTGCAAATGTCTATGAAGTCCGAAAAGAGACAGCCAAGGTGAAGATGCTCATCATGGAACTGGAGGCTCTAGAGGACAAATACCGCACAAGCAAGGATTATTACCTCATCATGGAGGGGCTGTATGGCCGCAACAAGATGGTGGACAAAATGAAAGAAGCACAAGAGAAAGGAGCCAAACTATAATGGCAAACAACCCAAATAACCCCAACGATCCGCAAAACCAGCAGCAGATGACCATTGAACTCGGCGAAAAAGAAGCCGAAGGTATCTACTCAAACCTTGCGATCATTTCCCACTCACCCGCCGAATTCGTGGTGGATTTCACACGGATCCTTCCTGGGGTGCCAAAGGCTCGGGTTCACGTTCGGATCGTGATGACTCTCCAGCATGCCAAGCTTCTCCTGCACGCCCTTGCCGATAATATTGGGAAGTATGAGAACCAGTATGGCGAGGTTCAGGTTGACGGGCAACACCAGCCGTTTCCGCCAGGTGTGACGAACATCAACTGATCCTTCGTATCTTTGAAGTCTTGTCAAATCGAGTCAAACCGAAAACCCTGGTGTAATTATGAAGCGTACGTATCAACCAAGTCGTCGTCGCCGCGTCAACGTTCACGGTTTCCGTGCCCGTATGGCAACTAAGAACGGCCGTAAAGTCCTTGCACGCCGTCGTGCTAAGGGCCGCGCCCGTATCGCTGTCAGCTTCGCACGCTAAGAAAAGCCCCCTCCCATGGTCGTTCGACCATTAAAGGGTCAAGGCGCATTCAATGACGTAATGCGGTCCGGTCGTCGTACAACGTCCGGGCCGCTTTCGTTGACGGCGGCCTTTTCCGGCGATCGTTCATCAGTCGAGACGTTCACATTTGGCGTCACGATCGGCAAGCGTACGGCCAAACATGCCGTTGTGCGAAACCGAGTTAAGCGTCTCCTTCGCGAAGCCGTTCGCCGATCGGTTCCGGCACGATCCCAAGCACTCTCTCGGGCCGGCATCCATACAGTCGTTCTCGTGTGGCGTTCTGCACCCAAGTCTCCAATGCTACTGCGCCTCTCGGATGTCCATCCCCATGTAGCCGCAGCCCTAGACCAAGCGATCTCCGTATGCAGCAGAAACGCCTAACCCCGATCGCTGTTGTCCTTGTGGCCATTATTCGGTTCTACCGAGTGGCCATTTCGCCGATGTTCCCATCATCGTGCCGATTCACACCTACCTGCTCTCAATACACGCTCGAGGCCATACGATCCTATGGTGCTATTCGTGGGTCTTGGCTTGGTGTGAAACGAATCTCAAAATGTCATCCCTTCCACCGTGGCGGGCACGATCCTGTTCCCCCGGCTCCTGGTCATTCTCATCACGATCACGTGCATACGATCTAAGGTATCATGGACAGACAATCCCTTATTGGCGTCATCCTCATTTCCGTTGTTGTTGGTCTCTGGATCTTCTTCCAAAGTTCGACCACACAACGGGACGTAACGCCTCAGAAGACCGCTCAAAAGACCGAGCAACAAGAGGTCAAAAAAGCTGCAGTGGTGCCTGATGCACCGCCGGTGAATTTTCAATCGGCACCCTCCAGGACCATTACTGTTGCCTCAGACCTGTACCGGATCCGTCTCAGTTCCGACGGTGCAACGGTTCGGTCGTGGCAGCTGAAGAAGTACCACCCGTGGTACAAGGACAAGGACACATCGGCACATGTAGACATCGTCCAACCAGGTGCCTATGAATATGGGTTTTCGTTCCGCGCCATGAACGGGAAAAAGGTTGAGGCACGCTCGATTCCTTTCATGTGGGAAACGGATAAGGACAGCATCTACGTTGCTCCCGGTCAAACTCTGACCATTCGGGCTACTGCCATGGTCTCGCCTGGCGGAACCATTACCCGTTCCTACACCTTCTCCGGTGACCACTATGATGTGGGCACAGAGCTGGCACTTGATGGGATGGAAGGCGTGATCCCACAGACCAACCGATACGTCAACCTCGAGTGGTCTCGCGGTATTCGGTATCAAGAGGGGAGCAGCGTTGACGAATCGAATAACGCCGTTGCCATCGTTTCCACAAATGGCGACGTAGATGAATTGGATGCCTCAGAGTTCAATGCTCCGGTTGAGAAGAACGCCAACGGAACGATCGACTATCTGGCAACACGCTCCAAGTACTTCGCTGTAGCGATGATCCCTCCGAAGGGCTTCGATGGGTCTGCCTTCTACAAAGGTGTTCGTTACGGTCTGCCCGATGAAGGGTATGAAGAGCAGTATTCGCTCACCTTCAAACTCCCCTATGCAGGAGGCTTGCAGAAACATGCTATGACGCTGTATGTGGGGCCGATGCAGTACGATACACTGGCATCGTATGGCCTTACCGGGATCATGAATTTCGGCTGGAAATGGATCGTGAAGCCGATCGGCGAATACTTCATGCTGCCAACTCTGAAATTCATCAACTCCGGCATTCCGAACTATGGTATTGCGATCATCCTGTTCGCACTCCTCATGAAGCTCCTACTCTACCCTCTGGGGATCACCCAGATGAAGTCGGCCAGGAAGATGCAACTCGTTGCGCCGCTCATGAATGAGATCCGCGAGAAGCACAAGGATGACAACCAGACCCAGCAACAGGAGATGATGAAGCTCTATAGTGAGTATGGCATCAACCCTGCCGGTGGGTGCTTGCCCCTTCTGCTCCAAATGCCGTTCCTGTACGCTCTGTATGCAGTTCTGAACCTCAATATTGAACTTCGCCAGGCTAGTTTCCTCCCGTTCTGGCTGACCGATCTCAGTGTGCCCGATGTGATCCTGTCCTTGCCGTTCAAACTGCCCCTTTTCAACATCGACAAGTTCTCGGGTCTGGCTCTGCTCATGGGTGCCACACTCTTTATCCAGCAAAAGCAGGCAGTTACGGATCCGCGCCAAAAGGCCATGGTCTACATGATGCCGGTGATGCTCACGTTGATGTTTTCAACCCTTCCGTCGGGTCTAAACCTCTACTATTTCGTCTTCAATGTGGTTGCCATTGGGCAGCAGGTGTATCAGACCAAGTTTGCGAAGAATAAGCTAACCCTGGCCGATCTGAAGAAGATGCCCAAGAAGGAATCCTGGCTCCAGAAGAAGATGCGCGACGCCCAGGAAATGGCCGCAGCTCAGGGAAAAGCGATCCCGGGGCAGCAACAGGGTCGGATCGGTGGAAAAAATGGTCAGCAAAAGGGCAGTACGAAGCCAAAGAAACGCGGTTGACCCTTTGAACTGTAACAAAATCTGACACCTTGTGTCGGAACCTCGGATGGCGCATGCTCAGCGTGTTCCGATGAATCCTATATTTAGGGCTTGGAACCTCTGATGACCTTGATTCTAACTGTACAACTTTCCTTTTTTCGTTCCCCGAAAGGACCATGCATGAGTTCTGGTTCACTCTTCCGTTCGCTCATACTTGCCGCCTTATTGGTGCTTGTATCTGCGGGTGCTGCTAATGCCCAATTCACAGGTGCATATAAGCGCATCAAATTGCTCGAACAATTCACAAGCGCTACATGTCCTCCATGTGCTCAAGCAGCTCCGTATATCGAAGCTGTTGTGAAGCTTGAGAATGATATCATCTCTGTGCGCTATCACATGAATTACCCTGCTCCGGGCGATCCATGGAACGTGATGAATGGTAATCATCCACAGGTCCGCCACGATCTCTATGGGATCTCCGGTATTCCGTATCTGCGTGTTGGTGGTACGATGAACATCAATCCAACTGCTGGTGTAGCTGCGATCAACAATCTTGTCTCGCAGATCCCTCCTACGTCGATGGCCAAGATCGATGTGAAGCAAGTTGGCGGCAAGATCGAAGTAACGGTCAAGACAGACCGTGCTCTTTCAGGTGCTCACCTCTTCTTCTCAACCATCCAGCGTTCGGTAACGATCGCTAACCTGCCTTCTACGTTGCCAAACAGCAATGGTGAGCGCACATTCGGTGATATCATGATGTTCATGTATCCGGATGCTGCCGGCACGGCGATCACACAAGCTGCAGGTGAAACGAAGACCTATACGTTCACACCGGCAGTGGGCAGTGATCTTACATGGAATAAGACCAATCTCTACGGCATCGCATTCATCCAAGATGATGCTTCGCTCGAGATCATTCAGGCTGGTGCTTCGGTAACGAATGCCACACCGAACGCCTTCGATTATTTCGAAGGATCCAAGGCAACGGCGAACCTCTCCGGTATCTACGAGCGCGTAGACCGCGGTTCCACAGACACAAAGACGATCGCCCTGAACAACAGTGGATCCGAGCCTGTGACGGTTGACCTCACAGTTAGCAATTCTGAAGCTCTTGCTCAGATCGGCATGGCTGCAGAGATCGTGCCAGCAACGGTGACCATTCCAGGGAATGGCACGGCTACAACTGAACTCAAGGTCACAGGACCGGATCGTTCGGTGTTTGTATCGATCGGAACCTCCTTGGCCGCTACGGATGGCCTTGGCGGCATGGTACCGAACGTGTATTACCTCGTCAATGGCGGTAAGGTTGTGAACTATTACGGTCTTGGTAATGAAGGTGCTCCGCTGACGCAGATCGCCGCTCAATCATCTGCCAAGTATCTCAAGGATGTGGTCTATATGCCATATTCAACAGAGATCCTCACGAACTACCCATCAAGTGAATTCGATGCAGCGATCTTTGCATTTGATGCATACTGGCTGAACCTGCGCGGAACAACACTGACAGAAATCGAAAACCTTCTCAAGGCAAAGAAGGGCATTTGGATCCAGTCGCAAGCAGGTATGTACGCTGCATTCGACCGTTATTCCACAAATGCAGCATTCGATCCAACACGTGTTTGGTATCGGACAGTTGCCGGTATTGACCTCAGCAAGTTCGAATTCCGTGCAAACTTCGATGCAAATGGTAACCCAACGTCACTCATCCAGTTCCCTGTAAAGGGCGTTACGGGTGATCCGATCGGTGGCGGTATCACATTCACGGGCAATGCAGCAACGCAAGACTATCCGTACTACGCTCTTGGCACGGACATCATCAAGCTCACGTCGGGCTCCAAGGCCAAGCCGGTGCTGTATTACGACAACAACCAAAACAATGTGGCTATGGTTCGTGTAGAGCCTACCTATGGTGGACGTCTTGTCTACGGTTCGGTTGGTTCCGAGATCATCGCTGCTACTGCGTCTCGCAATGCACTCACAGAAAAGGTCATTGACTGGTTGCTTGGAACTGATGCTGCCGCTCCAAAGATCGCTGTAAGCCTCAGCACGCTCAACTTCGGCGCTGTTGAAGTTGATGCTTCAAAGGAAATGTCCTTCACACTTACCAACACCGGTAATTCTGAACTGAACATCACAGACTACGCTCTTACGGGTGCAGATGCAATGTCGTTCGATATCACAGGTGGCGGGATTGTGAATGGCGTACCGATCAAGGTTGCAGCCGGTGCAACACATGTTGTGAAGGTCACCTTTGCACCTACGTCCAAGAAGACGATCTTCGGTGCTGTTCTTGCCTTTGTTTCAAATGCAGCTGATGCTCCAACTGTTCAGCTTCGTGGTTCGAGCACTGTTACAAGTGTTGAAACAGAAGTTGTCAGCGAAACCGGTGCCATCGGACTCTCGCTTGTCGGAGCCAACCCTGTTGCCGACAACTCCGCTGTTCGTCTCACATCGAACGGAAACGTGACCGTAACAGTTGTTGATGCAGCGGGACGTACGGTTTCGACGCTGTTTGACGGCGCTGTGAACGGCACGGAAACGGTCTCGATCGCTTCCTCAACTCTCACGTCAGGTACATACTCGATCGTAGCGACAAACGGAGCTGATCGTGCTGTCCTTACAGTGGTTGTAGTGCGCTAACCATTCGCGTAAAAACAATAACGGCCGTCTCGCTTTTGGCGAGACGCCGTTTCTTTTTCTATTCTAGGATCGGAGCAGCTCCGCTATCTGCGATAACTATACTTAGCGTTTGCCGGAAGCGGCGTGCGTAGTCGATAGTCGCCAAATCCTGTATTGTCTTCGAACGTGAACGACAAGTTGTTTGGGTATAGCCACCTCGTAACAATGGAGACTCCGTTCTGTGCCGTGAATCTCTCTGTGTTCATCGGTTCACCGTAGATGATATATACTCGCCCCATATCCGTGAGCCATCCCTCTGTATAGGACTTGAACCTGCGATTGGCCTGCTCAATGCGAGAGTAATATTCTTCTAGAGCCTCGTTTCGTACTGTTGATGACGTGGGATCGAGTTTCTTCCAGTAGTCTTCAAATCTCGTGAGTCGTTCTATCTCCGTTGCTCCGCCTTGGATCACATCGATGTCGCTCTGGTCGGCTACATAGATCAACTGCTTGATTGCCTTTGTAACGTCACTGAGGACTGCCCCAGTCATAGAGCGCGGGACCACATACGGTCGTGTGCGCTCCGCAAGAACGATGTTCGTATCTGCAACCTCGGAACCACCCACCGGGTGAAGCCGCAGTCGCAACGAATACGTGCCTGGGATCATTCGTGGTGGTGTTGTGAGTGGTACAAAGGACTGTATGACGTTCCTCTCGGCGATAAAGGGCTCTCCCGTTCCGGATGCAAGCATACGTCCGTCTGTAGCTTCGATGGTCCATGCGAGGAGACCCTTCGTGGGCACATCCTTGAGGTAGATCTCTACAAAGGCGAATAGGGATACCTCGTTCGACCACACGATGTCTCCAACATAGGGCACAATGGAGAATCGATCACCGCGCTGTTCAATGTCACTTGCTAGCATCACGGAGCTCATGTTCGTTGACCCTGTTGCCAGAGAGGGGACAACGATCTTCCGTGTAACAGTATGATCGCGTCGTCCAAACACGTCGCGTGCAATGATTTCAATGCGATATGTACCCGGTCGAAGCTCATATCGTCGAACAGCATTGTCTGCTTTTCCGGTCTTCCCCCGCGCAACGGCATAATCGTCCTCAACCACGCTCCGCTTATACGTTGAATCGAACAGCTTTCTGCCGGCTGTATCGCGAACGGTAGTTGTAACGGAGTACTCTCCAACCATCGTGCCGTTGTACTCGGAGAACTGCAATGACTCATAGGGCACGGATACATAGACATCGACCCGTGTCATGGCGGGGTTCACGACGCTTCGGAATGACAGCACATCAACCATGAATGGAGCGGGTATCGCTGGCTGTGCAAGCACGTTTGACATTCCACCCGCGAGGGTGCACAATGCAATGAGGGTAGGTGTTTTCATGGTATTGGTCAGATCCGAACCGACACCTTCCATTGGTCGCGTGCCTCTCGTGCGAGGCGTTCCCGTTCGTCGGGATGTGCGATGTGGATCAGCGTCTCCGCACGTTCTCGAAGTGTCTTTCCATGAAGATAGGCGATGCCGTGTTCTGTTACCACATAGTGCACATGCGCTCTTGAGGTAACCACTCCTGCACCGGGCTTCAAGATCGTTGCAATGCGACTCACACCCTTTGCCGTTCGTGAGGGAAGTGCGATGATCGGTTTGCCGCCTCTCGATAATGCAGAACCCCGCATGAAATCTACCTGACCACCGACGCCTGAGTAGGGGGCCGTTCCGATCGAATCAGCACAGACCTGGCCACTGAGATCCACTTCGATGGCGCTGTTGATCGCCGTCATCTTGGGATTCCGTTGGATCACCGTTGGGTTGTTCACGTAGGCCACATCAAGCATGGCCACCATCGGATTATCATCGATGAACTCGTACACCTTCTTGGTTCCCATCACAAACGTTGCCACGATCTTGTTCGGGTGTACCGTTTTACGTCTTCCATTCACAACGCCCTTCTCAAGGAGAGGGATCAGACCATCACTGAACATCTCTGTATGAACGCCAAGGTCCTTGTGTCCGTGAAGTTCGTGAAGAACAGCGTCGGGAATAGCGCCAATGCCCATTTGCAGGGTAGCCCCATCATCAACAAGGGATGCAACGTGACGTCCGATGGCTTGCTCCACCTCTCCCAGCTCCGGCGGCTGTACCTCAAAGATCGGATCATCCACTTCAACCATGTACGTAAGTCGGTTCATGTGAACCAAGGCATCTCCATGCGTACGCGGCATGTTGGGATTGATCTGAGCGATCACGATCTCAGCCGAAAGGAGTGCTTCATGCGCTGCCTCAACCGTAACTCCGAGTGAGCAGAACCCATGTTTGTCAGGGGGCGAGACGTTGATCAATGCAACATCGATGTCGAGAATGTTGCTGCGAAACAGGTGTGGGATCTCGGAGAGAAAGACTGGTGTATAGTCTGCACGACCTTCTTGTACGGCCTTGCGCATGTTCCCGCCGATGAACAGACAGTTCACCCGGAAGCTATTGGCATACTGTGGCTCCGCATACGG
Source organism: Ignavibacteria bacterium (assembly GCA_016707005.1). Lineage (NCBI taxonomy): Bacteria > Pseudomonadati > Ignavibacteriota > Ignavibacteria > Ignavibacteria bacterium. The sequence goes on from JADJIQ010000001.1 coordinate 313,146, forward strand.
AGCAGGTCCCTCTGTGTGGAGATGAATGATCTCTACATCCTGCAACCGAGCTGCCTGACGGACCATCTCCTTGATCAGAGTCTGGGGCGCAGCTGCCACGCTATGAAGATAGATCCGGTGTCCGGACTGAATGGCTGCTATCGCAACTTCGGCACTTACCTGCTGACTCATGGAGTCTCCATTGTGATCGAGACTGCAAAGTTAGCGTTTGGTATCTTCGCTGGAAGCAAGGGAATACAACATGGACATCAAGAACATCATTTTCGTCATCGTCCTGCTCATGGCAGGGGGCTTCTTCCTTCGTAGTGCGATGCGCCTGATCGCGTGGTTGCGGGTAGGAAAGGCCGATGATCGATTCAGCCACATCGGCGAACGCATCCGCACAACACTTGTTGTTGGCTTTGGCCAAAGCAAGATCCTGCGAGACCGCGTGGCCGGACCGATCCACGCGATGATCTTCTGGGGCTTCTTGATCCTGCTGTTCTCCGCGCTGGAAATGGTTCTCGAAGGATTCCATGAAGGTTGGTCATTCAACTTCCTTGGTCCAGTCTACTCGGTAATAACGATCCTCACGGACATCTTCTGCCTGCTGATCATCGTTGGCACGATGATGTCACTCTGGCGCAGGTATGTGACCAAGGTTCGCCGACTCCAAGTTGAACACGAAAAGGTGGAAGCAGGCATGATCCTGCTTACGATCTTCTCGATCGTAACTGCCCTCTTTATCCAGAACTCGCTCAGACTTCATGTGTTCGGCGAGGACTTCTCCTGGGCTGTTCGCCCTGTTGGACGTCCGTTTGGCGCTATGCTTCATGGCGTGCTCGGTGATGCGAGCGGGGTTGTTTTTGAGGTAACCTGGTGGATGCACGCCGTTCTCATCCTGGCCTTCATGAACTACCTCCCGTTCTCTAAACACCTCCACGTTCTTACGTCCATTCCGAATGTCTTTCTAGGACCCCTTTCTCCAACGAACAGCATGGAGAAGATCGATTTTGAGGCTGAAGGTGTTGAGAAGTTCGGCGTAGTGGACATTGAAGATCTGTCGTGGAAGTCGTTGCTCGACGGATATACGTGTACCCATTGCGGACGCTGCACAAGCGTCTGTCCGGCCAATCAAACGGGCAAGGTTCTCGACCCGCGCGGCATCATTGTTGCCATTCACGACCGTACCGTAGACAAGGCGCCCCTTATCCTGAAGAAAGAAGCAGGGGGCGAACTTTCTCCGGATGAACAGGCCGTTTGGGATAAGAAGCTCATTGGTGACTATGTAGATCCAGATGCTCTTTGGGCATGTACCACATGCGGTGCGTGTATGCAGGAATGTCCGGTGAACATCGAACACGTCCCGGCCATCGTTGGAATGCGCAGGTCGATGGTGATGATGGAATCCCAATTCAACGATGAGTCGGCGTTGTTGCCGGACATCTACGGGAACATGGAGACGAATTCCGTTCCCTGGGGCGGGTTTGGTCAGGCAGACCGCGCAAACTGGGCCGAAGGGATGGGCATCAAAACGGCCGCAGAAGACCCGTCGATGGAGGTACTGTTCTGGGTCGGATGTGCCGGATCCTATGACGAACGCGCAAAGAAGACCACAAAGGCCTTCGCCGAACTCATGCAGATCGCCGGAGTGGACTTCCGCATCCTGGGTACGGAGGAAAACTGCACCGGTGATGTGGCACGCAGGACCGGCAATGAGTATTTGGCCGATATGCTCACAAAGACAAACGTAGAGACCTTCCAGCGCTACGATGTGCAGAAGATCGTGGCCACGTGCCCACATTGCTTCAACACCCTCAAAAACGAATACCCACAGTTCGGCTTTTCAGCGGAGATCCTGCACCATACACAGTTCATTCAGGAGCTGATCGAAACGGGTCGTCTTGTGATCGATCGTACGAAGGCTTCTGCCGAAGCTGTGACCTATCATGACTCGTGCTACTTGGGTCGCTACAACGACGAATATGAGGCTCCTAGGGCTACTCTGGAAAATGTGCCGGGCCTTACAGTGCTCGAACCTGCAAGATCGAAGGATCGCGGTCTCTGCTGCGGCGCAGGTGGGGGACGTATGTTCATGGAGGAACACGTGGGAGACCGCGTGAATGAAGTTCGGACGAATGAACTTCTGGGAACTGGCGCTCAGACAATAGCCGTGAACTGTCCATTCTGCACAACGATGATCACCGACGGCGTAAAGGCCGCGGAAAAGGTTGATTCAGTGCAGGTGAAGGACATCGCCGAGATCTTACGGGACCGGGTGAAGGCGTAAGATGGGACGTAAGATGGGACTGAAGATGGGACGCTGGTGCGTTACATTACGCGGGTGCTGAGGGCGAGCTGGCGTGCGAGCTGACTCGTGAGGGTTGTACGGTTGAACTGTTCAACGACGGACTCATCCGGGCGGGGGAGAGCCCCCTTCTTCCATGCATCGATCATTTCATTGATGCAAAGCGCGATCGCCTCAACATCATCCGGGTCTGTGATCCATGAAGCACCGTAGCGCTCGGCGTCTTTCCTGAGTGCTCCGTTGGGGACGCTTACCAGAAGGGGTTTTCTCGTGCCGAAGTACTCGTACAGTTTGGCACTGGAGATGGTGTCTGCATTCCGTGTATTGCCTACCATCATCCACAATACATCACTTTCCATGAGTAGCTTCACAGATTCTTCGTGGGCGCAATATCCATGATCATGGATCACGTCTGAGAGCCCGAGTTTTTTAGCGGCCTTGCTGTATTCCTCGCGCAGTAGTCCCGCAAAGTGGAGTTCGATCGGCACGTCCTTGCGTTCCGACATCACCTTCTTGACAGCTTTGAAGAATGGTATCGGTGTTACAACATCGTAGAAGATGCCTGCATAGGTCAATCGAAATACGCCATCATTGCGCTTGGTAGGGGGCGGAGCAGGAATATCCTCGGGATCGAACCCGTGCGGAAGGATCACCACATCCTCAAAGTTGAGGTGGTTATACGTTGCGATCAGTCGCTCTTTGAGTCTGCGATTGGTAACGGTCACACGTGATGCATGCGTAAGCACGTCGTGCTCCAATGCTTGATGCCGATGTGCATGCCACGGTGTTGGATAGAAATGAAACTGATTTCCATACCAGAGGTCGCGGTAGTCAACAACAAGCGGAATACCTGTCTCTTCACTGAGTTCAGCGGCAGCCATCATCGCAGAGAATGGGGGACCGCTCACAAAGATCGCATCAAAGGTATGCTCCTTCACGAGTTCTCGTGCTAGAGCTAAGGCCTGCTTGGCCCAACTGCGCTTGTTGTCCGGAATGAAGATCGTATCACTTGCCTTACGCATGATCTTGCGCATCCACTCACGCGGCATCTTCACCGTACCCTTGCCTTTGAGGAGGGAATTCGGATCTGCTCCACTGGTACGATGGATGACGATGTCTCGTCCCTCAAGCTCTTCGAGCAGGGACGGATCATGAGCGTAGTAAGCCGTTGGTCCCGTAGTGATGACGTGTGGTTGCCATCCGTTGTCGGGAAGGTATTTGACGAATTTTGAGACGCGCTGAACGCCGCTCAATCCCATCGGCGGGAAATAATACGCGAAGACGAGGACAGAATGTTGTGCCATTACTCCTTACACGATCACAAGTTCGCGCGGGGCGGTTGTAAGGATCTGCGGGCCGTTCGGCGTCACAACCACATCATCTTCGATACGCATGCCGAACTTGCCCGGCAGATAGATCCCGGGCTCGATCGTGATCACACAATTGGATGGAATGGTCTCTCCCTTGTTCGCAGAAGAAACGCGCGGATTCTCGTGTACTTCGTACCCAAGTCCATGGCCAAGGGAATGACGGAAATACTCTCCGTAGCCGGCACGCTCAATAACCGTGCGTGCTGCTTTGTCGAGTTCCGCTGCTCCAACGCCGCTTACGGCTGCATCTAAGGCCGTCATGTGTGCATCATAGAGCACACCGAAGACCTCCATGACCTTCTTGCCCGGCGTGCCAACGCAGAAGGTGCGGGTCATGTCGCTATACAAGCCGTTGACGCAGCAACCAAAGTCCACGGTTACCACGTCGCCACTCTTGATGACGGCAGAACTTGCTCTGCCATGGGGCATGGCACTGCGTACCCCTGCTACCACGATGATGTCGAAAGCATCCTTTTCAGAGCCGAGCTCACGCGTTGTAGAGGCGAGGAAGGTAGAGACCTGTTGTTCGGTCATTCCCGGCTTGAGAATTCCCAACATGCGTTCGTAGGCCGTACTTGCTATCTGAGCAGCATGGCTGATACTTTTGATCTCGGCCGTACTCTTCACTCGTGTGATGTTCTCAACGATGTTTGACGTCTCTACGAGTTTTGCGCTACCGAGCGCCTTCTTCATCACCTTGTGTGAAGCCACGGAGTGTTTTGTAGGATCAAAGCCAACGGACTTCCAGGTCTTGGCCAGCCCCTTCTTTGCCACGGTTCCCCAGGAATCGCGATCGATGATCACTTCAAGACCGTCGACCTTGATCAGTTCCTTGCGAACCTGTACTTCGTAGAGATCATTGGTGAAGAAGTAGGCCTTTCTTCCGGTGACAATGGCTAGTGCCGTTGATCCCGAAAAGCCAAAGAGGTAGCGCAGGCTTGGCACATGCGAGACCACGTATGCATCAAGCTTGTTGACCTTCATTGCAGCGCGAAGTGCGGCAATGCGCAGTTTCGCTGTGTTGGTTTGGGCGGATGTAGCCATGTTCAGCGGGTGTTATAGTTCGGTGATTCTTTTGTGATGATGATGTCATGCGGGTGCGACTCGCGCAGTCCGGCAGATGTCATACGGACGAACCGTGCATCACGTTTCATGTCTTCGATCGTTGAACAGCCACAGTATCCCATTGCTGCTCGGAGACCGCCAACGAGTTGATAGATTGTGTCGGCCACATTTCCTTTATATGGCACGCGGCCTTCAATACCTTCCGGAACGAGCTTTGCGATCTCGTCTTCTACATCTTGGAAGTACCGATCAGCGGACCCTTGGTTCATGGCACCAAGTGAACCCATGCCGCGATACATCTTGTAGGCACGGCCCTCAAGGAGCACTTTCTCTCCCGGAGACTCTTCATGACCGGCAAGCATACCGCCAACCATCACGGTGTCTGCACCGGCAGCGATGGCCTTGGCTACATCACCGGTCTGCTTGATGCCGCCATCGGCGATCACGGGGGTATTCGAGCGTGACGCAACCTCGGCAACATTCATCACGGCGGTGATCTGAGGAACGCCAACACCGGCCACTACACGTGTAGTGCAGATAGAGCCGGGGCCGATACCAACCTTGACCGCATCTGCACCGGCATCGATGAGCGCTTGTGCTGCTTCACCTGTGCCGATGTTGCCGGCGATCACGCTCAAAGATGAGTAGCGACCCTTGATGGCGCTTACCATCGTGATCACACCCTTTGTATGGCCATGTGCTGTGTCAACCACAACAACGTCAACTCCTGCATCAACAAGTGCCGCCACCCGGTCCATCGTGTCAACGGCAATGCCGAGTCCGGCACCAACGAGCAGGCGACCTTGATCGTCCTTGGCTGCCTTCGGATATTTCTGCTTCTTTGAAATGTCCTTTACGGTCATCAACCCAACAAGTACTCCCGAGGCATCAACGATGGGGAGCTTCTCGATACGATGCTGATGAAGAATGCGCTCAGCATCTTCGAGTGTTGTCCCGATCGATGCAGTGATGAGACCTTCGCTTGTCATGATGTTGGCAACGGGTTCATCACTATTGAGTGCAAATCGCATATCGCGATTGGTAACGATCCCTACAAGCCGGTTCTCACTATCGATCACTGGGAATCCCGAGACCTTGTACTTGGCCATCAGATCCTGTGCATCACGCACCGTGTTCTCTCGACGCATGGTGATAGGCTTACGGATCATGCCGCTCTCTGAGCGCTTCACACGGTCCACTTCCTCTGCCTGGCGTTCGATCGACATGTTCTTATGGATGATCCCCAGGCCCCCTTCACGAGCGAGCGCAATGGACATCGACGACTCGGTTACCGTATCCATCGCAGCGCTGATGATCGGTATCCGAAGCTTGATGTTGCGCGTAAGAAAGGCTGAGGTATCTGCGTCGCGGGGGAGTGTCTCCGAATACCGCGGAACTAGAAGTACATCATCAAATGTGATGCCTTCGCTGAGGATCTTTTCGAGTGCCATAGGCAAAAATAGCCAAATGAACAGCGAATAGCGAATTCAGAATAGCGAATAGCGAATAGCGAATAGTGAATCAAAGGTCACCATCAACCATTCGCTATTCACTATTTGCTATTCGCTATTCGCTATTCGCTATTCGCTATTCGCTATTCGCTGTTCGCTATTCGCTATTCGCTACTCCGCCTGCAATCGTGCGGCGCGGATCCGTGCCTCGGCCCAATGCAATTCTTTGCGAGCGAGTTCGCGTGCATTTCTGTCAGGATCTGAATCTGCCTTGGCGCGTGACGATGCAAGATCATTTTCTGCGCTGGCAACATCGATGTCCTTGGCCTGAAGGATGTCTTGTACAACGATATTCACGTTGTTCTTGAGAACTTCAATGAACCCTTCGCGTGCTGCGAAGTACGACACGTGGTTCTTCTCATCCTCGATCTTCAGCACGCCGATATCCAACGAAGAGATGATCGGTGCGTGATTATAAAGGATTTGGAAGGGGCTTTGTGATCCCGGTACGCTTACAGCGAGTGCTGTGCCTTCGTAGGCCGTTGCGCGCGGGGTAACAACGCTGACGTTGAGGATGTGTTCAGACATATTAGTTCTGCGACTTCTTGTAGGCTTCCAATACTTCGTCGAGCGTGCCCTTATAGCTGAAGTAGCCTTCCGGCACATCATCCACGTCTCCATCAAGGATGGCCTTGAAGCCAGCGATGGTGTCGTTGATCTTTACGTAGCGACCAGGGAAGCCGGTGAACTGCTCGGCTACGTGGAATGGCTGGGAGAAGAATCGTTGGATCTTGCGAGCACGGTACACCGTCAACTTGTCTTCATCAGAAAGTTCATCCATACCGAGGATCGAGATGATGTCCTGAAGGTCCTTGTAGGTCTGAAGGATCTTCTTCACGCGTGTTGCCGTGTTGTAGTGGAGCTCACCGATGATCAGCGGGTCAAGGATCCGTGAGGTGGAATCGAGTGGATCCACAGCTGGATAGATACCAAGCTCTGCGATCTGACGGCTGAGAACCGTAGTAGCATCAAGGTGGCTGAAGGTGTTGGCAGGTGCTGGGTCAGTAAGGTCATCAGCAGGAACGTACACAGCTTGCACAGACGTGATGGAACCGCGATCCGTTGAGGCGATACGTTCTTGGAGGGCGCCCATTTCCGTTGCCAACGTTGGCTGGTAACCTACGGCAGAAGGCATACGACCGAGAAGGGCCGATACTTCAGAACCGGCCTGTGTGAAGCGGAAGATGTTGTCAACGAAGAGAAGAACGTCCCGACCTTCTTCGTCACGGAAGTACTCGGCCATTGTAAGTGCCGTAAGAGCAACACGAGCACGAGCTCCCGGTGGTTCGTTCATCTGACCGAATACAAGTGCTGTCTTGTCGATAACGCCGGACTCTGTCATTTCGAGGTAAAGGTCATTTCCTTCACGAGTACGCTCACCAACACCGGCAAACACGGAGTAACCGCCGTGCTGCTTTGCGATGTTGTGAATGAGCTCCTGGATGATAACGGTCTTGCCAACACCCGCACCACCGAAGAGACCTGTTTTGCCACCCTTTGTGAACGGCTCAATGAGGTCGATCACCTTGATGCCTGTTTCGAACATCTCCTTCTGTGTTGAGAGCGTTGCGAAATTCGGAGCAGAACGGTGAATGGACCAACGTTTTTCGCTTGCGATCGGGCCCTTGTTGTCGATCCCATCACCGATCACATTGATCAATCTTCCTAGAACGCCTGGTCCTACCGGAACGGAGATCGGTGCGCCTGTGTCAACGACTTCCATTCCGCGGACAAGGCCGTCAGTGGAGTCGATGGAGATCGCACGAACGCGATCTTCACCAAGGTGCTGCTGCACTTCACAGACGAGGACCTCTGCCTTGCCTGTTTCGATCGATGTACGATCGACCGTGAGTGCGTTAAGTACGGCTGGAATATGGCCATCGCCGAATTCGACGTCGATGACTGGTCCGATGACCTGAACGATACGACCCTTGTTCATGATGTTCTCGTTGAAGGGGGCTTGGGAGGATGTAATCAATAAAGTCTATAAAAATAAGGACATCGTTTGAATCGTCGGTAGAAAACTCCGCTGAGTTCTCCACAGCCCCCTAAATTCATACCCATGAAGCAGCCTCTTTGTGGCTTGTTGGTGCTCTTTAGCCTCGTGACTTTGGCGCGTGCTGACGGGCCGGACAGATCGACATGCCCGGAATCTCTCGCATGGTTGGTGGATCAAGTAGAGTGGGTGGTGCCAAGCGCTGGTCCCAAAGATGCCCTTCGTTCAAGAAGGCTTGTGGTGATTCATATGCGCGAGTATGGCAACTCTAGGGAGGTTGCCAACGCCGTCATGGTATGGCAGGCAAAGTCTCCCTCACCCAATGTGGAGGTTCTGTGCGTCTGGAGTTCGATCAGCGGTATGGAGCTTACCCGTCAGATCACCACGCTTCCAGGGTCGTGGAGCCACGTCCGGGATTACCAACACATTCCCGGTCTCCTCTGGTCACTACCTACCGGCCCCGCCATCGTGGCCGCCTACAACGAATCTGGCGTCAATGTGTGGCACGTGGAGGCCGACTCAACGATCGGTTACGTGATCGACCGTTGGGTAGAACAAGGTATCGTCCCCCCGGATCCATCTTTGCCGATAAACACCGTCGATGTTCGTCGGTGTTCCATGGAGCTACGTGCGTCATCCCCTGGATCAGGAGGTGCAGTAGCTGGAGGAGCTGATAAGGGAAAGCGGTGCTGGGTGCGGCGCGCGAACGGATCTTCAGTCCTGCGTGCCGTGATCGAATTCTTGCAGCCTGAGGCCGAGGTGACGAATGTGGCGCATGCAGAGAGTACTGACACGCTGTATGATCTCGACCTTGTAGTTCCAGCAACGATGGACCGGGCAAGGATCTGCGACTCGCTCGTGAACGTTCTGTCCTCGCGGTTTGGTCTGATCGCCGTGCACGAGGAAGTCTCCTACGTTCGACCGATCCTGAACGTAACCGATAGTGCCCTCTTGAGTTCACATACAAACCCAGGAACTTCGTGTCTCACCATCGGTGAGGTCGTTCGTATGTGGTCCCGCCGTTACAATGAGCGCGTAGCGGTGTTCTACACGTGGATGGATACGGCTACCATCGATATCCCCATTCGATGGGATCGAAGCGATTCAACGAATCAAGACCTCGCTCGTGCTGGACTGTCTGTTGTGAATAGGTGGCGCACTACACAACAATGGGTGATCCGTCCTCGCGGTGTACCGGAGTCCGAGGTTGTGTACCTGCTTGGTCGAACGTATGCCATGCCAACCATTAGTGCGTTGGTCCATCATGTCGATGGGCGCACGTGGTATGGGATGGAAGCGGGCATCATTTCCGGGAGCCTCAACTCGGGACACGGATTCTACGGCATCATGGGGTATCGGGTATGTGCTGAATACCAACATGCCGATCGGGGGATAGGGGGCTTCTCGATTGGCCTGGACATGAGCAGCTTCTTCGTGCTTCGAATGCGCTGTGGGATGTACACGGACTTTGAGGACCTGCTGTGGGTGAGTGTGATTCCGGAGATCGGTCTTGGGTATGTTGGCCGAGTTGCTCTCACCGTGGGAGGCACCATTCCCATAATTGGCATGCCAGCCGTCCCGGCATCTGTGCGTGTCTCCGCTACCTACAACTTTCTGCCGGCTGGTGCACGATGAGGGACCATGCTGGTTCACACGCCTACAAGCCCAATTCTGTGGTATTTTTGTTGGCTGTAATCGTAACCCCGTAACCCCGTAACCCCGTAACCCCGTAACCCCTATGACCTACATCGTCTCTGCCGCCCGCACCCCTATCGGATCTCTTCTTGGATCTCTGAGCGACCTCAGTGCACCGCAACTCGGTGCCATCGCTATCAAGGCCGCCGTTGAACGGGCAAAGATCAGCCCTGACGTCATCAGCGAGGTGATCATGGGCAATGTTCTCACAGGCGGTGTTGGCCAAGCGCCGGCGCGCCAGGCAACAATCTTCTCTGGTCTTCCAAAGTCCGTTCCTGCTATGACCATTAATAAGGTCTGTGGTTCGGGTCTGAAGGCAGTGATGTTGGGCGACCAAGCCATTCGTTGCGGAGATGCTCAGATCGTGGTCGCCGGCGGACAGGAATCCATGACCAATGCTCCTCATGCAATGCTCGATTCGCGTAAGGGCGTCAAATTCGGCAACGCCCGCATGGTGGACCTGATGCAATGGGATGGTCTGTGGGATGTGTACAATCAAACCGGAATGGGAGACGCCGCAGAGCTTTGTGCCTCGGAATGTAACCTCAGCCGTGATATGCAGGATGAATACACGATCGAATCGTATCAGCGAGCACAGGAAGCACAGAAGAATGGTTGGTTCTCGGATGAGATCGTTCCGGTCACGGTTACCGGACGTAAGGGTGACGTGATCGTTGATACCGACGAAGAGCCGATGAAGGTGAACTTCGACAAGCTCAAAACACTCAAGCCGGCCTTCAAGAAAGACGGTACAGTAACAGCCGCCAGTTCATCGTCGATCAATGACGGTGCAGCAGCAATTGTTCTCGCATCTGAAGCAGCTCTTACCGTACACGACTGCGAGCCGATGGCACGCATCATCGCTCAAGCATCCTTCGCTCAGGATCCGATGTGGTTCACCACGTCACCAGTGGAAGCGATCAAGAACGTTGTTGCTAAGGCTGGTCTCAAGCTCGATGATATCGACCTCTTTGAGATCAACGAAGCTTTCGCTGTTGTTGCTCTTGTCGCGAAACAGCAACTCGGTATCCCACGCGAAAAGATCAACGTGCAGGGCGGCGCCGTTGCCCTTGGTCACCCGATCGGCGCCAGCGGCGCTCGTATCCTTACCACGCTGCTGTATTCACTGAAGCGTCAGGGTAAGAAGTACGGTCTTGCAACCTTGTGCATCGGCGGCGGAGAAGCCTCAGCCGTTGTGGTGGAGATGGTGTAAGAGAAGAGGCGAAGAGGCGAAGAGGCGAAGAGGCGAAGAGGCGAAGGGGCGAAGGGGCGAAGGGGCGAAGAGGCGATCTAACAAATAAAAATCAATGAGGAACAATGAAGACGATTACGTTGATCGAAGGTGATGGGATTGGTCCAGAGATCTGTGAGAGTGTTGTGGCGGTCTTTGCTGCAGCTAAGGTTCCGGTGACATGGGAAAAGGCCATCGCAGGCTTGGAGGCGATCGAGAAGTTCGGGAATGGTGTGCCCCCTGAAACATTTGATAGTATCACAAAGAACAAGATCGCGCTGAAGGGGCCTACAACAACGCCGGTGGGTGGTGGTCATAAGAGCGTGAACGTCACCATCCGCAAGGGACTTGAGCTCTATGCGAATGTCCGTCTGGCGAAGTCCATGCCTGCTGTAGAGACGCGCTTCGACGGAGTGGACATCCTCATCATTCGTGAGAATGTTGAGGACCTCTATGCGGGGATCGAACAGTTCCAAACGCCCAACGTGGCGCAGTGCCTGAAGCTCATTACACGTCAAGGCTCCATGGCTGTGATACGCTATGCCTTCGAAGAGGCACGCAAGCTCGGCCGCAAGAAGGTTACCTGCGTACACAAGGCGAACATCATGAAGATCACGGACGGACTCTTCCTCGAAGTGTTCCGTCAGGTGGCTGCCGAGTACACAGATATTGAAGCCAACGACATCATCGTTGACAACTGCTGTATGCAACTGGTGTCGCGTCCGGAACAGTTTGACGTGCTCGTTCTTCCAAATCTCTACGGCGATATCGTCTCCGACCTTTGTGCTGGTATCGTGGGTGGCCTTGGTGTTGCTCCTGGTGGTAACATCGGAAGGAATTGCGCGGTGTTCGAAGCCGTTCATGGATCGGCACCGGATATCGCAGGGAAGGGGCTTGCCAATCCAACAGCTATTCTTCTCTCGGGTGTTCAAATGCTCCAATACATGGGCCATATCGGACACGCAGAGATGATCCAAGATGCTCTCACCGCAACCTTGGCCGCAGGGGTCAAGACTCGTGACCTTGGTGGTTCAGCATCGACAAAAGAATTCACAGATGCTGTGATCGCCAGGCTACATCCGAACCATGACGTGGATATCACGCCGGTTGCCACTGTGACCCCGGCCTTCCATGCTCCTGAGGTGATCAATGAAGAGTGGACGTTGCGCGGTGCCGATGTATTCGTTGAGCATCGAGGCGGTCTTCCTGCTATGCCAGAGTCTGTTGGTCCATTTACACTTCGTATGCTCTCCAATCGTGGAACAAAGGTGTGGCCCGGACCTACTCCGGATATTCTGCTCGTAGATCAGTTCCGGTGTCGCTACATGGCAGACGGTTCCGTTACTCGCACGGACGTTATTGAGTTGCTCAACGAGGTAACAAGTAAGGGTAAGATGTGGTGCCATGTGGAACTTCTCCATGATGCCTCGGGTCAGGCTAGATATTCTAAAGCGCAGGGTGAATGACCGACGTACCAACGACATCTGAAGAGACCGCAGTTCGTCGCCCATGGTGGCGTCGAGCTGCGGTCTTTACGTTTCGTTGGATCTACCGTTTAACCGGTACCGCCATCATTCTTGCCGGCCTCATCGTCCTGATCGCGCAGACAGACATGGCCCGGTCATTCATGAGAAAGCAGGTCTTGGATCTGCTGAATGGTCAGCTTGAAGGGAAGGTTGCCTGTGATGATGTCCATCTCGACATCTTCCGCGGTCTTGTCCTAGAACATCCACAGTTGTACGCTAACGGGACAACGGTCCTCGAAGCTGATCGACTCTCAGTAGCCTACGATCTCGCGGCATTGTTCGGTAGAACGTTGGCCGTTAATCGAGTAGAACTCATCCGTCCACGCATCGCTGTCATCCAAAGCAAGGACAGCGTCTGGAATGTATCGCGCATCGCAAAGCCGTCCGCCGACACAACTACATCGCCCCCTCCCAACCTTTCGATTCGAGTACGGGGCATCTCGATCACAGAAGGGTCGGTGATCATAGATGACCGCACCACGCAACGGGGTGATGGATCTGTGTTCGATCCGCTGCATCTCTCCTTGAGGGCATTTGAACTTCGTGCAGCTGTTCGGCTTGCACTGATGGATCGCGATTATACAATTGCGATCAACCACCTGTCGTTCTATGACGAGTTCATCCGTACTATCGACGTGCGTGAGATGACGATGACTGCACGGATCACGCCCAAGAGTATGGATCTGCAGACGTTGGCGCTGAAGCTTGTGCGTACGGAGTTGGTGCTGCGTGCTCGTATTGATGGTCACGATGTTTTGCGCGATGGGATCAATGACTCGATCCTTGCTCTCCATCCTATCGTTGGATCGATCGAGGCAGACCGTGTCTATGGTCCTGATGTACACTTCGTTGTGCCCGATGTAGACATTCTCGATTCGTATGGCCTAAAGGCTAATGCCGTGTTCGCCGGAGCGAACTTCAACATCGATGATATTGACCTTCGTGCAGGAGACGGCCACGTGAAAGGGTCTGTTCATCTCACGGCCCTTGATGATCCGGATCACCTCGGCGTAGACATCAATGTGCACGAGTCACATGCCCGATATGCCGATGTTCGGCGCAGACTTCGTTTCGTACCACTTCCTGAGTTGACATTCCTAGGTACAACAACCATCGAGCGAGTTCATCTTCGCGGACACCCTGCAGATTCCCTCTGGTTCGAAGTTCATGGGGCGGATAGACCCGGCCGTGTTGACGGAGAGATGAAACTCTTCCTCGCCACGAAGAGACTTGGCTATGAAGTGGACATGGCGATCAAGCAAGGAGACCTCTCTGTTTTTGGAGACTCTTCTGTTGCAACGATGCTTAATGGTAGAGTTCTGCTCAATGGTAGGGGTGTAACGCTGCAGGATCTTGAGGGGGCGTATCAGATCGAGCTCGACAGGAGTATTGTGGCTCATCGTCCTGTCCGTCGTGCCCGACTCATGCTCCAAGCCAATGGAGCTGGCGAGTTACGTGTTGATACGTTGTTCGCAGACCTCACTCCGTTCCGTCTCGACAGCATAGATGAATATGCGCTCACACCAGATGATCGATTGGTTGGGTACAGCGGGGTGATCGATGTTGCTGATGCAAGCCATCCTCGATACAATGGACATCTTGAATTCTCTGCCATCAATCTTGCCTCGCTCCTCGAATCAACATCCTTGCCAACACGCTTCACGGGAAGGGTGGACATTGATGCAGAAGGGATCGAACTCGACAGTCTCATTGGCAATGTCAATGCTGAGATCGATGAATTCTCACTCGATGACCGGGCGCTCCTTCCTTTTTCAGTTCGCGCGTCGATCACCAAGACAGGGGAGAGTAAGAAGGTCACAATTGAAGCTCCGTTTATGTCGGGTGAAGTACATGGGACCTTTCAACCGTCGAACCTGATCAGTGCTTTTGGAACCGCCGTTGATAACACGTTCGATGCCGTGAAGCAACGCATTCGGTACTTCTATCCAAGCTCTGGATATGTTGAACATCTTGGGTCGCCGGTGAAGCCATTGGAGGCAACATTCAACATTATTCTTCGAGATGCCTCCCCGCTGAATGTCCTGATGGATAGTGTTACGTTGTCCGCATCTGCCCGAGTTCGTGGACGGATCATGTGTTCAGTTGACAGTATGTTCCTCGACGTCGACACACTGGATGTTGAAGACCTGATCATACAGACAGACTCAACGCGTGTAGTGAGTGACAAGGTTCACCTCTCAACCACAACCCGTCTTGCCGATGTAGCAACATCGCCTCGATTGATCGAACTCACGGTGAAAGGGCGCATCGATTCGATGCTGACCGTGAATTCTATCCGCATTAAGAAGCCGATCATCGACATGTCTGCTCGAGGAGATTCGATTCGACTGCGCGGTAGAGCAGAAGTGAATGAGATCACCGCAGGTGTTGGTCTCTACGGTCAGTTCTACGCCGATTCAGCCAATCTCACGGTCGACTCTCTTCATGCGATCGTTGACGCAGCACGTGGCCTGGAGTGGCGTTCCTTGCATGCTTCTGGGATAACGTTGCATGAAGGCAACTTCCGCGTTAGTGATCTCGCCGTTCAGCGACAAGACGCAGAAGTAGTCGTTGCGAATGGTCGGTTCTCTCTTGAGCGTTTTGAAAACCTAACAGTAGTTGTTCAGAACTTCAACCTCGCCAGCATTCCGCGTTTCGTAGACCTTTCAGACGGTCATCCCGTACGACTTGTCGATGGTATGGTTCGAGAGCTTACAGCCCGGATAAATGGTCCATGGGAGGCGCCAGTGATGGATCTCGAGATCGATGCCATCGGCGTTCGATACAACGGCGAACTCATTGGTACACTCGCCACCGCGCTCCATCACGAGAATCGTGATGTAACAGGCTTCCTTACGATCTCCAATCCGGCACTCAAAACCGAGACGAAGACCCTTGATCTTGTTGTGAAACATCTGCCCCTTGACCTCGGACTTCGCGATGTGAAGGAGAGACTTGTTGACCAACGTCCGATCGATATCGAGATGCGTGCTAATAAACTCGCTTTGGCCACCATCGAGCCCTTTCTTCCGGCCATCGAACGACTACAAGGAGTGGCCGATGGCATCATCACTGTGAAGGGAACAACTCCGGATAAGATCGACCTTGGCGGAAACGCCCGCTTCAAGAATGCCAGCTTCTTGTCGTCCGCTACGAATATCATCTACAACGCGGACGGAGTACTTCATCTCGAAGGTTCGAACCTTCACCTTGATACAGTGATCGTCCGGAACCTGGACCGCGACAGAAAGAACGGCATTGCCTATGCAAAGGGGCTCGTGGTTTTCAATGGCCTAGCTGTGGAAAGTCTCGATTTCACTCTTCGTTCACCTGGTGTGATGGTGATGAATAAGGCCTCACAGGCCAGAAGTCCGAAGATCTTTGGAGATATCATCATTGCTACAGGCAAGAAGCCGATCCATTTTTATGGTAAGCTTGATGCGCCCGTTCTTGAAGGCGATATCAACGTTCTCTACACGGATATCATCTTTCCGCAAGAAAGGTCTTCCACGAGGCAACGATATACAGCGTTTGAGTATAACCGCGCCACAGATACCAATAAGCGCTTCAACTCAGTGTTGGATCAAGCGCGGAAGGAACGTATAGCGTCGGACTCATCGTTGGACAAGAGCGGACGTCACCCTGTTGCCGACGCTATCGAGAACATCGTGAAGAGCACAACGGCATCGTTCGTTGATATCCTTCGTTATGATCTCGACATCTACCTCAAGGGTCGCACACTCATGACCATGGTCTTTGGAATGTT
Organism: Ignavibacteria bacterium; assembly: GCA_016707005.1. Lineage (NCBI taxonomy): Bacteria > Pseudomonadati > Ignavibacteriota > Ignavibacteria > Ignavibacteria bacterium. Next base: position 329,593 of record JADJIQ010000001.1, read on the forward strand.
TGAGATCCTCATTGCAGACCTCGAACAGGTAGACCAGAAGATCCCATTGAACTTTACCGGACGTTTTGTTGACGGCTCAACGAATCTTCGCGGAAAGGTTCGCGTGAAGGACGGTACATCCACGTACAAATTCTATAAGCCATTTGTGGCAAGTGGAACCTTGGACTTCACATCGGGCGGGATGACGGATCCAACTTTGGATCTCAAGGCCGTATACAAGGACCGGAGAACATTGGAAAGTGGCAAGACAGAAGACTTCCGCGTTGAGATTGCCATCACGGGAACCAAACAAAAGCCTATAGCTCGTTGGTCGGTTTACCGTAGTGACCGTAAGCAAGAGGGAGACTCTGCGAAGATCACGGGCGATGCCTTGATGCTCATCCTCGTAGGGAAGACCCAGGACGAGCTCACTTCAAGTGGTCAAGGCAACTTGGTCGGTGAAGTGAACGCTGCATTTTCTGCCGCAGCAACAAGCGCCCTCGGTGATCTTCTAAGCGGAATAGGGGGCATTGTACAAAGTACCCAGATCGATATCGGTTCCGGATATCTCGCAGGCCCGCCTCACGGTTTCAGGTCAGCTCTTCAGCGATGTGAGCTATCGCCTCACAGGTCAGATCAGCGACTTTGCCGGGAACAGTACCATCACGATCTCGTTGCCGTTCACGGTCCTCTCAGACGCAGACGCCATGCGATACTTCATGCTCGATGTATCCCGCTCAGTGAACACCACGGGCAACATCACTCGATATCAGCGCCTCTGGGAAGTAAAGCTGGGTGCGCGACTGCCGTAGTTAGAGTGCTAGAATGTTAGTCTGCTAGATTGTTAGAATGCTAGATTGTTAGAGTGCTAGAGTGCTAGAGTGCTAGATTAACTCTAACAATCTAACACTCTAACACTCTAACAATCTAACTGACTTCCTTCATCAGCTCACGAGCGATCACAATGTGTTGGATCTCACTCGTGCCTTCATAGATCTCCGTGATCTTGGCATCTCGGAGGTAGCGTTCAACGAGGTACTCACGAACGTAGCCATAGCCGCCGTGGACCTGAATGGCTTCAAGAGCATTGTACACTGCGGTCTGTGAGGCCATGAGTTTTGCCTGTGCGGCGGCCTTGATGTAGTTCTGGTGCTGATCCTTCATGTAGGCGGCGCGATAGACAAGCATGCGTGATGCTTCAAGTCGTGTTGCCATGTCTGCAAGCTTCAGCTGGATCGCTTGGAGGTCGGCGATCGGCTTGCCGAATGCTTTACGCTGTGTTGAATAGAGCAATGCTGCGTCGAATGACCCCTTTGCAATGCCGAGTGCTTGCGCTGCGATACCGATACGACCCCCATTGAGGGACTCCATTGCGATCTTAAAGCCCTGTCCTACTTCTCCTAGTACTTGTTCATCCGGAACGAAGACATTGGTAAGCCCAATGGAGCAGGTATCGCTCGAACGAATACCAAGTTTGTCTTCCTTGAGACCTGGCTCAAATCCTGGGGTGTCGCGCGGGATAATGAAGCAGGAGATCCCGCGATGACGCAGCTCACGATTGGTCTGCGCCATGACGAGGTAGGTGCCTGCCGTAGTTCCGTTGGTGATCCAATTCTTTGTGCCATTGAGAACCCAGCCACCATCGACTTTTTCAGCCGACGTATGCTGAGAAGTTGCATCCGAGCCGGCTTCCGGTTCGGAGAGGCAGAATGCTCCGTGAACTTGACCTGTTGCTAGGGGGCGAAGCCACTTCTCTTTTTGGGCATCGGAACCGTAGGTCTCAAGTCCCCAGCAAACAAGAGAGTTGTTCACCGACATGACAACACCCACGGACGCGTCCACGGCTGATATCTCTTCCATGGCCAAGACGTAGCTGAAGGCATCTAGTCCAGATCCGCCCCATTCAGGAGAGACCATCATTCCAAGAAAGCCCAGTTCGCCAAGCTTCTTCACGATCTCCGTTGGGAACACTCCGTTTTTGTCACGCTCAATGGACGTTGGAGCAACCTCATCACGCGCAAACTGGCGCGCTGTGTCGCGGATCATTTCGTGGGTCTCTGTGAGCTGGAGCGTGAACATGCTAAAAGCCTTGCGTGTAAATATCGTGAGAAGACAAAATTACGAAACACCGCTGAGTAGCCGAGAGTTCACGTGTTTTTTCAAACCTTAGCGATACTTCCAAGGATAACTGCTCGGCTCGCTCCGGTCACTCTTGGGAGATTGCCGGTTTGGTCATTGAGGGTCAACCACCCCAGATAGGCAAAGGCCATTGCCTCCTTTGCATCCCAATGCTCATGAACAGCGATCGTGACCTTCATACCGTTCGCCTCCACCAACGTTCCGATTCGTTCCAAGAGATAGGAGTTCTGCGAGCCCCCTCCTGATACGATGATCTCCGTTGTTAATGGTGCATACCGCTTAACATGATCAGCAACAGACCATGCGGTTACCTCGGTCATTGTGGTAACAACATCCTCTAAGGGGCTTGAGGGGTGAGAGTATTTTGTGATGAGTCGACGTGCCTCTGCCTCCGAGAACAACTCCCGTCCGGTGGATTTAGGCGGGTCTTGCGCATAGTAGGGGAAGGACGTGCATTCTTGGAACATAGGCGGAATCACCCGGCCTGCTCTACCGATATGACCATCCGTGTCATAACGTTTTCCGAATGTGGACCTGATCCCTGTGTCGATCCACACGTTGCCAGGACCCGTATCAAAGGCCCAAACGTCGCTCTGAGAAGCACCACACGGTAAGATGGTAATGTTGGCCATGCCGCCGAGGTTAAGGGCAACACGGTGGACGGATGGGTGAATCAACGTTGCGGCATCGAAGATCGGGACGAGAGGAGCCCCTTGCCCACCGAGGGCGATATCGGCGGAACGGAAATCATGGATCACAGGAACGGACACCAATGCAGCGAGTGCCGGTCCGGATGCTGCTTGCCAGGTGGATACCGGCGGATGGTGCCAGAGCGTTTGCCCGTGGATAGCCACAGCGTCGAGAGGTGTTGCTGAGGTGTTTTCTCCGACCACCTCTGCATACTCGCGAGCGAGGGAGAACGGAAGGTCGCAGAGTTCCTCCATGGTCGCACGGCCGGACAGTGCCTTCATGATGAGGTCTCGTGTGTCATCGGAGAAGGGGCGTGTCACAAACGAACGAAGGGAGACCACGTGGCGGTCTCCCTTGTTTGAAATTTCACAGACTGCCATATCGATCGCATCGACCGACGTGCCCGTCATGATCCCGGCTATCACCATTACGGTGTTACGATAAGGTCAGAACGGCGAATGTCGCCAGTATCCTTGCCAAGATTCAGAAGCTGCGGTTTTGACTGTGCAACCTTGTCCTGGATGAACAACAATGCATTCATCAGTGCTTCTGGACGTGGCGGACATCCCGATACGTAGGCATCAACCGGGAGGAATTGATCGATCCCTTGCACAACAGGATAGGAGCGGAACATGCCGCCAGTGGACGTGCATACACCCATTGCGATGCACCACTTTGGATCGGGCATCTGGTCCCAGATCTTCTTTACGACCCAAGACATCTTGTACGTAACCGTACCGGCTACGATCATAAGATCTGCTTGGCGCGGTGAGAACGAGAATCGTTCAGACCCAAAGCGAGAAGAGTCAGCTCGCGGACCCCCAAAGGCCATCATCTCAATCGCACAGCAAGAAATCCCCATTGGCATCGGCCACAAGGAATTCTTTTGAGCCCAGGTGATCAGCGAGTCAACAGTTGTTGTGACGAATCCGTCACGAGCGATCTGTTCGTTCAATCCCATCGGAGAGCACCTTTCTTGATGACGTAGAGATAACCGCTGAACAACAAGACCATGAACAGCACCATAGCGGCAAGACCGTAATATCCAAGCTCACGGAACTGCACGGCCCACGGATACATGAACACGATCTCGATGTCAAAGAGAATGAACATCATGGCAACGAGATAGAACTTTACGGTGAAGCGCTCTCGGGCTGTCTTCACCGGTTCCATACCGGACTCATACGTAGAGAGTTTCGCACGCGTACTTTTCCGCGGACCAACGTTCTCTGCGATCAAAATGTTCATCACGCCGAAGATCAGACCGAGAACGATCATGATCATGAGCGGCAAATAGTCGAGGATCATCACAACTCCTGTTGTCGAGATGGGCAAAGATAACGATTCTCTCAACCCGTCGTAGTTTCGACGTATGCCAATTGTTCACGCCTTCGAATGTGGCCCTGTTGCCACCATGTCGTATCTGGTCTGCGACCTAACGTCGGCGAGTGCCTACGTGGTGGACACCCCGTATGGATGCACGGAACCTGTTATGGAGGAAGCCCAACGTCAGGGCTGCGCCATCACGGACATCCTGCTCACCCACACCCATTGGGACCATACGGCCGACTGTGCGTCCCTCGCGGCAGCAACAGGGGCTAGGGTGGTGGTGCACGCCGCCGACCAGTACCGTCTTACCGATCCGATGGCACATTCGATCTGGCCATTACCATTCACCATCCCCCCGGTGGTTAACGCCACTATCGTGGATGGTGAATCGGGCATCATTGAGGTAGGGGGCGGGCAAGCCCCCTTACGATTTATCCACACTCCGGGTCATACCGAAGGTGGGATCTGTTTTGTGGACGATACCTCGCGGTTTTGTTTTGCCGGAGATACACTTTTCCAAGGCAGTGTTGGACGAGTGGACCTCCCTGGCGGAAGCGGTGCTACCTTGCTTGAGTCCATACGGACAAGGCTTTTTGAGCTGCCTGACGAGATGATCGTCTTTCCGGGTCATGGACCTACAACAACCATCGGTTACGAGCGCCGGGACAACCCATTCGTTGGGGAGAATGCTGAATGAAAAACGTTTCACACAACCTTCATGCGAGCCACATCGTCCGCAAACTACTTTTGTCTGTTGCTTTGGTTGTACTTGCGGCGTTCGTAACCGCGTGTTACTCCTTTCGTGGCGGGTCGGTTCCGGAACATATCCAGACGATGTCTGTTGCATCGGTCATTGACCGAAGCGGTTTCGGTGACCCTACCTTCCGAGAGTTCTGCACGGAGACGCTTGTTCGCAGGTTCCGGAGCGACAACACCGTTCAACTGGTGGAAGACAATGGCGACGCGCGTCTCTCTCCTGTACTCGTCAGGGTTCAGGATCAGATCGCAACGGTTCAATCGGGGGATCTTGAGAACCAGCGTCGTATCGTGGTGGCAGTAGAAGCGGAGTACTTCGATGCCGTCAAGAACAAGGTGGTGTGGAAGCGGACGTTCGAGAACTTCGACGTCTACGATGTAGCAGATGCAACAGAGGGAAGACGGCAAGCAGCCGAACGCGCCCTCCGACGTATCGCAGATGACATGCTTCTGGCCGTTGTCTCCGACTGGTGAACGAACCGAACCCGAACGTTCTGTTCTCTTCACTTTCTTAGGTCTGGTCACGCCATGGAAGATCTGCTTCTCGGTGCGTACTTTCTCTCTCTCTGTGTCCTCTTCGCCTTCGGTCTTCATGGCCTGGTGATGATCTACTACTATCACAAGACGCAGAAGGTTACGCACGAAGCCCCGACCCATTCTCGGGAAGACCTGCCTATCGTCACCATCCAACTGCCGTTCTATAACGAGTTGTATGTGGTGGACAGACTTGTTGAGGCCGTTTGCCTCATTGACTATCCGAAGGACAAGCTCGAGATCCAACTTCTCGATGACTCCACGGATGAAACAGTGGACCTCTCGCTTGCCCTCGTTGAACGCTTCCGCACGGAAGGCTTCGATATCAAGCATATCCATCGCACGAACCGTCAAGGCTACAAGGCCGGAGCTCTCAAAGAGGGTCTTGCCATGGCCCGCGGTGAATTCGTTGCCATCTTCGACGCAGACTTCGTCCCGCACCCTGACTTCCTCATCAAGACGGTTCCATACTTCGCAGATGAAAAGGTGGGCATGGTGCAGACACGTTGGGAACATCTCAACGAAGACTACTCCTTCCTTACCCGCGCACAGGCACTTGCCCTAGACGGTCACTTCGTGATCGAGCAGCAGATCCGTCACAAGGCCGGCTTCTTCATCAACTTCAACGGCACAGCCGGCGTATGGCGCAAGAAGACGATCGAAGATGCAGGGAACTGGCACAGCGATACGCTCGCTGAAGACCTTGACCTTTCCTACCGCGCTCAACTTCGCGGCTGGCGCTTCGTCTTTCTGAATGACGTAACGTCACCAGCAGAACTTCCTGCCGATATCAACTCGCTCAAGACACAACAGTTTCGCTGGACCAAGGGAGCCGTTGAGACAGCGAAGAAACTTCTTCCTTCGGTATGGAAGAGTGGTCTCTCGCTCAAGCACAAGCTTGAATGCACAGTGCACCTGACAAGTAACATCGTGTTTCCGTTCATCATGCTTGTAGCATTCCTGAACGTACCGATCGTGATCATCAAGAACGAAGTTGGCGGATATGATGCCTTCTTCAGCTTCATGTCCATCTTCGTCCTTGCAAGCATTTCGTCGTTCCTGTTCTACATGTACGCCCAGCGCGCTATTCACCTCGATTGGCAACGCCGCCTTCTGCTCTTCCCGGTATTCATGGCCGGCTCGATGGGCCTTGCTGTCAACAACACACGTGCTGTGTTCGAAGCGATCATCGGAAAGAAGACGGAGTTCAAGCGCACACCGAAGTACGCCATCGAGCAGAACAATGACCAATGGAAGAAGAAGCGCTACGTCCAGCGCAAGATCGGTTGGATCGTGATGGTAGAACTTGGTCTCGCTGCCTACTTCGTCTTTGGTATCGTAACCTCCATCAGCTACCTCGAGATCGCTGCAATTCCGTTCCAACTGATGTTCCTCATCGGCTTCGGAACCGTTGGCACTCTCTCTTTGCGCCACGCACTCGGTCGCTGATCTCACTCCTCAAGCAATGATCCAACAGAAGGTTGAGCCTCGGCTCGACCTTCTGTTTTATTTTGTGGCCCGTAACCCCGTAACCCCGTAACCCCGTAACCCCGTAACTCTGTAACCCCGTAACCCCGTAACCCCGTAACTCCGTAACTCCGTAACTCCCGCACCTATGAAACTCGTAACCTACCTCTCGAATGCCACTGAACGCACAGGTGTGATCGTTGGTGATCGTATCATGGATCTAGAACGTGCTCATGCTGCTTCCAAAGGTGTGGAGTTGCAATGTTCCGCATTGCCTGCAGAGATGAATGCCTTCCTTCGCCTCGGACAATCAGCGATTTCTGACGTTCAGTCACTGATCTCCTGGTTCTCATCGGCAGAGGCATCGGAACAGCACGGAGTTTCTGTACCGGTAGAAGGGACAGCGCTCTGTGCCCCTGTACCACATCCCACATCGATGCGCGACGGATATGCCTTCCGTCAGCATGTTGAAGCAGCAAGGCGTAATCGCGGCGTGGAGATGATCCCGGAGTTCGATGAGATCCCGATCTTCTACTTCACCAATCACCAAGCGGTGTTCGGTCCGGGAGAGATCCACGTGCAAGAACTGCATTGTGATAAACTTGACTTTGAACTTGAGTGTGCGATCGTGATCGGGAAGCAAGGACGGAATATCAAGGCCGTTGATGCTGATTCCTACATCGCCGGTCTGATGGTCATGAACGACTGGAGCGCCCGCACGCTGCAAATGAAGGAGATGATGCTCAACCTCGGTCCAGCAAAGGGCAAGGACTTTGCAACCTCCATAGGTCCATGGCTGGTTACCTCGGACGAACTAGCTGATCGAACGATCTCTACGCCAAATGGCAATCAGTATGATCTGCCGATGTCCACATTGGTGAACGGCACACAGGTCTCCTCAGGTAACGTGAAGGACATGTCCTGGACGTTTGCCCAGATTATTGAACGCGCCAGTTATGGCGTAACCCTCTATCCGGGGGATGTGATCGGCAGCGGGACGTGTGGTACAGGTTGTTTCTTGGAACTCAATGGGTCCAAGGTCTACGACCCGGCATGGTGGCTCAAACCCGGTGATGTTGTCACGTGCGCCATCGACGGTTTGGGCGAGCTGACGAACTCGATCACTCTTGATTCTAGCGACGTACGATAAAGAGTGCGGTTCTGAATCGTTGCGTGGTGCCCCAGGTCAGGAGATACTGACCTGCTGGGAGTGACGAAGTAGTGATGTGCTGTTCATGCGCATCGAGGACCGAACCTTGGTTCACGAGGATCCCTTGCATGGAATAGATCGACCAGGTTGAAGGCGCATCGTCAGGATCGAGATCGCGCACAATGAGTTCGGTATTGGTTACCGCACATTGGAGAGTGGCATGTGATGAAGGGGCTAATGACTCCGATACAGACGTTGCTTCATCGAAGATGAAGGTACCCGTTTCCGCGGCCATATAGACCTTGTTGGTCGTTGGGTTGATGTGAAGAGACCACACGTTGCGTATCGTGTCTTCGCGCTCATTCACGCCCCATTGAATGTCATCGAAGCGTTGCCAGGAATCACCACCATTAGATGACCTGAAGACAAGGCCATCACCGATGATCGATGTTGGAAGATTGCTGGTGCGAAATCCTCCGAGAAAGATGTCGTCCTTCCCATCTCCACCATCACGGACGGCAACAGACCAAAGACTCGTGTCTGAGAACGCTATTCTATCCCATGTGGCTCCGCCGTCAACGGTCTTGAGCAGTCCACCGTTATCTCGAATGGAATCCGGCGCGGTGATCGCTACAACGGCATAGCCAGTAGTTGGGACGCGACGTGAGAAAACGATCTTTGGTATCTCTGCATCACCGCTAATGGAGAGATCGCCTCTCAAGACCGGTACCCGACGCCACGTTCGGCCTTGGTCATCAGAACGGGCTATCACGCCCCCTTTACATCCAACGAAGAGAATGTTGTTGCTATCGGCGCGTTGAGCGATCGTGCAGAGTCCTCTTGTGATTTGCGATGGCACAACCGAGATACTATCCCACGTGGCGCCATTGTCTACGCTTTTCCAGATCCCATTATTCGTTGTGCCCCGCGCACCATAGAACGTGCCAGGAACCCGGGTGTCCTCAATGAGCGCTTCGGAAATGTAGTACATAAGTGCCCTTCGCGCATCCGTGAGCACGCGCTTCCAGGTAACTCCAGCATCGGATGTTCTGCGAACGCCGTCGAATCCAAATCCACCAACGATCATCACGTTCGTGTCGAGTGTGGATCGAGCTCCGGACGAGATGAAGTTCGGTACATCTGTACTACCGATCTCTACCAACTCCCACGATGAACCACCGTCGAACGAACGGTACATTTGATTGGCCCAGTTCCCGGCCCAGATCGACGTTGCATTCTGAGCATTAAAGAGAATGGTGAAGGAGAGTTTCGGATTGACCAGCTTCCAACTCTGGCCTGAGACAGGGAGGATGGACAAGCAGACAATGCAGAGAACGATGAGCTTTTTCATGTGGTGATATGAAGAGGCTTAACGGATGGTGATCATTGCACCAACGCGATCACCTGCCACTACGCGTATTAGGTAGGGGGCTGTTGGATATCCAGAAAGGTCGATGCGTTGGATGCCGCCGCCGCTAAGGGTGCCGGTGGAGACAAGCTGACCAAGGACGGTTGTGATTGCGTAGGTGCCGGTGTTCACGGATTCTGGCATCGTAACGAGGACATTGTTTCCCGTAGAACGAAGATCGATCTCTCCTGCAAAACGACGGATCTCATTGACGGATGTTACTGCCGTTGAGCGGTATGCACCAACCTCAGTGGCCATCAACACTTCACTGTGTCCATCAACATTCACGAGAGCAAACCCCCAAACATTGGCAACCGACTCACCGAGTTCATTTTCCGTCCAAGAAACATTGCTGAGATCCTGCCAAGTGGTGCCGCCATCCGGTGACCTGTAGACAATGGAGTCGCCTTTGAGTGCCGGATTAGATGTTGAAAGTTGTGAACCACCAACAAAGATCTCATCTCCACTCTTGGTAGGAAAGACTTCAAGCGCATAGAGCGAAGTATCCTGAAACTTCATCACCTTCCACGTGAGACCATAATCTTCGCTCACGTGGAGGCCACCGTTGCCGGTATTCTGAATAAGTGAGAATTGCGCCGTAGCATAGACCTTGCCGGGTGTTGTTGGGCTCCAGCGGATCTGAGAACCATCGGTATCCGGTTGTCCGCCAAATGCATAGCCACTACTTGCCCATGTTCTGCCTCCGTCTGACGATCTGTAGATCGTTGATCTTCTTCCGCAGGCTAGCATGATATGAGCGCTATCTACATCCGGGCAGATAGCAAGCGCACGCATACGATCGGTTCCAGTTAGGCCCGGGATCGCTCCGATCGAATCCCAATTCTCTCCACGATTAACACTACGGAAGATCACTCCCGGTGAAGAGCGAATGACGTACATGGTATCTGGGCGTCCAGGATGGAAGGCAATACTCCCATTGCAGGAGACTTCAAAACGGAAACCAACCGGGTCCTTAAGTACGTTCTCCCACGTCATCCCGGCATCAGTTGAGCGGTCAAGCCCGGTGAATCCAACGCCCCCTGCAAAGAGTGTCGTTGTGTCTCTCGGATGGTAGAGGAGTGTGCTGATCTGAGAAGTACCACTAAGGTCGCCGACGGAAAGTTCTTGCCATGTTCCTCCGCCGTCCGTTGATGCTAAGAAGCCCCGTGAATAATTGCCAGCAAGCACAGAGGATCGATTCAGGGGATTTGATGCAACAGAAAAGACAGCTTTTTGAGGAACGGTCATGAGCCATTCCTGAGCACCACCGGGGAAGACAACGAGGAATAGTGCGAGCAACGTAAGAGCGTACCGACGGATCATGATGGACTCCAAGAAAAACGAAGGGGGCGCCGAACAGAACGTCCAGCACCCCCAAGTATACGAATTCGAAAAGTGATCGGCTTAGCGAACCACGATGAATGGCTTCATGATGCGAACGCCGTCAACAACAAGTGCAACGTGGTACGTACCAGCAGAGAATGCCGTAGCGTCGACATTCACACCGTGCATACCAGCTGTCATTGACTGTGTAGCGACGCTTTGGAGTTGGTTGCCGAGCATGTCATACACTTCGATTCCAACAGTGGCTGCCTTGTCGAGTGTGAAGCTGACTTCAGCTGCTGACATTACAGGATTTGGAGCGATCGCACCAAAACGGAACGAATAGGACTTTTCGTCCTCAACACTCACTACACCGGAGCTGGCGAAGTCGATGCTTGATCCACCGTTCCAGATCATCTGTGCAACCGACTTTGGAAGGAGAGACGTAATGGTACCTGTACCCGTTCCAATAATCCGCAGAATAGGAACATTGTCAACAGTTGGAACTACGTCAGGCATATACGTGCGGAACTCCATATCGCTGTTGTTCGTGAGATTGGTTCGGTCTGCATACGCACCACCAGCCTTCGGGCGTGACGTAAGGAAGATATCTGTGTCGAACATGCTCGACAAAGGATCGAGTTCCGTGAACGTGCCGTTCGTTTGCTCGTCGAACACGCGAATTGGTGCAAAACTGTGGATGGTGGTAGTATCAGTGTTGATATCAACCCACTTCACAACAACGTTGTTGCCATCTGCAGTGATCGCCGCCTGAATCTCAGCTCCGCGACCATTATCGTCAACAGAAATTGCAGGTGCACCGATCGCCGTTGCGATCGAATCTTGCAATTCGATCATTTGGAAGTTCAAGGTCGCCAATTCGGCAACTGGGTTCAACGTCCACGTGCCGGCCTTGTAGTTTGCCTCAACAATGTGGAATGTGAGGATCGTGTCGATCTGGTTTGGATCGGTGGTGCTACGAATACCAGTTGCTAGACGATAGAACACGGAATACTCGTCCGCTCCGAATACAAGGAAGTCGCCACCTGGATATGGAGTAAGGCCAGGCTGGAAAGCGATGTCTCCGCCATTGGCAGCTGCAAACTGATCAAGCAAGCTAACAGGCATAACGTTTTCGGCGCCCCACGTAACGCCTTGGTCCGTAGACTTCATCACTTGGACGCTACGAGTTGCTTCAGCTGCAGTAGGGTTGTTGAATGCGGCGTAGATCGTGCCAGCGGCATCACCCTTGATGGCTACTGGAGCGTTGAAAGAAGACCCGAGGCCACCAGTGCTTGGTGCCCAGTGATCCATTCCCCACGCTGACGGGATCGTTGGTGTTTGACCAAAGTCTTCAACAATGAGATTGAAGTTGAAATATCCGTAAGCGCCGTATTGCACAGTGGCATCAGGATTAAGCGTACCAGCCCAATGTATAGCGCCGCTTGTATTGTCTGCGTAGAGATCACCAAACTGAACCGTATATCCCGTTGCAGGAGGCGTTTGGTCATTCAATGGCAGCTCATACGAACCAGCAGACGTGCGGTTCCACATGCTAAGACCGCCATAGTTGAGGGCTGGCATTGGATAGCGGATACCGTAGATCATAACAGGGTACTTCGATGGGTCCGTACCTTCATCTGGATTAACCCAGCCGAATACCGGCATGCCGAAGAAGATGTCGTTCGTGCTTTGAATGATATCGAATGACCAGGTTGAACCGTTGTTCGCTGAACGAACGATACCGATATCAACACCGTTGATCTGATTGGATGCGTCGAACTTCGCCTTGTTTCGAGCGATGTTCAGAGTGTTGGACTTTGCGTCATACTTGAACATGTCATTCGACGATGTCCCATACGGCCAATAGTGGAACTGGCTGCGGACATCGGTTGTGAAGACGCGCGTGAACAAGATGCCTTGACCGCGCTCTTCTGGCTTACCAGCTGATTGCATCGAGACATCCGAGGCAGATAGGGCCATTGGGATCCGATCGCCCTTTGTGGCCATTTGAGCCGCTGGCTTCTGTGCAACACTGAACACCGCGGAAGCGGCGAACGTCGCAACGAGGAGAGCATGCTTCATGTAAAACTCCAAGAGTGAAAACTGGAAAACGTGAGTGTCCGAATTTGGGGGTACCAATTACGGTAAGGGGCTAAAGATAAGGATACCGTCTCGTTTGTTCATTGCTGTTAGGCGACCGGAGATCGGTATTTTCGCTGTTCGAGTTCTCACCACTCACAAATGTTACAGTGCATGACCAGATCCGACATCCTCGCACTTCTTGAACCAGTCATCGATCCGGACCTCGGACAGACTCTGGGGGCGCTTGGTGCCATCCACGACGTAGAGATATCCGGAGATCGCGTTCGCATCTTCCTTCAAGCAGTACAGCCCCTTCATTGGGTTGCTCGGCGCCTGGATCATGATTGCAAGGCAACGGTACTTGCAAGCTATCCGAATGCCGACGTTGAGGTACTTGTTCGTGAAAAGGGCGGAACAACGCGCAGGACGCCGGCCCTCGCCGGTATCAAGAATCTCATCGCCGTTGCCTCCGGCAAAGGGGGAGTGGGGAAATCTACCGTAGCCGCGAATTTGGCCGCGGCCCTCGCACAACGAGGTGCCTCAGTCGGACTTTTAGATGCCGATATCTATGGTCCGTCTCAGCCAACGATGTACGGTCTTGCATCACAGACCATGCGAGCCGAAAAATCCGCTGATGGCAAGATCACGGGGTATCCAAATGAGGCCTATGGCGTCAAGGTAGCATCCATCGGTTTCGTGATGCAGCGAGATCAAGCAGCTATCCTTCGCGGACCAATGCTTGCAGGGTACTTCACGATGCTGGTTGAACAGATCGTTTGGGGCGAGCTCGACTTTCTCATCTTCGATCTCCCGCCAGGTACCGGGGACATTCAACTCACGCTCACGCAGCGTATCCCTCTCACAGGAGCAGTTGTTGTCACCACTCCTCAGGAGATCGCACTGGCAGATGTTCGGCGTTCCATCCAGATGTTCACCAAGGTGAACGTTGACGTGTTGGGTATCATCGAGAACATGAGCTATTTCACGCCCCCTGACATGCCCGATCGCAAGTATCACATCTTTGGCCAGGGTGGGGGAACGACCGTTGCAAAGGAATTCGATGTGCCGTTCTTGGGAGAGATCCCGATCGATGTGCGCGTTCGGGAAGGGGCTGATGAAGGCTTCCCATTCGTTCTCGATCCGGAATCTGGAGCTCTTGGCGATGCATTCAGGCAGGTTGCAGAGAACATCGTGCGTGAAACGCGCAGAGCAAACGCGCGTTCTACAGACTCAGCGGTTGAGATCTCACTATGACCGAGACTATGCGCCTTCGCATAGAGGCCGCGCTCGTTGATGTGCGCCCCTTCCTCATCGTTGATAACGGCGATGTGGAGATCGTACGCTATGAGGAATCCACGGGCGTGTTGGAGCTCCGTTTCCTTGGTGCGTGCAAGACATGTTCCATGTCTGCCATGACCTTGAGGGCCGGAATTGAGCGGGCGATACGATTGAATATTCCGGAAGTTCGTAGAGTCGAAGCAATTTCGTAAGTTTGTAATCTTGTGCGTCACACCAGGGCGGTTAGCTCAGCTGGTTCAGAGCATCTGCCTTACAAGCAGAGGGTCGGGGGTTCAAATCCCTCACCGCCCACATCGTGCAAGCGTGGCGGAACTGGCAGACGCACCGGACTCAAAATCCGGCGGGCTCAACACCCGTGCGGGTTCGACTCCCGCCGCTTGTACAAGCAATTACACCCTCAAGCCATTATGCGTGTGAGGGTGTTTTCATTTGTACTGAGGTAAACAATAAGAGCGCGCCACGAAGATCGTGACGCGCTCTTTTGTTGAGAGGCTAGAGAGATCAGTTACCGAACAATGTTGACCATTGTGGAAACTGTGCCAAAGCCACCGTCGATCACAAGGTAGTATGGACCGCTCGGTACATTGAGAACACCCAGGGATGCTTGATGGCTTCCTGATGTTGCGAAGCCAAGGTTGATAACAGCAACACTGCCCCCCGTTACATCAACGAGTCGGGCGGTAACAATAGCATCGCGGTCGATGGAGTACGAGACACGTGCTTCAGCGGATACGGGATTCGGTGAAACGTTGAGTTCTGAGATGCTGGAAGAGACCTCGTCAACACTCGTGGTGACCGGTGGGAGTTGGATCAGTGCACCACCACTTGGAAGTGCCGCGAAAAGACCAAACGCTGCTCCGTCCTTGTTAGCGCCTGGATCGAGGAATCCGGATGCGAAAACGGAGATGGCCTGGCCTCCAAGAGTGGAGACATCGGCTGTGAACGAGGCGATCGCTGCACCGCCGGCTGGAGCCACGCCGATCACGTACGAACCCGCTGGCACGCTCTTGTACTCCGCATACTGCCCATAGGACAGACCAGGGATCAGCGGAGCGCCACCGGCAAGAATATCAACCTTTGGCGCATCTGTAGCCCCGTGGAAGACGAGGATATCAACGTTCCCGGCTACTGACGAAGTAGAGCGTACATCACTGGCAGAGAATAGGCTGAAGCTCCGCGGAGCTGCACTTGCGTCACCGTTCGGTGCAAATCCGGTTGTATCCAGAAGTCCACTCGCCGTAACGATGTACCGACCTGGCGCGAGATTCACGTTGAAGGTAGCGAGCGATTGTGCCGAGGTATCGGAGGTTCCGGGTGCGATACCGATAGGTATGTTAACTCCGGCAGGTACGAGCAAGAACTCTGTTGCCGTGCGGAATGCAAGATCATTGACGAGGCGGCTCGTTCCGGCCCACACATCAACAACAGATGCACCAGGGTCTGCCGCGTTATGGATGATCTGGACAAGTGCCATTGGTGGGGTAGGGACGCTGGGCAATGCGATGAAAGCGCCGCCTGTTGGGGCAACAGCAAACAATCCAAATGCTGGTCCACCACCATTGGCTGCCGGGTCAAGGAAGCCTGAAGCTACAACCACGATGGCTGCACCACCTAGGGCTGAAACATCGGCACGGAATGTTGCAATAGGTACGCCACCGGTCGGTGCGATCCCCAAGTCGTAAACACCGGGCGGAACCGTCAAGTATTCCGATGCAGAGCCATAGGAAAGGCCCTCAATGAGTCTTGAACCACCGGCAACAACGTCTACCGCAGGAGCATCGGTCGAACCGTGCCACGCAAAGAGGTCCACGGTTCCCGGTTCTTTCGCTGCTGTTCGCCCACCTACTGGAAACACGTCAAACGCTAGTGGCTTTGCATTAGGATCAGCATTTGTTGCGAAGCCGTCCTGCTTCAACAGACCGTTCGCAACTGCAACATAGACTTGGCCTGCTTCAAGTGTGAACGTCTTATCGAAGATCTTGGAGGCAGCACTTGTGCTGGTGTCTGGGGCGATAGCAACCGTGATCGGTACGCCGGCCGGAACATCCGCGTAGCCGAACGCTGTGCGGAATTTGAAATCATTGATCAGGATCTCGCCGTTCGCATACACGTCAACGGATGCTGCTGCTGGGTCAGCTGCATTGTGAATGATCTGGATCTTAGCCGTCTGGGCCGAAACTGCAAGCGCACTGCACAGAACAAGTGCGAACGCGGATATGACATTAAACACGAAAACCTCTCTGGTGGTGATGAGAAGAGTGAACGAAGACTGAATTCTTCGAAAACAAACCTCATCGACTACCTGAGAGGTTCCCGTTGAACCTCGTTACCGAGAGAAAATCTACTTGACGGCGTTGGCGATCAGTGAATCAGCGTTTGTGTCCGTGTAGTCATTGTCACGCACCGAAGCACGCACAACGCCTTTGTCGAGGACGTAGATAGCCGGAAGATCCGTTAGCGTGATCGTTGACTGGTACGGGTGCTTATCTGTTTCTGCCCGCATCGACCATACTTCAACGCGACTCATATCAACATTGGCTTCGATAAGAGTCTTCATGACCTGAGGGAATAGGCGCTGAGTGCCTCTACAGGAGCATGTTGGCTTTACGAAGATGCAGACCTTACGGTCTGTCTGCGCAGACATCGCCGTAGAGATGTCAGATACTACCGTAGCGTTCGGAGTAAACGTCTGCATCTCGGCAACGAACCACGAATAACCAGGAGTCTTTGTGAGCTCATCCATCGTTAGCTGCTCAGCGGCAGTATCGACGGGCTCAGTGGTCGAGCAGGCTGTAATGCCTACCACACAGGCGATGACGAGGGCAAGGATCTTCATAGGGTCACCACTTCATGATGTTGATTTCGTCGACATAAACTGTTTGTTTGTTCCGGAACAATGCCAGAACGATGGCAAGGCCAACGGCTGCTTCAGCTGCAGCAACGGCCATGATGAAGAACACGAACATCTGTCCTGAAATGTCACCCGAGAACGCCGAGAATGCCACCATGGACAGGTTCACGGCATTGAGCATAAGCTCCAGAGACATGAAGATGATGATTGCGTTGCGTCGCGTCACTACTCCTGCCACACCGATCACAAAGAGAACGGCGGAGAGAATAAGATAGTAGTCGAGTGGGATCGTGGTTGGTATCATCTGGTCAGCCTTCTTTCACATGGCGCTTGGCAAGGATCACGGAACCAATAAGTGCCGCAAGTAGAAGCAACGATACTGCTTCGAACGGGAAGAGATAGGTCGTAAAGAGCGATTGGCCAATGGCCTCCGTTGTCCCGATCTCCAATGCCTTCGGTGACAGGTCCATTTTGCCCGTTGGACGTGCGATCACGGCGATACCGATCATCACGGCCAAGACGAGGGCCATGAGTGATCCAAGGGTTGTGCGTAAGGAGCTCCGACCGGGATGCGGTTGTTCCTTGCCCACATTCAGAAGCATGATCACAAAGACCACGAGCACCATGATCGCTCCGGCATAGACCAGCACCTGCACAGCCGCAACGAATTGCGCCTGCATCGTCAGGTACAGACCAGTGAGCATGAAGAAATGCGCTACCAAAGACATGGCCGAGGCAACGGGGTTCTTTCGCGTGATCGTGAACACCGCTGAAGCAACGGCGCCGATGGCGAATACGGTAAACATGATGACTTGGAGACTCACTGCCGGCTATCCAAGGTTAGGAGCAAAAATGACGTCCCCAAATATACGAAGCCAAGCGTGCCTTAGCTCTATGCCTCAAACCGTTCCACTGTCTGGACGCCCTTGATCTTATGGAGCTTGTCGAAGATCTTCTTGAGATGGTCCAGATCGGTCACATAGACGGTTAAAATGCCCTCGAAGATCGAATCATAGGCATCGATGTTCACACCGCGGATATTGGTCTTGGAGATGGACATCACAGCGCTGGTGATATCATTGAGCATCCCGGGCCGGTCATCCCCGGTGATCTTCACAGCGGCCAGGAATTCACTTCGTTGAGATTTTGCCCAATCAAGAGCCACAAGTCTCGGTTTGAGCTTGTCGTGCAGGTCGATAACATTATGGCACGTAGCCCTGTGCACCTTGATCCCGCTGCCAATGGTAACGATCCCCACCACATCATCACCCGGAACGGGATTGCAACACCGGGCATAGGAAAAGAGGATCTTGGCGCTCGGGATGTTCTGACCAATGATGTACACACCGTTGGTATTGTCCCGCGCTGTGTCCGTGTACTGCTCAAACGTGAGATTGGAAGGGGCTTCTTTTGGCGCATTTGAGGTTGGCTGAATGAGCTCTATGATCAGGTCGCCGGCCGATTCGGGAGATATGGTGCCGGAACCGAGAGCTGCATAAAAGTCAGATCGGCTATCATACTTGAGTTGCAGGAGTAGCTTCTCGAGGTCATCCTCGTTGATGTGGAGATTGAGCTTCTTTGCCCGCTTTTCCCACAGTTCTTTGCCTTCAGCCACTCGAGCCCTGCGCTCGTCATTGAGGATCCGGCGGATGTGAGTCTTTGCCTTGTGCGTGATGGCGATGCGCTCCCAATCCCGGTGCGGAGTTTGGTTGCGCGACGTGAGGATCACTACTTGATCGCCGGTATTCAAGGTGTGATCGAGCGGAACGATCCTTCCATTGACCTTTGCACCGATGCACTTTGCACCAACTTGTGAGTGGATGTCGAAGGCGAAATCGATCGGGGTAGCCCCCTTCGGAAGGATCCTGAGATCCCCCTTGGGCGTAAAGACGTAGATCTCGTCTTGATAAAGGTTGAGCTTGAAGCTTTCGAGAAGTTCCTTGGCAGCCTCCTCACCGGCATTTTCAAAGACATCACGAACCCAATTGGCCCATTCTTCGAGATCCGATGAATCTACCCACGATGCTGTTCCACCGGTCTCGGCCTTGTACCGGAAGTGAGCCGCAACACCGCGCTCAGCAAAATCGTGCATGGCGCGCGTGCGGATCTGGATCTCTACGCGTTTCCCGTCGGCACTGATAACAGTAGTGTGGAGCGACTGATAGCCGTTCTTCTTTGGCACACTGATGTAGTTCTTGAAGCGTTCAGGAACGGGGCGATAGATCTCACTCACGATCCCGTACGCGAGGAAACAATCGTTGTTCTCGTCGGTGTCCAGGATCAACCGCACGGCAAAAAGGTCATAGAGTTCGTCAAGGGACTTCCCCTGCGTTACCATCTTCTTATAGATGGAATACAGATGCTTCGGCCTTCCGTTGATCTCAAACTTCACGCTGTGTTCTGTGAGGCGCTCGGCTATCGGCTTGCTGAATCGCTCGATGAACTCTTCGCGTTCTTCGCGCGAGGTATTGAGCTGTCTCTTGATATCGTCATAAGCGTCGCGATGCAAGACCTTGAATGACAGATCCTCGAGCTCCCATTTGATATTGCCCAGACCAAATCTGTGTGCGAATGGGGCATAGATCTCCATCGTCTCTCGCGCCATTCTCTCCTGACGTTCTCGAGAGAGTGAGTCGATGGTGCGCATGTTATGGAGTCTGTCCGCGAACTTCACAAGGATCACTCGCACGTCGTTTACGAGCGACAAGAGGAGCTTCCGATAGTTCTCGGCCTGTGTGATCTCTCGGCTGTTGAACACATCGGAGATCTTCGTGGCTCCATCGACGATCTCTGCTACCTCCGCACCGAACTCCGCGCGGAGATCCTTAAGCGAGAACGTAGTGTCCTCAACAACATCATGAAGCAAGGCTGCTACCACGCTCACATCGTCGAGAGGGATCTCTCGCATCACGATGAGAGCAACATTCGCCGGATGTGTATAGTATGGCTCGCCTGAGACACGAAGATCCTTCTTGTGTGCCTCTACACAGAATCGGAATGCACGAGAGACCAAATCCACGTTAAAACGCTGGAGATGGAGTTTGCCTTCTTCAATAAGAAAGGCAAGATCCTTCTCCACGTCCAGTCCGAATACGTGTTCTGGTTCGTCCGCTGCCGACCTACGTTGTTTACTAGCTGCCTTTGCCACTGTCCCCTTACTTCACGATGATGGTCTTGTGAGCCACATTGTCATTGGCACGTACCACCAGAAAGTAACTACCAGAAGGCAAGTACGAAACATCAAGGGTTCCAGCACCATCTGCAAGTGGTCCGGTATAGACCGTGGCCATGCGTTGGCCTGACAGTGAATAGAGCTCCAGGATGGCTATTGCGTCGGGTTGACCCACCAGTCGATATGACGTGGTGGACACCACAGGATTCGCTCCAACGACGATCGCGATCTGGTTCATTTGGGACGGTACATCTTCGGATACATCGGTTGGATCAGGCGGAAGTGTATCCGGTTCAGCTGCGGCCTCGAGCCATACAAGCCCCTTATCGAGAATTGTTGTGCGTTGCACACCGTCGAGGAAACGAGATGCATTCACACCGAGAATGATGCTGCGATAGGTGGAGTGCTGGTAGCGAACACTACCGATGATGGTGGCATTTGAACGAAGCATCATTGCAACAGAACCAGGTTGGGAGAGACGGAACACGACATTCGGTACGTAGTCTCCGCCACGATGATGATCAAGACGGGGGAGCTGGAGATCGATGTCCACCATACCGGCAGTTACGGGATCTCCAACCACTCCTTGGAAGACGCGTTGGCCAAGGTCATTCGTCACCTGGTCTGCTCCGCGCAGTGAACATCCGAATGCATTGAAGAAGCCAATGCTGTTCGGCAGATCGGTTCTGAGAAGCAGGGGGTCATCGGCGATCAAGAACACTTCGATCTTTCGCATCAACAACGAGAGTGTGATGGCGTTGTCCACCATGTCGATCTCACCGAAACTTCCGCTGTTCCAGAGGACGGTCTTAAGTACATGAAGACTGTCAGCAACAACGTTGAACACATCAGACGTGAATGCTACGTAACCGGTGCGTGATGTTTGACTGATGGCTTCCGCTATGTTGTAGGTGCCCACTCGTTCGTCCTGCACGATGGCTCTGCGGACGTTGAACGGGACAAGGATCGTGGAGGCTTTGAGACCGGTTGGTTCACCAGAGATCAGCTCGGCGCACTCAATACTCCAGAGTGAGAGGCTGTCTTCGATCGAGATCGAGAATGTTGCAGGGACGGTGGTGTTCGCTGCAATGTCTTCCAGAGTGACTGGGGTTGACCAATCTGTGGTTGACCCGTCTGCATGACGTTTGATTCGATAAACGAGCTGGACATCCCTTCCACCAGCGGATCCGTTGGTGTACAAGAACGTCACACTGTCTTGCTTGCGGATGATGCGAGTTGCTGCATCGGCGGCGAGAGAATTATCGACGGAGAGGTCCAAACGACCAACCATCGCCTTTGCTTTGTCAACGAACCAAATGCGTCCATCGGGGCCAACTACAATGCCGAGAAGTTGTGAAGCTCCGGTGGTGATTGTTCCAAGCTTACGTACGGTATCGCCATCAATGGCATACATGTGGATCAGTCCGGTGGCCCGATCTCCTACGAGAAGTCGATCACCTACAACGTCGATGCCAACCGGTTCCTGAAGTCCGCTCGAGATCACTTGCTTCACATCAGCGCCAACAACGGCCGTGTACTCTGCATAATTCTCATCACTTTCCGGAGGAGCTTTGAGGGGGCGATCTACAACTCCACTTCTCGTATTGAGAGTGCTGACGGTGGCAGTGCCGGGATCGATGTAGTACAACAGTCCGGTTGCACGGTTGAGAGCAACATGCGACGGTCTGCCACGCTCCACGGGAGTGATCTTGACGTCTGAATAACGACGAATGATCCCGTCACGATGGTCCGTGCCTCCAACTTCATGCGGATCTCGGAAATCATATCGGCAAATGTCCGAGTAGCGAGCATCTAGGACCCAGAAGATGTTTGCACTATCGTGTGCGATTCCCAGGCCCCACGGGCTCTGGTGAAGCATGTCGAGATGTGACGCTAGTTTCGTGTTGTCGTCTTGATATCGAGAGGCGAATACAGCGGTGTCGCTCGACCAAAGAGTTGGCCCCATGAACATGTAATTGGCATCACCACTTCCTGGTTCACCGTTCTGGGCAGTTCCAAAAGCGCCGTTCGTGCCCATGGCAATACCCATCGTCCGCCACATGAAGTGATTGGCGCGCGAGTCCTTCTTTTGACGCACTGCTTGTTGATTTGTGCCTGCATTGTGAATGATCGTCATGGCATGGCCACGACTCTCTGCCGTTACCACCCAGAGGTCGTTCGGGTGCAATGCCGTTCTGTTGAAATCAAGATCAAGCGGATCTCTGATGCCGTCAGCTGAGGAAGCGATCACGGTAACGGTCGGAGTCGACGTCAAATACCGATCCAGCAGGTGTACTGACGCTTCCACTCGAACCGGCTCCGGTGCAGCATAGGAGACAATGCGGTCTATCTCCATAAATGGTTCAGTGGAGTAGACACTGAAGGCAACAACACTGTTCTTTACAACAAGTGCCGCATGCAGATCGCGCAGGGTATCGTCGATCATTCTGAGTGCCCCAAGGCTGCGTGCTATGCTTCCGTCCGTATCTGGTACATAACGAAAGACCTCACGATCGATCCCGGTTTTCTCGACCATTTGCGACCAACGTTCTTGCGGGTCTTCGCTCGTGGCGATAACAGTGATGCCCAGTCTCTTCAGATCTGCACGATGCTCGTTGAGATAGATAAGTTGCCGAACACAATGTGTGCACTCATACCCAAGGTATCGTATAACGATGGTCGTAGCAGAATGCCCAGTGATGGAGGCAGGGACCTGCTGACCCACGGCGATCCCACTTGGGAAAACCCTCATCCCATGATCGTTAATAGCAGCCAGAGAGGCAGCAACGGAGCCAACGAGCAGTGTCAGGGAAAGAAGAGTACGGATTAGGAGCATATTGAAACCCGGAGTAGACGATTGCCGTATGTCGCTTTTTCGTGTTGAAAGTTACCGACTTCCCGAGGAAGTCCGATATTGCATGTGATAGACGTGCGTTTCACTTTTTGAAGGTACTGTCATGAAGTTGTTGAAACCGATCATGGGGATCAGCGCTGCCGCCTTGATACTTGTTGCGTGTGGAGAGAAGGTGGACGAGGCCGCAGAAGCGATGAGTAATATGAAGTCCATCGCAGAGTCGGCTGATGATGCCCAAAAGACACAGGACGTTCTCGCAAAACGTCAAGCAGAACGTCGAGCCAAGGGAGACACCCTTGCATTAGCTCCTGACGAGATCAAAAAGTTCCTTCCCGGTGATATCGATGGGTATAAGGCTGAAGAACCCGAGACCCAGTCCATGGATATGCAGGGCATGTCGTGGAGCGTAGCTTCAAAGGAATACCGCAAGGATGATGGTTCATCGATCAAGGTGACCATCACGGACTACAACGCAACAACCGACATGTGGGCAGGAGCCACGATGATGTTCGCCATCAAGTGGAGTGTGGACAACGCAACAGAGTCGTCGAAGACGATCCAGACCGACGATCCATACGTTAACGGCCACGAGCGTTTCGGCAAGCAGGATAAGAACGCAACCATTACATATGGTCTCGGCGGACGGTTCCTTCTTCAAATCGAAGGTTCGAACCAATCGAACACGGAGTTCTTGAAGTCGATCGCATCCCGCATGGATCTCAAGAAAATGGCCGGTATGTAAGTCAACATGGCTGAACGAACAAGCCCCCTCCGATACAAGATCGAAGGGGGCTTTTACTGTCGTCGTCGGGGTGGCAGGATTCGAACCTGCGACCTTCTGCTCCCAAAGCAGACGCGATAACCGGGCTACGCTACACCCCGAGAGCGACAAATATCGGGAGAATACTTGTATTTACAAAGAGAAAAAGACCGTATATCGCATTCAGTGAAGTCATTGTGTTCAAGAAGATCACTCCCTATATTACCTCTGTGTGATAGGTGAGATGAAGAGTACCCCTAGACGAGTGGTGACGTCTGGGGGTTACTCGTTTTTAGACCGTAGATTTGTGATATGCATCGTTACCTCCTTCTCGCCAGCATCATTCTGATCTTCTCCACGTCCGCATTCTGCGGTGATGAGATCCCCGGTGCGCCGCAACGACAGACCATCGCTCTAATCAATGCTGTAGTTCATACAGCAACAGGGCCAACGATCAAGAATGCCACGGTCATCTTTGACAAAGGCATCATCACATCGGTCTCCTCCGCTGCGCCGGCTCCACCAAATGCACGTGTGGTTGATTGCAAGGGGTCTCATGTGTACCCGGGCTTTATCGCTCCCATGACCACCCTGGGATTGACAGAGATCGATGCAGTTCGCTCAACACGAGACATGAGTGAAGTAGGGTCATTCAACCCCAATGCGCGTGCAGAGACCGCCTATAACCCTGACAGTGAACTCATCCCAACTGTTCGCTCCAACGGCATCCTCCTTGTGAACTCAAGTCCGCAGGGCGGAACGATCTCGGGCCAATCCTCAATGATGCGTCTCGATGGCTGGACACGTGAGGATCTTGCTGTGAAGCGTGTGTCCGGACTTCTCCTAAACTGGCCATCAATGGAGATATCCAATGCTTGGTGGATGCGCAAGACAGCAGATGAGCAACGCAAGGATATCGAGAAGAATGTACGATCCATCTATGATCTGTTCGAAAGTGCGCGAGCCTATAGTGCAACAGCAAGGGCGGGCGTAGATACATCGCTGCGTGATATCCGTTACGAGGCCATGCGTGTTGTTTTCGAAGACACCGTACCGGTGATGGTGGAGGCAAACACGCGCAGACAGATCGAGGCCGTAATTGATTTTCAACGGGCCTTCAATGTACGTGTGATCCTTGTCGGTGCAGAAGATGCCCCTCGTATGATCCCGCAGTTGCAGCGTTCAGGCATGGGCATCATCATCCCTCGCGTTCATTCGTTGCCTCGAAGAGAAGAAGATGGATATGACAGTCCATTTGTCCTCGCAAAGACCCTTGCTGAAGCCGGCATCATGTTCGCCTTCTCAGAGAGTGGCGCATGGCAACAACGCAATCTTCCGTTCCATGCAGGCACGGCACGTGCCTTTGGACTATCAGAAGAAGATGCTGTGAAGGGGCTCACCATCTACCCTGCAAAGATGTTCGGTATCGATGCTCAGTATGGTTCGATCGAGGTTGGCAAGAGTGCGACCTTGTTCATCAGCAGGGGTGATGCGCTCGACAGCAAGAGCAATTCCGTTGTTGCCGCGTTCATTGATGGCCGTGAGATCGACCTCGACAACAGACACAAGCGACTCGCGAAGAAGTATCGCGCGCGCGGCACTCGGTAGATCGAATGGTAGACGGTACGTTACTTCATTCGGAACCGATAGCTGTTCCGCCAAGTGCTCTTTCAATGGCTCGCAGAGCCTTGCACGGTGAGGACCTCGCCCGGTATGAGGCTGTAACGCTTCATGATATCACCTATGCGAGTGATGGTCTGAAGATTCGAGGATTCCTTGCGCTTCCGCCTGGCGGCCAAAGCACGTATCCTGCCATCATCTTCAATCGAGGTGGAAGCGGACCGCGCGGAGCGCTAACCCCGGAAACAGCCATGCCCCTTATCGGACTCTACGCCTCATGGGGCTATGTGGTGGTTGCCTCCAACTACCGTGCTCTCGGTGGGTCAGAGGGACTGCAGGAAGAATGGGGAGCCGGTGATGTTCGTGATGCACTGAACCTCTTGCCGTTGCTTGATTCACTATCCTATGTGGACCGCGACCGGTTAGGTCTCATCGGTGGCAGTCGTGGTGGTATGATGGCCTACATGATGCTTGCCCAGACCGAACGATTTCGGGCGGCGGTCACGTTCGGAGCGCCGGCACGGATCAATGCCGTAGAACACTCGGCCTACATTCGTAAGACGATGCTGAAACATCTGCCGCCCGGAAGTGTCGAGCAGTATGAAGCTGAACTTCGTAGTGCAGTGGTGTGGGCAGAACGAATGTCACCTACCACTCCGTTGCTCATGATGCATGGAACGGGGGATAGGCGGGTAGACGCCGAACATTCCCTGTATCTTGCTCTCGAACTGCAAAAGCTTCATAGGCCGTATAAGCTGATCATGTACGATAATGCAGATCATGTGTTGGCAGGCAGAAGGAACGAATCAAATGCCGACATGCGTTGGTGGATAGACAGGTATGTGAGGGACAAGGCGCCCCTTCCTCGTACTGGCCCACACGGAGCATGACGGAACAACTGTTGGATCGAAAGGAAATGTGATGATCGCTCGTTTACTCAGTGCTGTATTGATACTCGTTGCTGGCGGGAGCTTGTCTCTTGTGATGGCACAGGAGAATAAGTCAAGCTTCATCGATTGGCTTATCACCGATGATGTCCTGCAGGAGACGATGCAGCCACGCCACCATATGCGTCTTATGGCTGAGTCCTTTCCACAGAAGACGATCGATACGACCATCGATGTGATCTCCTATGATCTTGTCTTGGACTGGTATTCGGCACTTCTGACACCAAAGGCACAACGTCCGGAACGCAAGGCCAACGGCCGAATGACGGCAGTTGTGCGCTCGCGAGTAAATGACCTGGCACAGATCGATTTCGATGCAGTCTCACTTATCATCGACTCCATCACCAGTGGTGGTACTTCGGTAGTATTCACCAAGAATGTGCGTTCGATCTCCATGACCTTGCCGTCTCCGTTGCAACGAGGCCAGGACGTGGAGCTCGTGATCCATTATGCTATTACTCGCGATGACCGTGCGATCTTCTTCTACAGCAAGTCCGATGCAGCAACGGAGAACTCGCCATATGCGAGCGCCTACACGATCTCTGAGCCCGAAGATTCCCGTCGGTGGTACCCATGTAATGACCAACCCGATGACAAGGCATTGTTCAGTGTACAGGTTCGTGTTCCAAAGGGTTTTACCGTTGTATCCAATGGTGTGAGAACCGACTCTGTTTTGGTTGGTGATACAGCATCTATACAAACATGGAAACACGACGTTCCGATGCCAACCTATCTCTTTGCAGTGTCAGCCTCGGAATACATCCTGTATCCGCAGGTCTACACCCGCACGGACAATTCGTCTGTTCCTATCTCGAACTATCATTTCGACGTCGATCAAGATGGACCGTTTTACAATGCCACTCGTGCGTTGCAGAACATTCCACTCATGTTCGAAGCGTTTGAAGAGAGGTTCGGTCTCTATCCGTTCCAAACGTACGGTCACGTCACGGTGAGCCCCTTCCAATATGGCGGTATGGAGCACCAGACGATGAGTACCATCAACCGTCGCTGGCTAGCCGGAGATGTTGAAGGGGGCTATGCACACGAGCTTGCCCACCACTGGTTTGGCGATCAGGTCACATGCGCTACCTGGGCCGATATCTGGCTCAATGAAGGCGGTGCATCGTGGGGCGAAGCAGTCTATCAAGAACATCGCAGTGGGTTCACGGGATACATGCAGGTGCTTTGGGAAAAACGTGCGCGATACATGCTGACGGGTCTGAACGAACCACCTGTCTACAACATTCCGATCGGGATTCTGTTCAACGAGGCAACCACATATAACAAGAGTTCGTGGATCTATCACATGATGAGACGGAACGTGGGTGACGCGATATTTTTCCCGGCCATCAGAGGATATCTGGCGAAATACAATATCGGTTCGGCTCAGACCTATCAACTGCTCGATCATATGAAGGAAGCTGCGCCCAACCCACTTGTTGCCTGGGATACGTTCTTTGACCAGTGGCTCGTGAAGGCAGGCCACCCGGTACTTGAAGTGATCGTCAGCACCACAACCCGACCGACTCCGTTCGTGTATAGAGTGACCATAGCGCAGACCCAAGAACATGAAGGGGTCCCAGATGCCTTTGTTGTACCGGTTCATCTGCGCTTCATTGGATTTGGAGAGGTCTTAGACACAACGGTGATCGTTCGTGAACGCAGCGTCACAATGGAGTTCGCTGTAGGTTTCGATGCGGATGAAGTACTCGTGGATCCTGATAACGACATTCTGTGTGTCAAAGGGGAAACACTCGTGGGAGTTGATGAGCAAGTTCAGTCTGACTCATGGTGCGGGATCCTTGGTCCTCATCCAATCACTGCCGGTTCACCGCTGCGGATCTACCTTGATGAAACATCGAAGGCATCCGTTGAGGTACGGTCGATCACAGGTTCGCTCGTTGCATCCGCTTCCGTTTCCTCAGGGGTTTCGCTCCTCGATACATCATCCCTCGCACCCGGATCGTATGCGGTTAGCATCATAAGCGGTACACGCGTGTATCATCGCACGGTCATCATCACAGCACAGTAGAAACATCATGGACATCGACGTTGCTTCAATGCGCAAGGAGTATGCTCGCGAAGAACTGACTGAAGACTCAGTGCAGCGAGATCCCCTTGGTCAATTCGCAAGTTGGTTCGATGAAGCGATCGCAGCCGCTCTGCCTGAACCAACAGCCATGGCTCTATCTACCGTAGGCGCAGACCGACGTCCATCTTCACGTATGGTCTTGCTTAAGGGCGTGGACGAACACGGACTTGTGTGGTTCACGAACTATGCGAGCCGTAAAGGCAAGGAACTCGATTCCAATCCGTTTGCGGCTATCCTTTTCTTCTGGCCTGAACTAGAACGCCAGGTCCGTATTGAGGGCAAGGTTGTTAGAGTATCGCAAGCAGAGTCGTTGAGGTACTTCCTGTCGCGTCCAGTAGATAGCAAACTCGGCGCATGGGCATCGCTTCAAAGCATCGTTGTTGCTTCCAAAGATGTCCTCCGACACCAGTTCGAGAGCGCAAAGGCTCGCTTCGCAGATGGTGAAGTTCCTCTCCCGCCCCACTGGGGTGGATACCGTCTCATCCCGGATTCCTACGAATTCTGGCAGGGTAGACCTTCACGCATGCATGATCGTATCCACTATCGTAAGGAAAACGAGACGTGGATCATTGAGCGCTTGTCGCCGTAGCTAGGACATGGTTACGAGGTTACTTGGTTACGAGGTTACTTGGTTACGTAACCCCGTAACCACGTAACCTCGTAATCCCGTAACCTCGTAATCCCGTAACTAGGCATTACTCTCTACGACCGCAGCCGCGGATCCGTAGCATCGCGCAGGGCATCGCCGATAAGGTTGAAAGCGCTCACCGTGATGAAGATCATCAGTCCGGGGAACACTGCAAGCCACCATGAGTACGTGCTTGCACGTGCCTTGTGCAACACGCTTCCCCACGTTACAACGGTAGGGGGCACACCAAATCCAAGGAATGACAATGCGCTTTCGAAGAGAATAGCGCTTACAATGCCAAAGGCAGCGTAGATAAGGACCGGTGCGATGGCATTGGGCATTACGTGACGGAAGATGATCCGTGTGGTGGAATAACCAAGTGCCGTTGCTGCACTCACGTAGTCAAGGTTGCGAACGCGCAGCACTTCGCCACGCATGAACCGCGCAATGGATGTCCAGCCTGTGAGACCGATAAGCCCCATGATCAACCAAAGAGTTCCTTGCTCAACCAGAGCGACAATGGTAATGATGAGGAAGAATCGAGGGAAGGTGATTACCACTTCGATCAGGCGCGAGATCAGCAGGTCCGTGAGACCGCCAAAGAACCCTGCTATCGCTCCGAGGATGATGCCGATGGTAAGGGCGATGGACATCGCAACAAAGCCGATACTCAGGGCGTACCGAGAGCCGTGAATGAGTCCAGATAGCACGTCGCGGCCAATATCATCTGTACCGAGCCAGTGGAGTGCGGACGGCGATCGATCCTTGAGCGTCACGAGTCGCTTATCCGTACTGCCCGGTGCATAGGGAATAGGCGGGTAGACCGCCCAATCGTACGGTAGTGCTTTCCAGTCGGCCGTTGCAAACTCTGCTCCCCATTGTGACACACCGAACGTGACGCCGATCTCTCGAGCCACGGGGAAATACACATCTCCCCGAAGAGAGCACACGATCGGTTTGTCATTAGCCAAAACGTCGGCGAAGATGGCGATCACTGCAATGATGCCAACGATCCAGACGCTGATCATTCCAAAGGCATTTTTCTTGAACTGACGTCGGACGAATTGTCCGTAGCTCTCGCCTTCGTTGGGATTGACAGTTGTACTCATGTTCACGCTGCCTTCTTACCGTACGAAATGCGAGGATCGGCAAAGCTGTAGAGGATGTCGGCTACAAGCATCCCGGCAAGGGTCAATACCGCTGAGACCGTGAACACGGCCATGATCATCGGATAATCACGAGCCACGAGCCCCCTAAACGAAAGCTCTCCCATTCCCGGGATCGAGAAGATCGATTCAATGATGACCGAACCGCCGATGAGATTGGGAATGAGTGCGGCAACGAGCGTAATGAGGGGGATAAGAGCGTTTCGCAGTGCGTGGCGATACACCACGGCACGTTCGCCTAAGCCCTTTGCACGTGCTGTGCGGACGTAGTCTTGACGGATCACCTCGAGCATGGACGAACGCATTTGACGAGAAATGAAGGCGAAGTCTGCATAGACATATACGATCATCGGAAGAGCCAGGTGCCACGAATAGTCCGCGAGCTTCTTCCATAGACTCCAATTGACGGAAAAACTCGGTGAGCGAAGTCCGCTCGACGGAAAGATCGAAATGAACTCCGGATTTGCGAGGAACGTGATGGCAAGCGTTCCGATCCAAAACACCGGTAACGAGTACAATGCGAACAGGACGAAGGTCGATATTCTGTCGGCCACAGTTCCCGGATGCGTTGCACTGTAGATACCTAGCGGCACGGCAATAAGGTAAGCCAGAATGATGGCGATCAGGTTCATCGTAAGTGTAACAGGGACTCGTTCCACCATCTTGTCAAAGACAGGTCGGTTGTCTTGGAAGGACTTACCGAAGTCCGGCTTCCCCGTAAAGGATGCGGCAGACCAATGCGTGCCTTGCGGTGTGAACACGCCCGACATATCGAAACACATCAGACCACCGGTCCAGATCGCATACTGCTGCCAGATCGGCTTATCGAGGTGCCATTGCTGTCGGATCAGCTCTATGGTCTTTTCATTGAGGGTGCTGCGTCCGCTTACGCCGCCCTCAGCCCCCTGACCAACCTTTGCGGCTGCCGGATCACCCGGTGCCAGCCTACTCACTGCGAACGAGATCACCGTTATGATGAATAACGTTGGAATGAACAGGAGTACGCGCTTAACGAGATATCGCCACATAGGGGGCGAAGTTACGGAGATACGGAGTTACGGAGATACGGAGATACGGAGATACGGAGATACGGAGATACAGAGTTACAGAGATACGGAGATACGGAGATACGGAGTTACGAGATTACGGAGTTTAGAAGGCGTTGATATAGTGGCGAATCTCTTCCTTACCTGCGATGAACTCAACGGCTACTACGTCGAAGCGGCAGGGGACTCGATGGTAGTTGTTACGAGCCATCCATGCTTCGGCGGTTCGACGTACGGTTTGGAGTTTTTTGGGAGTGAGGGACCCCTCCGGAGTGCCATAGCTCCGTGATCGACGGTAGCGCACTTCAACAAAGACCAGCGTATCGCCATCTCGGGCCACGATATCCAGTTCTCCCAGATGCTTGAACTTGAAGTTCCGCGCGAGGATGAAGTACCCCTTTTCTTGGAGGTGTTCCGAGGCTCGTTGCTCGGCATCTCGTCCAACATGAACCTTATTCACGGTATCCTCCCGATATTCGCGCCCTATGATCGCTCAGCTCACGGGCCTGGTGGCTCAAAAACATGGAATGGACATCGTGATAGACTGTCACGGTGTTGGGTATGCTGTGAGCGTTCCGTTGTCCACTGCAGACAATGTGCCTGCGATCGGTCAAAACGTGACATTGCTCACCATCATGGTAGTGCGCGAGGATGCAATGTTGCTCTTTGGATTCAGCACCGCCGCCGAGCGTGATGCGTTCAAACTCCTCACATCCATTCAAGGAATAGGGGGCAGGATAGCGCTCGGTATCCTTTCTTCATCGTCGCTCTCCGACCTACGCAAGGCACTCGTCAACGGAAACCTTGCTGCCTTGCAGCGTCTACCGGGTATCGGGAAGAAGACCGCAGAACGTCTCGTAGTTGAACTCAGGGAAAAATTCATCGGCGTGGTACCGGATGGCCAATCGTCGGCACCTTCCGATCTGTCACTTTCTGCCGATGTTGCGATCAGTGCACTACAAGCCCTCGGCTACGCTCGCCCCGCCGCCGAAAAAGCCGTCAAAGCTGCCCTCGCCTCAAATCCGGATGCCGCCTCTTCCCCTGAAAAACTCATTCGTCTCTCCCTCCAATTAGCACATTAGCACATTAGCACACTAACGAACCATGCTTCTCATCATCCCCGCCATCGACCTCTCCAAGGGTCACGCACTGCGTTGCGTGAAGGGTGTGCCCGGAACTGAGACCTTGTATTCGGAGATCAGTGAGCATCCGGTGGAGTTGGCTCAGCTATGGAGACGAGAGAACGCGAAGTGTCTACACGTAACGGATGTTGATTCGTTGTCAGGGGATACCTCTGGCGTGAACCTCGCTGCTGTGATCGAGATCCAAAAGGCCGTGGATATCCCCGTGCAGATCGTTACGTGGCAGTCAACGGTGAAGGCCTATCGTACGTTACTTGAGGCCGGCGTCTATCGTGTTGCGATCAGCAGTGTTGCGTGGACGGATCCTGAGGGCGTTCGAGACCTGATCGATGAATACGGATCGAGTCGGGTGATCTTCGGTGTTCGTGCGCATCACAGTGATGTGGATCTCGGTGAATCCGTTGGAATGGTGGCCGATGAGGAGTTCATTCGACATGTGTTTGAACTCGGCGGCAGACGTATCATCTATACTGAGGTTGACTGGGAAGGCAAGCTCACGGGAGAAGATGTAGAGACCATTATTCGCATTGCAGCGGCCGCCCCGGTGCGCATTACAATGGCAGGTGGAATCGCGTCGCCCCAACACCTTTGGGCTCTGCAAAACAGTGTTCCGCGGAATGTGGACTCTGTGGTGATCGGAAGAGCGATGTATGAGAATAGATTCCCGTGTCAGAACATCTGGCGCAGCGCTGAGGCAAAACTCGAACCCGAAATCCACGCGCATGCGAATGAGATCGCCCAGCAATCATCGATCTCAAAGCTTGATCGCGATCGGTAATGCAAGTGTTAGCTCAATGAGGAGCCGCTTGTACGGCATTGAAAGTTGAGAGCGAAGTACTAGTGGCAGCGATAGTATGCATGCAACCCATGCAAGTGACACTGGCCAGAGCATCGTAGTGCGGAGCAACCACGTGCACAAGACAAGGGTGACGATCGAAATGAAGAGGAACCATCGTGTCCCGGCTTCTCCGAGCAATCGTGCAATGCTTGGTTGATCAAGTGATTCATCGATCACCTTGTCCGGTAAACTCTCTAGAACGATCGTTGCAGCAACCATTGTGATGTGTGCAGTAATCGCGCCGATCGCTATCGTCGGGATACCATCGGCCAAGATCAAAGGCACGGACCACACTGCTACGATATAGGCGAGTGCCACGTTCACGTCTTTGATGGCGCCTAACCACCGAGATCCTATCATCCTTTGGAAGACGTGATGTAGGCCAAAGAGGATCGAGACCAGAGCCGCAACAAAGAGACTCTCCCAAGGAAGCGTAAACACCCCCACAATTGCACTAGCAGCTCCTACGGCAACCACCCCGAACGTCAACGATGTCCGATAACGGCTGTGGAATTGGTGCCGAAGTGTTGGATAGCCGTTATTGGAACGACGTGTGTCTATCAACCTGTCAGCCGTGTACAGGCACCAGGTTGCTCCGGGCACCACAAACCACCAAGAGAAGGGAAGGGGCGTACCAAGTGCCACAGAAGAGTAGATTCCTCCACCGAGGATACCAAGTAGGATGTCAAGATTAAGGAAATGGACGATCACTGAGTCAGCTGATACACCACTCCCACACTCGCACCGGCAACGGAGTAACCATTCTCGCTGAACGCATAGTTGTATCTCCCGGCCACATCTACGTCGAGCTTATCCGAAAGAGGGATCAGAACCCCAACAAGTCCGCCCGCGGATCCACGGACGGCGCTTGCACCATCAATGGCCACCGGCACATTGCCCACCATCACGTCTAGGGTGAGGAACCCTAAGCCCCCTTCAACCGTGACATACGGCGTCCAGCCGTGCTTGATAGCGCGCCAAGTGACAGTTGCGAGGATCTGGTAGTACGTAGCGGAGTATTCGGAGAAGTCGCCGTTCTCATTTTCGCTCATGGGCGACCACATCCAGGTTCCCTTTGCTCCAACCCTCCAGTTACGGTCGAGGGCGAATTGATATCCCAGATTGAACCCAAGTCCCGGCTTTATACCGAACGTATCGGCCAGATGTCCGCCCGGGGCAAGGTATGTAAGCGAGATCGGCAGATAACTCCTGGCCGACTGTGCTTCTGAGTTGGCGGAAGCTGCTAAGAAGAGCAGGAAAACGAGTGTAGTGAATCGCATCATAGTCGCTGGGGATAATATTGGTGGACGTTCCAAGATAGTCAAACCCCATCGGTGGCGTATGAAGACGTTGATTTCTCGTATGTTTGCGCGATTGACGGACGTACGCGTTCGATTGGAAACACGAAGGACGGACATGCCCCAGATCATCATCGATGGACGCATCATAGAGGCCTCGCCTGGTCAAACGATCATTGAGGCGGCTCTCGAGAACGGCATCACCATACCGCACTTCTGCTGGCACCCCGCACTGACGGTGGCCGGCAATTGCAGGATGTGCCTTGTGAATGTAGGTTCCCATAAGAAGGACACCGACGGATCGCTGATGTATGGCGACGACGGCGCTCCGGTTGTGAACTGGATCCCCAAGATGCAGATCGCTTGCTCCACGCCCGTGGCGGATGGGATGATCGTAGACACCTCAAGTGAGAAGGCCGAAACGGCTCAGAATTCTGTGATGGAATTCCTCCTCATCAACCATCCTCTCGACTGTCCTATCTGCGATGAAGCCGGACAGTGTAAGCTCCAGGAGTATGCCTTTACGCATTCGAAGGGGCAGAGCAGGTTCAGCGAAGAAAAGGTTCACAAAGAAAAGCGCATAGAGTTTGGTCCGAACGTGATGTTCGACGGAGAACGCTGTATCTCGTGTTCACGCTGCATTCGATTTGCCGATGAAGTAGCAAAGCAACCGGTGCTCACATTTGTGCAGCGTGGAGACAAGGTCACGATCCGCACATTCCCGGGAACAACATTCGACAGTCAATATTCGATGAACGTCATCGATATCTGTCCGGTTGGCGCGCTCACAAGCATCGACTTCCGCTTCAAGGCTCGTGTGTGGGAGATGTCTTTCACAGACTCTGTGTGTCCGGGCTGCGCTCGTGGTTGTAACATCAAGATCGGTGTGATGAATAACGAGGTTC
Organism: Ignavibacteria bacterium; assembly: GCA_016707005.1. NCBI lineage: Bacteria > Pseudomonadati > Ignavibacteriota > Ignavibacteria > Ignavibacteria bacterium. Next base: position 365,071 of record JADJIQ010000001.1, read on the forward strand.
TGCGAACGGAACCACGCACCAACATGCATGTGAATACCTACTGGATGTGTGACCATGGCAGGCTTGCAGCTCCGGGTCTTGTGAACGACAACCGCTTGAGCGGGCCAAAGGTCCGCCGTCAAGGCGTTCTTGTCGACGCCACATGGGACGAAGCGATCAATGCGGCTTCGGCTGCTCTGAAAGATCTCAAGGCTTCGCAAGTGGCTGTCATCGGCTCCGCTCATGCCTCAAACGAAGACAACTATGTGTTGGGTCGTCTTGCGCACGATGTCCTCAAAACAACAACGATCGATTACGTAAAGCACAACGACCACTCCTTTGGCGATGACATCCTTCGAGTGAATGACGTAAGCCCGAATGCGATCGGCGCTCACAGTGTTGGCATCGCACCAAAGGGAGACGGACATGGGATCGATTCCATGGCTGATCGTATCCGTCGTGGTGACGTGAAGGCACTCATCGTGATGAACGAGGATCTGGCGTCGCATTCACCAGCTCTTGCTGAAGCGGCAGCATCGGTGGAAACGCTCATCGTTCTCGCATCGCATAATTCCGTGACTGCTAAGCAAGCCAACATCCTGCTTCCAACAGCAACATGGGCAGAGGCCGACGGTACGTTCACGAACATGATGCACCGCGTGCAGCGCTTCCAACCAGCAGTTGTTACAACAGAGAATCAGCGGACGATGGGCCTCAAGATGAGCCGGTGGGATAAGTTCGGTGCTCCAAATGATCGTTGGTCCAATGGCGAACGTCGCGACTGCAAGCCAGCGTGGAACATCGTTAAGCAGATCGCCGCAGCACTCGGAACCAATTGGTCGTATACGTCCGGTTCGGATGTCTTTGCAGACATCACAAAACACGTAAGCCCCTTTGCAGGGATGTCCTATGAACTTCTCGATGCTCATCAAGGTCTCGTCCTTGGGAAGGCCTCGAATCCAGAGCCAGTTGGCGTTGTTTACGAATCACATGTGATGAAACCGCAATAACCGCCATGTCCCTAATACAACTCATCATCATCGTTATTCAGGCCACGATCCTGCTCACCCTTATGTTGGTGTGTGCGGCATATATGGTTCTGGCAGAACGAAAGATCGCAGCCTGGATCCAGAATCGCGTTGGACCGAACCGTGTTGGTCCGTGGGGTTTGTTCCAGTCTTTTGCAGACGTGATCAAGCTGAATCTGAAGGAAGACATCGTTCCTGCAGCAGCTGATTACAAATTCCACGCATTAGCACCGGTGATCGCCATTGGTGTTGCCATTACGGTCTATGCGATCATTCCATTTAGCGCTCCGCTAGTTGAGATCGATGGTATTCAGTACGGTCTCTCAATGGCACCGAACATGAACATCGGTATCCTTGCGATGCTGGCCATGACGTCTGTTGGCGTCTACGGGATCGCATTGGCAGGGTGGAGCTCGAATAACAAGTACTCGCTCATGGGCGGCCTCCGCTCTGCAGCACAGATGATCAGCTACGAACTCTCGATGGGACTTGCCATCATCGGTGTAGTGTTGATCGCCGGATCATTGAATCTTGTGGAGATCATTCAGGCGCAGACCAACGGGATCTGGTATGTCTTCCTCCAGCCCGTGGGTTTCATCCTGTTCTTCATCACGGCACTTGCTGAAACCAATCGTGCACCGTTTGACCTTCCTGAGGCAGAGCCGGAGCTTGTTGGCGGTTATCACACAGAATATTCCGGCATGAAATTCGGACTGTTGTACCTGGCTGAGTACGCAAATATCTTGGCCTCAAGTGCGATCATGGCAGCATTGTTCTTGGGCGGATGGGATGCGATCCCATTCCTCGATGATAGCGCCATCCTTGGTCTTGCGCCGAATTCCATTCCGCTTGTTCTCCTCGGACACATTGCGTTCTTAACCAAGGCCCTTGCCCTCGTCTTTGTCTTCATTTGGGTTCGTTGGTCGCTCCCACGCTTCCGTTACGACCAGCTGATGAACCTCGGGTGGAAGGTTCTCCTTCCGATCTCTCTAGTCAACGTCATCCTCACAGGACTTGGCGTCCTCTTCTTCGATTAACACGTACCTCCGTACCTCCGTAACTCCGTATCTTCTTCAATGGCAAACATCACCTCAAATACTGAATCACAGCGACTGACCTTCTGGGAACGCATCTACCTGCCCGAGATCGCTAAGGGGCTTGGGTTGACGTTCAAGCAGATGTTCAAGCCATCGTTCACACGTCAGTACCCTGAAGAACGCTGGATCCCCGAAGGTTCGTATCGCGGCCGTCCCGTCCTCGTTCTTGAAGAAGATGGCGAACGCTGTGTTGCATGCGGTCTTTGTTCACGCGTCTGCCCGGCATTGGCCATTGAGGTCCGCGCCGCGGAGACGGACAAGGACAAGGAACGTTATCCGGAGAAGTTCGAGATCAACATGCTTCGCTGCATCTATTGCGGCTTCTGCGAAGAAGTATGTCCGGAAGAAGCCATTGTCATGAGCAAGGACTACGAACTCGTGTTCAGCTCCCAAGAAGAAGGCATCTTCGGCAAGGACAAACTCCTCGTGGCGGTAGCACAACTGCAGGAACGGCTTGAGTTCTTACGCCAATGGCGTTAAGCTGACAAAGTCACCACATGACGTGTATTCCGGCCTGACTGAAACGTTGATCAGCGGAAACGATAGTACAGTTCTCTTCCGTGGCTTGGGCAACGAGAAGGCGATCGAATGGGTCTCGATGATCCCAGTCGAGTCGGGCAGCAACAATCGCGTGCCGTGCAGTGATAGGTAAGAATCGAAAGTCATAGTCGACCATTCGACGGTCAATGTTCTCGAGCAGCCTCGCAGCTTGAGGCAGTTTACCGATCTCGAGTTTTCGCTGTAGCTCATAGAGGCTAACAGGTGAAACAAAGATCGTAGCCGACTTCCTACAAAGTGCCTTCTTGACCCTTGGTGAGAATCGTTCCGGTTCCTGATCGAACCACAAGAGTGCGTGCGTATCCAGCAGAATGTTCTGCATTACCAGTTCAACGGATCGTTGGGATCGTGTTCATCAGCGAATTCATCAGCTACTGAGTACGTAGTGCTATTAGCGCCCGCAGGAGTATCTCCTGCAACCACCCCGAGGCCCATCGGTCGAAGATTCTCATCTGATCGATCATCTAGAGGGACTATCTGAACCGCTGGCTTCCCTCGGCGTGAAATGATGACCTCTTCTCCGGCCAGCGCGGCCTCTACCAGCTGAGAGAGTGTCGACTTTGCCTTATGCATGTTGACCATGATCATCGTAGTGCCTGTTGACGTTTGAATCGTGACAGACAACATGCGAAATAGCTAGATATTTCGCAATCTAGCTAGATAGATGCAACACGTTTAGGCTATCTCTCTCAGAAGTGCTTGTCGCTCGATCTCGAGCTGGCGGATCCTGCGCTCAAGTGAGTCCAGTTCCTCCGGCATAGAATCGATCTCGATCCGAAGCTTTGATGCGGCCTCATCAACGAGGTCGATTGCCTTATCCGGCAGGAATCGGTCGGTAATGTAGCGGTGGGAGAGTTGAGCGGCTGCTACGATTGCGCCGTCAGTGATACGCACGCCGTGGTGGACCTCATAGCGCTCCTTGAGACCTCGGAGAATGCTGATGGCATCATCAACCGTGGGTTCGGCAACGTAGACCTTTTGGAACCGATGTTCAAGTGCCGGGTCCTTTTCGATGTGTTTCTGAAACTCATCAAGCGTTGTAGCGCCGATGGCACGCAGGTCTCCGCGCGCAAGAGCAGGCTTGAGAATATTTGCAGCGTCCATAGCGCCCCCTGTGGCACCTGCGCCCACAAGGGTGTGAAGTTCGTCGATGAAGAGGATGAACTCGCCATTCGACTCGCTGACTTCTTTGACCACGGCCTTGAGACGTTCCTCAAACTGACCGCGGAATTGTGTTCCGGCAATGAGCGCACCCATGTCGAGAGAATAGATGGTCTTTGACTGCAGCGTCTCGGGCACATCCTGAGAAACGATCCGCTGGGCAAGCCCTTCAACGATGGCGGTCTTGCCAACACCGGGCTCGCCGATGAGGACTGGATTATTCTTGGTCCGGCGCGAGAGCACCTGAAGCACACGCCGGATCTCTTCTTCACGTCCGATCACTGGATCGATCTTGCCCTTACGAGCCTCTTCGTTTAGGTTCCGTGCATACTTCTGCAGCGATTGATATTTGTCTTCGGGATTCTGATCGGTGATGCGACGATTTCCGCGTAGCTCCTTCAACACCTTTAACACTGCGTCTCGAGTGAGTCCTTGGTCCTTGAGCAATTGTCCGGCGGAGTTCTTCGAGGCGATCATCGCCAACAAGAGATGTTCTGTTGAAATGTACTCATCGCTCAAACCGGAAGCCTCTTTGAAGGCATCCTGCAACACGCGTTGGGTGTCGTTCGAAAGATGGGTGCCACCAAAACCTTGAACCTTTGGCAACGCACGGACAAGATCATCGGACTTCTGACGGATGAACTCGGCGTTGACACCGACCTTTGTGAGAACGGGCACTACCACGCCATCAGAGTCCTGAAGCATTGCGACCAGAACATGGACGGGTTCGATAGCCTGGTTCTCGTTGTCTGCCCCGATCTGCTGGGCGTTTTGAACGGCCTCTTGGGCCTTGAGGGTAAGCTTATTGAAGTTCACGTTCTACCTCCTGTGCGTTAGAGCAGAGGCTAAGACGAACGAGGACCCGGCTTAGTCCGTTGGAAGTGACCGTAGGTCTTCGGCCGCCCTGAGGTAGGCATCGGGTTTCACCCCAACACCCAATTGCATTGGGTTGTCAAGCGCAAAGATCAGCACCAGTACAAGAGCCAGCATCAATGATACGAGCCATGTATACATCAAGTGGATCCTCCGGTCGAGCATACCGAAGAACCACAGAAACACCACTGTTACTCCGGCCCCAATAAGAAGCACGATCTTGAGAAAGGGGCTCATATGGTCGCCGGTAGCCGAGATACGTTGATACCGCTCTTCCGACATTGCACCGAGGATGTCGAGCATCGACAGGTAGACGGATTCTTGACGTGGTCCAACGGGTTCGATCGATCGTACGATTTCCCAGATACGACCAAAGTGATGGTGATGTGTTTTGAGTCGGTTATGTTCAAGGTCAACATTCCATTCCTGCGTGGCCACATGTTCAGTGTAACGCAGGCAAGCCATCCGAAGTGAATCTGAAATGTCAGGGCTAAAGGTTCGAGCGGCTTGAGCAACATCAACCAGCATAGCCGCTTCACGTACAGAAGACTCAGCCACCAGATCGCGTCGTGTTTGGCCATGGCTGACTAAAAGCCCCAAGATCACTGCATACAACACACCGAACGTTGCATAGACTGCAGCCGTCACTTCGTTGTGTGGTTGCAGCAAAGCCCCCTTCACTCTACGATGAATGAGGACGTGGATCAATGTTGTGATCGTTGCCGCCAGAAAGCAGAGTGCTATGATGAGGATAAGGGTCACGTCAGAACCTAACGTCGAAAATGTGAATAGGTTGGGAACGACCGCGGATGTGTTCTTCGCCCTCGTCAATAAAGGAAATGTTGTCCAACGTTACGTTCCTGCGAACATCATCGCTGATCAAGATCCCGATCCCACGTTCCTTTGTTAGAGCTTCAAGACGAGCGGCCACATTCACGGTATCGCCAATGGCCGTGGTATCCATCCGTCGGTCTGAACCAACGGTTCCAAGTACGATATCACCGGTATGGATGCCGATTCCGATCGCGAGAGGGGGCATGCCCTCACCTTCAAGCTCTGTGTTTACCGCTTTCACTGCATGGGCTATATCAATGGCCGCTCTTACAGCATCGGCCGGTTCACGTGGGAACAGACCCATCACTGCATCACCGATAAATTTGTCAATGAATCCATGATTGTTACGGATCACCGGCACAACGCCGGCAAGGTATCGGTTGAGGAGTTTGAATACGTCTTCGGCCGTGGACCGTTCTGCAATGCTGGTGAAGCCGCGGATGTCTGCAAAGAGTACGGTCATTGTTGTACGAACAGCATCGCCGAGGATTACGTCTCGAATGCTGTCCCGTCCCAGCGACTCAAGAAACTCCGTTGGTACGAAGCGAGCCGAGGCCGCCCGAAGCTTCTCTTGCACGTCGTAGAGTCGGGCATTCTCGATCGAAACGGCGATCTGACTGCTGAGCAGCTGTAGTACACGCGTGCGCGATGGTGTGAACGCATGTGTTGTGTTCGTGTTCTCGAAGTATAGCAGACCTATGAGCCTCCCTTGATGGGCGATTGGAAGTGCCATCACGGACCGTGGTCCATTGGCGACGATATAGGAATCGGTGGAAAGTTCATCGTCGATAGAAGCATCATCGATCACGATCGTATTTCCAATTCGAAGTGCTTGAAGCACGAGCGGACGGCAAAGGAGATTCGTGTTCTCAGCCCGCTCCTTCTCCTTCAGCATGGTTGTGCCCTGCAGCGTTGTGCTGGCAACAACATGGAAGTGTGTGCCGTCCTGAAGCACCAGAACGGACCTGTCTGCGCCGGCATTCTCCATCACGATACGCATCATGTCTTGGATGAGATCTTCGAACACAATGGTACCACTGATCGCACTGGAGGCCTTCAGGACTGTATCGATATCAATGGTTTCTTGTCGGAGCCCAACACTACCGGCAAGGGTCGTCTGTGTAACGGTAGGACGGTCATACCGCGCTTCCCGCTGGGAACCTGCTGCAGGAAGGGTAAGCCGGTCTGCAAGGATAGGGGAGCCCCATGCCCTCCATGCAGCAGACGCACGCTGGCGGTAGAATTTGGAGGCATCACGCATCGCAGTGCGATCGATAGCATGCACACACCACTCTGCAGCGAGGGCCGACATCAAGAGGTCGCCAAGATCGTTAGCATGAGACACAGCTGCGCTGAACAATTCCAATGCCGCCTCTGCTCGACCCATAACGAGGTGTTGTGCTCCGAGTAGGATATTGAGTCGTGACTCAAAATTCTCGGCATTGTGCTTTCGCCATTTCTTAAAGAGCCCCACACCGCGCGCGAGTTGGCGTTGATGCACTTTTGAAAGGGGCTTCTCATTCTTCAGGAGGTGTTGAGCATGTGCCAAGGCAGCATAGAACTCGCGGTCAACTTGAAGCGACTGTCCGCTGAGTGCATGTTTCCACGGATCGAACTGTGCACTTACACGAAGCGCTTTGTCGGTCTCCCACAGGAGCGTGGCTATCTGCAGATCTGTTACCAGCCACGAACACATTGCCGTTGCATCCTTACTATCTCGCATGTTCTGGAGCAGAGTCTGCTCATCGTCGATCAGCTCAGTGAGATCATCAACACGTGGCAGGTCAGGTGCAACTGCGGTGATCACCTTTTGAACAGCAGCTTCGAAATATCGCGCAGTCCATGGGAGCCCAGTTGTCCGCTGATATACACGGTGGAGTAACTGTACGGCCTCTGCATTGTATTCGGCTATCTCTAGCAGTGGATATCCGGCAAAGAGGCGTTGCTCCGATTGCACTCCCAAGCTCCACAACGTGCCATGTTGCTCACCTGTTTGAACAGAGATCTCGGCACCGCGTTGAAACTCAGCAATGCAATCCGCGATAGGTCGCGTCCACAAGAGTACATTGCCGGCACTGATATTGTGAGCTCGGATCCGCGCTCCGGCATCCATCGTTCGTGGTACGAGATCGATCGATAACTGCGCGAAAGTTGCAGCGCGTTTTGGCAAGGACATTCCGCCGAGAACCAGACCAAACATCGCGTAGGCATCGATCGATACATCGCTGTGTCCATGGTGCATAACGAGGTAGGTACGCACTAAGACAATGGAGGACAGCAAGTCGATGCTGAAGTTGAAGCCTGGGGAGGTTAGAAGGAAGAGGATCTCGGAGGCAAGCTTGAGGCGTTCGTCATTGTTGAACGGACGCTGACCAAGGACTGTTGGAGTTCTGCCCCGAACGGCACGCCATGTCTTTGCCAGCATTGTTACGATGTCGAGTTTCGATGGATCCGGCTTCACCTTGATCCCAAGTTCGGCAAGTGCTTCAATGCCTCCGCTGAGTGTTTCGTCAAAGCGTGCCTGAACCACGAGGATGGAGATATGCAGATACTTGATCTTGGCTCGCTCAAGCGGTGTTCGGGCGCGTGGCAATAATTCGGCGATGATGCTATCTGCCAAATGATATTCTCCAACCGCTCCAACGCAATCAGCAAGCTCAAGTGAGGCCTGCAGGAGTGCATCGCGGTGAGAGTTCCACAGAGATTCATGCTCAAGGCTTCGGCCCATGTCGATATGAAGCCGAGCCGTGCGTAGGACGCCTCCCGATCGGGCGCGATGTCCGGCACGGTAGAGTAACAGGCATGCCTGGTCACGTTCTTTGGAGTCTGTGAGGGCACCCAGCGCACTCTCAATGTGACTTGCAACGGTGAGGAGGTCTTCTTCCTCTACATCGCGTTCGCCGTTCAGATACGATCGGGCGATGGATGCATGAACCTGTTGCCTGTCTTCGTCGGACAGCGATTGGTGGGCGATCTGCTGGATACGATCGTGTACGAACTCAAAGACGTTCGTCATCGTGGCATCACCCCAGGTGATGAGTCCGGCAGCCATCGCCTTGTCTACGCTGGCAACGACCTCTGCAAGAGGAATGCCGGCCACATTCGAAACACGATCAACAGAGAATGACGTCCCGATGCATGCCGCAACAGCGATAAGTCGCATGGAAGCTGTATCGAGCTGTTCGAACCGCGAAGCGATGAGATCCTGAACATCGAACTGCATCGGCATCTTGCGGAGTCGTTCAATGTCCCACATCCACTGCCGACGTCCTCTGTCGTAGAGAACGATGCCTTCGTTGACCATGTAGTTCATCAACTGCACGTTGAACAGAGGATTCCCGCCCGTGCGTTGATGCATTGCCTCTACCAGCGGAACCGCTTGTGCATGCTCTAACTGAAATGTTTCGCAAACGAGCTCAGACATTGCCTCCGTGCCGAGCGGATGTACATCAACGATCTGGATCGGCAGAGGTGGCGGTGCGATCTGTTGCGTCCATAGTGAAAGGGGATGATCTGCAGCGAGTTTCTCTTCAGCTCGTATCGTGGCAACGATCAGAATGCGGGCATCAGGGATCTTATTGCCAAGCATGGCAAGGAGTTCAAATGTTGCCTGATCCGCCCATTGAAGATCATCAAGCAGTACGATCAGATCTCTGCCTTGTTCGGCTATGCAGGAGAGCATTGCGGCAAGGGCTGTATAGAGCCGCACCTGCATTTCCTGAGCTGTGGACGAGATCGCATCTTGTTCATCACGTATCAGAAAACGCATGTCAGGAACGGCCTTTACCACCACGGACATGTTATTTCCGATCGAGGCCCCAAGACGATCTCGCCAAACATCAACAACGTCCTGCGGTTCACGAAGGACCTGACGAACGAATGCCGACACTGCCTGGATGACGCTCGACATTGGAAGACCCTGAGCGAACTGATCCTGCTTACCGGAAATCACCAAGGATCCCTCGGCTCTTGCCTCCCGCTCAAACGTGCGAAGGATCGTTGTCTTTCCACTGCCCGCCATGCCTCGCACGATCACGGCCTGCAAATTTCCCGAACGGGTTTGACCAAGCGCGGTTCGCATCGTTTGCAGCTCGCGCGTCCGTCCATGGAGCTTCTGCGATATCACGAATCGTTCGCTTCGATCATTTGCCTTCAATGTGACAACAACGCCCGTGGACAGCGACCGTTGGATCTGACTCAGATCATGTCGAACCCCATACGCTGATTGATATCGTTGTTCCGGATCTTTTTGAAGCAGGATCGATACAAGATCGGATAGCGAACGCGGACAATCACTTCGGCGTTCATGCAGGGGCAGCGGTGTTCGAGCGATCTGCGCATGGATCAATTCCAACGTGTCGTCGCTCGAGAATGGAGGCACACCCGCAACCATGTCATAGATCACACAGCCCAAGGCATAAAGATCACTTCGCACATCGATCGGACGACGTACGCGCCCTGTCTGCTCAGGAGCCATATACGACAGCGTCCCCTCCATTGTCTCCGTAACGAGATAGGGGGCTGATGGCGATAACCGAACTGCAAGTCCAAGGTCTGCTATCGAGATCGAAGGTAGGTCATCTCCAACGATGATGTTCGTTGGGTTCAGATCACGGTGAATGATATGGTGGGCATGCAACGTCTCGAGAGATGAGGCAAGACCTTCAGCATACAGCAGGACGTCTGCGATCGAGATCTGTCCGGCCGTTATCACATCACGCAGATTCCTCGACCCGGCATCTTCCATCACAAGGTGCAGATGCGTGGTTGTCTGCAAGAGATCAAGCGTTCGGATCACGCCACGCATTGACAGCGTGGAGGTTAGCTCATATTGATGTCTGCACCGATAGACCGCCGTATCATCCCGTACGGATACACTCTTCACAACCACAGCACGTTGGTCGCGTTGGCGAATACCGCGCTGCACAAGCGCTTGAGGCGACTCGTGGATCTTGGCTGTGAATTCGAATCCGGATAGGGTCATATCACTTTACGGCTAAGCCATGGGCAGCTGCGAATTGCTTCGGTGATGGGGCTTTCCCGGTCATACGATCTCGCGTCATCACGATCGCATACCAGATGTCGAAGACGAAGATCACTACACCAACAAAGAAGAGGTAGGAGTTGCCTTGGAAGTGGATTACCATAAAGGCCGTGTTCATCGCCGTGCCGATCATTTTCAACCACGCCGCATTGATCGAATACAGTACTTGACCGCTGCGGCCAAGCCTCATGTAATTCACGATGTACTGGATGGAGATCGCTGCGTTGAGCGTGTATGCTGTGTAGGCCCCGATCGGTGTTTCCATACCGGAAGCACAGAACGTATACATCCCGCCGAAGAAGATCAATGTTAGAATGATCACATACTTCTTGTAGTGATCCTTCAGCCATGGAGTCTGGGTGTCCACCTTGCCGAGTGTTAGGAGCTTGTACCAAATGAAGATGTCGAGGAGGAACCAGGCCTGGTAAGCCCCCTGAGCCAAATGACCCATGTCGGATTTGAAGAACCAAGAGAAATTGGCTTCCCATGCAAAGTTGCCCGCAGCCACGAACGTAGGCATCTCTAAGGATTTGTACTTGCGAATGTCATGGATGATGAATCCATAGACGATCACCCACATCCAACATCCACCGGCGAAGAGAATAGCTTCCAACCCCGAGTACTTCGACCAATTGAAGAACTCGTCCGTTTGCATCCACGCAATAATGCTATCAACCACGTGCGTACTCCTCTAATTCGTTTTCGATCGTGATAACGGGTTTGCGACCATTTGCCCATCGCTCAATGGTAGTTTCAATAAGCCCCATACCGAGCCGGCGGATCGTACTGCGACGTGTGAATGGCAGGGACAACAGAATCTTGTGGAGTGTCTTCAGCAAGTAGGCAACGAGTCTCTCGAACGTGTGTGCATCATTGCGGGCAAATGCTCCAGTCAAGACTACCTTCTGTGCACGGGGCTCCATGAGATCCTCCATCAGGAGGGATGATACATGAAGGAACTGCACATCAGTAAAGACATGGCGCTCAATGAAGTTCTGCAACGCATTTACAAGAGTGAGTCCCGACTTCAAAGGTGTAAGACCGAACTCTAACTCTGCGATATCGTCCCAGACGTCGGAAGGCCGAGTATGGATAGCTCGCAATACTTCTTCATTGATCCCGAGGTGATGACCGATCACGATCCAATGCAGGATGAAATCCCGTTCTTGTTGCTCCGAAACATCAACTCCCAAGGCCCGAGCGCCCCTGCACGACTGTTGAGAGAACGTGAGAAGTGTGCCGGCCATATCCATTTGATTGATCGGCTGCCCCAGCTCGGCAAAATCCCACGGCTTGCTATGGGCAGCGTTGCGCTTGTCGATCATCACGCGGATACCGCAATGGAACATGCGGATCTTTTGGATCGTGCGAATGGCCACGAGGGAATTGGTCCAGTTCTCATGGATCATCACGTTGCGTACAAAGACCGCTGTTTCCATCACCCGTCGGACCATGGCATCATCCGCCCCTGGATGTCCGCGGACGGGTTCGCCTAGTTGACCGGTATAGACCAATACGTCTGACCCACGTCCGGCAGCATAACACTCCGGAAGTGACTTACATAGGAGTGCAAGAATAAACTCGGTAGCATACTCTTGAAAGAGATCGCAAGACCGTTCCATTGCGCCGGGGAGGTCGGGGATCGAGGCGATCCATTCCGGCAGGGAAGTGTCCTGTAACAACGTGACAACTGCTTCCGGCATGTCTGCCGAGGGCTCAGAGCCCGGAGTGTCCCAATCGTCGATCTTATGCAGGTACGTCCAATGCGCTGATGAGGTCATAACCTCATTGGCTGCCGACATACCCTCTCTATCTGTGGTTTGACGCAGAACGCGCCATTCTTCCCTCGAAAACGCCTTCGGTTCCATCAATTGACCCCCAAGTCAGTTACCAACCCAACGACAAATGTAGATAGTCAGTATGGATTACCGACCATTATCTTCGCCGTATGAACCCAACGACCTTTACCGTCCGCAACCCTGATTTTCGAAAGACCATCCTAGGCCATCTAGAACGTCAGGAATTCATGAAACATATCGGTTGCACCCTCACCTTGATCGAACCCGGCCATGTTGAAGCTGAGATACTCCTTACTAAGGAGCACCAGCAGCAGATAGGCTTGGTTCACGGCGGGGTAACGGCAACCATCGCCGATGTTGCTGCTGGCTTCGCCGGTTTCACCCTCGTTGGTCCCGACGAACACACAGTGACCGCCGAGATCAAGATCTCCTACCTTCGAAAGGGAAGGGGCAATCGCCTCCGGGCCGTTGGGCGGGTGCTGAAGGCGGGATCGTCGTTCCATTTCTGCGAGGCAGATGTCTTCTGCGAGGATGAGAACGGAGTGGAGGTGCTGATCGCACGGGCAACAACGACGATGGCAGTCATACAAGTTACTAGGTACTAGTTACTCAGTTACGGAGGTACTCAGTTACTCCGTTGTCAATAACAGTGTTGAGCAAAAAGACTAAAGGCTGCGTTCGGTCGTACCTAGTAACTCGTAACTCGTAACCAGTAACTTGCAACTATGAATAACATCCTCTGGGTAGACGACGAGATCGAACTTCTCCGACCGCACATCATCCTTCTCGAGCAGAGGGGGTATTCGGTCGATACTGCCACGAATGGTGAGGATGCGATCGAGTTGGCGCAGAACAAGCGATTCGACCTCATCTTCCTTGATGAATCGATGGTTGGGATCTCTGGGTTGGAGACGTTAGCCGTTCTGAAGGACATCGATCGGTCTGTACCGGTGGTGATGGTCACCAAGAACGAGCAAGAGTCGCTGATGGAAGAGGCCATTGGGCGGAAGATCAATGACTATCTCACCAAGCCGGTGAACCCCACGCAGATCCTTGCGGCTTGTAAGAAGTTCCTCGAAACACAGCGCATCACGGAGGAGAAGATCACGCAGGATTTCCATCAGGAATATTCAGTGATCTCGCGACGGCTTATGGACCGCATGGACTGGTCCGAGTGGTTGGATGTCTATCTCAAGCTCACCGAGCGGTCCGTTGAGATGGACCGTCACCCGGACGTAGGCCTGGAACAGTCACTGCGCGACCAGTGGAAGGTCTGCAATGCTGAGTTTTCCAAGTTCATTGAGAATGACTATCGCGACTGGTTGGTGGACAAGGATAAGCGTCCGGATGGAGCCCCCTTACTCTCACCACACGTTGCCGATTCGTTCCTCATCCCGAAGCTTGCGAGCGGCAGACCCACCTTCTTTATCGTAGTTGACTGCATGCGTCTCGATCAGTGGATGATGATGGAGGAGTTCATCCGTCCGCTCTTCAATATCCAGAAGGACTACTACTGCTCCATTCTCCCAACAGCCACCCCATATGCTCGGAACAGCATTTTCGGTGGACTGTTCCCAACGGATATCAACAAGCACTACCCGCAGTTCTCGATCGACGAGCGAGGGAGCGATGAGCATACCTTGAATCGTCACGAAAAGGAGCTGCTCGCTCTGTTGCTGCAGCGGCGTCGGGTGAAACTCAAGAACGACCTTCAGTACGTGAAGATCATCGATACAGATTTCGGTAAGCGTATTGAGGCCGATATCATGCGCTACGCCAAACATCATCTAACGGCCATTGTGATCAATGCCGTTGACATGATCGCCCACTCACGTTCAGACTATCCGATCCTGAAGGAGATAGCCCCGGATGAATCTGCCTATCGCTCACTTACCCGGTCTTGGTTCCTCCATAGTTCCTTTTACGGCATTCTTCGCACGCTCTCTACAGTACCAGACATCCAGATCGTGATCACCACGGATCATGGCAGCGTACGGTGTATGAGGGGGTCTAAGGTGATCGGGGATAGGGAAACGACCACCAACCTGCGGTATAAGATCGGCCGGAACGTAAAGGCTGAGTCGAGGGATGCAATGATCATCCGAGACCCGGAAGCCTATAAGATCCCTGCAGGGGGCGGTTCTGCCACCAGTGTGGTCATCGCAAAGGAAGATCACTACTTTATCTACCCTACAGATTACCACCATTACCTCCAGAAATACCGGGATTCCTTCCAGCACGGTGGGATTTCTCTCGAGGAGATGGTACTTCCGGTGGTAACTTTGGAGCCCCGGTAGACGAAGGTCGTTTTGACCCGTCCCGGGATCTGTGTTCAGTACGGGACGGAACTCCATGGAGGCATTGACCCTCCGGTCAGAAAGCGAAAGCCAGACCATTCTTCAGGGCGAACAATTCGCAGCTGATCTCCAGCATGGCGATATAGTTGCGCTCGAAGGTGAACTCGGCGCCGGGAAAACGGAATTCGTGAAAGGGATCTGCCGCTTCTTTGCGGTGGAGGATCTCGTGACGAGCCCGACCTTTACGATCATCAACCAATACGACGGCATCACACCGGACGGCACTCCGGTGAAGATCTATCACGTTGATCTGTATCGAATCGATTCTCCGGCTGATTTAGCCGAAGTAGGGTTTGATGATATGGTCTTTGCGCACGATGCGATCAAGCTCATCGAATGGCCGGAGAAAGCAGCACATCTCATGCCGCAGAAGCGCTGGACGGTTGCCATCAATACCGACGAGACCAACGATGATGTGCGATCGATCGTGATCACACCTCCGCAGATTCCTGATCGGGTCTGATATCACCGCACGTATCTTTGTGGGTTCGGAACAGAAGATTTCTCCATTTCTCTCCCTATGTCCATGCACGTTGCAGAACGCATCTCTCGCCTCGGTACCGAAACCGCATTCGAAGTCCTCGTTAAGGCCCGTGCTTTAGAAGCACAAGGCAAGAACATCGTGCATTTGGAGATAGGTGAGCCCGACTTCGATACACCGCCGAATATCATTCAGGCAGCGAAGGATGCGTTGGACAATGGATTCACGCATTATGGTCCGGCCGCAGGCCTTCCTGAAGCACGTCAGGCCATCGCCGATTACACGAACAAGACGCGAGGCTATAATATCTGGGATGCAGATCACGTTGTGATCACACCGGGCGCCAAGCCGATCATGTTCTATGGCATGATGGCTGTGATCGATCCGGGTGATGAAGTGATCTACCCGAATCCCGGATTCCCGATCTACGAATCCGTGATCAACTTCCTCGGTGCTGTGCCGGTTCCGCTTCCATTGCGCGAGGAGAAGGAGTTTCGTTTCGACGTAGCAGATCTCGAAGCTCGTATCACCCCAAAGACACGAATGGTGATCCTCAATACACCGCAGAATCCGACAGGGGGCATTCTCACTCGCGAAGATCTGGAACAGATCGCCGCGCTGGCGATCAAACATGATCTGATCGTGTTGAGTGATGAGATCTATTCGCAAGTGACCTACGGCGACTTCAAGCACACGTCGATCACAGAATTCGACGGTATGCAAGAACGAACGATCATCCTTGACGGATTCTCAAAGACCTTTGCAATGACGGGCTGGCGTCTTGGATATGGCTTGTTCCCGAAGGACATCGCCAAGGTCGTTGCCAAACTCCAAACGAACTGTACTTCGTGCACAAGCTCGTTCTCCCAAATGGCAGCCATCGAGGCACTCAATGATAGGACCTTGCCATTTGTGAACGACTTCCTCAAGGAATTCGAGCACCGTCGCAATGTGATCGTTGATGGACTGAATGAGATCCCCGGATTCCGTTGCCTCAAGCCTCATGGCGCCTTCTACGTCTTCCCCAATATCACGGGCACGGGAATGACGTCACAGCAAGCAGCGGACTATCTCCTCAATGAGGCTGGCGTAGCTTGTCTGTCCGGTACTGCCTTTGGCGCACATGGCGAAGGATTCATCCGCTTCTCGTATGCCAATAGCATTGAGAACATCAATGAAGCACTCAAGCGCATCCGTGAAGGCATCGAACGTCGCGGTTGACCCCGTACGAGAACTCGTTCGTGTCCTAAAACCCTTGGCCAACCCGGAACGGGCTGTGCCAATGAAAGCCTATCTCCGGAATCAATTTGCGTTCCTTGGTATCGGCACCGAGGAACGTCGACGATTGTGCTTTGCGGTCGACCATCCTTCAGATCCGCTCGCACTGTTCGATGAAGCTGATGCGTTGTTCGCAAAGAGAGAACGCGAATACCACTATTGTGCGTGTGATGTTCTAGCCAAACATTTTCGCAGCAAGAAGAATGTAGCTGACCTTGAGAAGATCCAACAGATCCTTCTTAAGCGATGTGAGCATCTCATCACCACCAATTCGTGGTGGGATACGGTAGACACTCTTGCACCAAAGACGGCAGGTGCCATCCTGCGAGGTCATCCTAATGAGTTGGACAAATGGACTCGCCGTTGGATATCCAGCAACAATATCTGGCTCCAACGCTCAGCCATCATCATCCAGCTACACTATAAAGCAGATACCGTGGCAGAAGTTCTCTTCGATCGCATCCTTCAACGGGCTAACAGTAAAGAGTTCTTCGTTCAAAAGGGGGCAGGTTGGGCACTCAGAGAATACGCAAAGACGGATCCGTCTGCGGTTGTATCATTTGTTGCAGCAAATCCGCAACTGAGTGCACTTACAAAACGCGAAGCCATGAAATGACTAATGACTAATGACTAATGACAAATGACTAATGACTAATGACTAATGACTAATGACTAATGACAAATGACAAATGACAAATGACAAATGACAAATGACTCTTGCAATCTAGCACTCTAACAATCTAGCACTCTAACAATCTTTATTAGCACATTAAACATGCCCCTCCGGCTGACTGAAGCTCTCTAAGTGTGTGAACACTTCAGTATCCTGACCGAGAGAGGAGCGGATGAGTTCTTCGAGATTAGTAGCGAGTTCATGTGCGTCTTGCATACGCATATCATCGGGGACAAGCAGGTGATAATCAACGTGCACGGTGTGACCAGACGTTCGGAGGCGTAGCCTGTGCGAGGTACTTCCATTCTCTCGACAATAGTCGTCGATGATCCGTTGAGTAGAGGCCAGCATAACCGGGTCTGCGGTATCCATGAGCCCCCTTACAGAGATCATCACCAGATTGCCACCTTCGCGCACGATATTCGCACCAAAGAGGATGGCGATGACGGGGTCCAGCCATAACAGTCCAGACCACTGTGCTATGAAGAGTCCTACTACTGCTCCGGCACTGGTCCACACGTCGGTCATGACGTGCCTACCGTTGGCCTCGATCACAAGAGACCGATTACGTTTCCCCGTTCGAAGGAGGTAGAGCCCAAGTACTAGGTTAACGATGGCTGCACCGGCAGTGATGCTCATGCCGATCTCAAGCTTTTGTAGCTCAACACCCACGACGAGTTTCTGCACTGCACTAATGATGATAACGATAGCGGCAATGCAGATCAATCCACCTTCTATCCCGGCAGAGAGGAAGCTTACCTTATCATGACCGTACGGATGATCTTCATCAGGGGGCTTGGCACCAACTCGCAATGCATACCACGCGAACCACACGGCAACGATATGCACAACGCTCTCTGCAGCGTCGGAGAAGATCACCGATGATCCTGTAAGACCAAAGGCGATCCACTTTGCGACGAGCATCAGGACACCCGTTGCGAGCGAGAAATTCATCGCTCGGATGTTCTGGGCGTTCATGACCGTTGCCATGATCTTAACTGTTCAGAGTCTTAAGAAACTCTTCGTTTGATCGTGTAGCACGCATACGTTCGAGGAGCGTCTCCATCGATTCGATGGGAGGATCGTCTCCGAGAACCTTCCGAAGCACCCAGATCTTTGCAAGCTCATCAGGGGTAAGGAGAAGTTCTTCTCGACGGGTTCCTGAGCGATTCACGTCGATGGCAGGGAAGATGCGGCGCTCGTACAACTTTCTGTCGAGCACAAGTTCCATGTTCCCCGTTCCTTTGAACTCTTCGAAGATCACTTCATCCATGCGCGAGTTGGTTTCCACAAGGGCTGTTGCAATGATCGTGAGGGAGCCCCCTTCTTCAACGTTGCGTGCAGCTCCGAAGAACTTCTTTGGGCGTTGCATAGCATTTGCATCCACACCGCCAGAAAGGATCTTGCCGGATTGTGGCACCACGGTGTTATGTGCGCGTGCGAGACGAGTGATGGAGTCGAGAAGGATCACAACATCTTGTTTTGCTTCTACGAGACGTTTGGCCTTTTCGATCACCATGTCGCTGACCTGAACGTGACGTTCCGGTGACTCATCGAAAGTTGAGGCGATCACTTCGGCTTTTACACTTCGCATCATATCCGTCACTTCTTCCGGACGCTCGTCGATCAATAGAACGATAAGCTTCACTTCCGGGTGATTGCGAGTGATGGCATTGGCGAGCTTTTGAAGGAGTACTGTTTTCCCGGCCTTTGGCGGAGAAACGATAAGTCCACGCTGCCCCTTACCGATCGGCGAAACAAGATCGATGATACGTGTGCTGAACTCACTCTGAAGCGTTTCGAGAATGAGTCGCTTGGTAGGGTAATACGGAGTAAGGTTTTCGAAGAGGGGGCGAGGTGTATTCTCAATGAACGGGATGTAGTTGATCGAGTCCACCTTGATCAGGGCAAAGAATCGTTCGCCTTGTTTTGGGGCACGAATGTAGGCCTTGATCGTATCGCCTGTTCGAAGACCATATCGTTTCACTTGAGAAGGGGCTACGTACACATCGTCTTGCGACGGCAGGTAGTTGAAGTCGGCAGAGCGCATGAATCCGTACCCGTCCGGAAGAAGCTCGATAACACCCGTTGTAACCGAGATGCCTTCACGATGCGACTCCTTCATCTGGCGCGCATTCTCGGCTTCAACGATACGGTTGATCAGATCCTGCTTCTTGAGATCGGCAAAATCTTCGATGCCAAGTTTCTGAGCCGTTTCTACCAGCTCGGCAACTTTTTTCGTCTTGAGTTCATTGATATCGATGACTGGGCCGGTCGGCATGAACTCACGTTCCTCGCGTTCCAGCTCCAATTCGTAGGCACGTTCTCTGTCGCGACTGGAGAATTGCTCCGGGCCACGATCACGCCCCCGATTGTTGTTATTTCTGCGACGATTTCTGTCACGTCCGCCAAAACGATCCCGTCCACCATCACGGAAATCTCCGCGGTCATTTCTACCGCCTTGAAAATCGCGCTGCTCACGAGGTTGATCATGACGTTGTTCTCGTTGATCCTGACGTGGTTCACGTGGCTGATCCTGACGTGGTTCACGCGGTTGATCCTGACGTGGTTCACGTGGCTGATCCTGACGAGGTTCGCCTCGTCTGTCTCGCTGATCTCGTGGCTGTCTATTGTCACGGTAATCACCACGACCTTCACCACGTTGCTCACGAGGCTCGCGACGTTGATCGCGCTGCTCGCGCGGTTCACGGAAATCACGTTGCTCACGTGGTTCACGTTGCTCACGTGGTTCACGTTGCTCACGCGATTCACTCTGCTCTACCGGAGATTCTTGCGGTTCATCGCGAGGATCACGACGAATGCGACGTGGAGCACGAACAGGTGCTTCTTCTGCCGGTTGTTGCGGTGCGGCTGCTTCGGCTGCCGGTTTTGTCTTTGCTGTTGTCTTGCGGGCGCGAGGGGCACGAGGTGCGCGCTCAGGTGCTCCGTCTGGGGAGGTTTGTTCGTCTGCCATTCGTAGGGGATGGGTTGCTGGTGAAAATCACACTGCTGTGTACGTGGCTATGCCAACGTTGTATCGGACAATTTCTGCGTAGGGGAGGTGTGTCCCGTATCGTTTTGGGCAAGCTGACGGAGGTCATTGCTGCGCGGGGACACCATCAATATACGCGGAAATCTGTGATGGACAACTTCCTACTTGCCGAAACGTTCAATGATCGCTTCGTAACATTGTTGACCATGGAATATGTTCGATCTCGCATGTCAAAGAGTGTCTTGGTCGCATTTTGGGCAAACTTTCTACTAGCGACGACCCTTTCAGGTCAGTCACTAACGGAACAGGATTCGCTGGTTCACTTGTATCCCGTGATCACTGTTGTTTCCAACAGGCTTACTCTTGATTCTATCCGCTCAACAATTCCTGTCGTTACACGGGCCCGTAGGGTGGATGTTGTGTTGGCAGGAGATAGACCACTCGCAGCCCCCCTGAATGTCTCCCGAGATCTCTTTCAGAATGTTGCAGGACTCACCGTTTGGGAATTCAATGGTACGGGGATTCAAGCGAACATCGCCGCGCGTGGACTGTCTCCGCACCGATCAAGCGAATTCAATGTTCGGCAGGATGGCTATGACATAGCTTCTGATCCGTACGGATATCCTGAAGCCCATTACACACCACCAACCTTGGCACTTGATCGCATTAATATCATACGGGGAGGAGGAGGGATCCAGTATGGTACACAATTCGGTGGGGTTGTGGACTACATACTTGCAACACCTTCCCCAAAGCCCCTTGAGATGTCGATCTCTCTTACAGGGGGCTCGTATGGACTTGTTGATGTTTTTACGATGGCAACAGGTACCATAGACAGTTCTGTCTCATACCGATCTTGGCTTACATACCGTAAAGCGGACGGATGGAGGCAATATGGGTCGTACCGCGTGGGTAGTGCACATGCAGCAGTCTACGTACCTCTTGGAAGAGGTGTTCTCAGCATAGAGGTCACAGGTCTATGGTTTGAAGAACGGATGCCAAATGGATCTACTCAGGCCCAATACAATGAAGATCCGTCTCGTGCATATCGTCCGCGAGATTGGTTCTCAGGTCCGCGTGTGATGCCAGCATTGCGTTATGAAACAACATTTGGGCCCACTACGAAACTGTCCACAACGTTGAGTGGACTCGTTGGTGATAGAAATAGTATCTCGCTCACAACCTCAACAGCCATAGCAGATAGTGGTACCAATCCTCGGCGCGTGAACGTTGACGAGTTTGCGAATGTGATCATGGAATCAAGACTCGAGACCACTCTAGGCCCACATCGGTTAACAGGTGGTGTGCGTGCGGGCTGGACGCAAACCCGTCGAATGCAAGGCAAGGGGCCCCAAGGAACAGACTATTCAGCCGATTTCGTTGCTCCAAAGACCATAGATCTATGTTTGCAAACGTTTGTTGCGTCTCTCTTTACTGAGTGCGACTTTGAACTCACATCCGATCTACACCTAACAGCGGGGTTCCGATTGGAAAATCTGTGGTCGCTTGCTGATGGCACATACGGTAAACAATTTCCTGCGAGCTCCCCGCAAGCGTTTGAGCAAGCAGAACCGCCCACAATGATTAATGAAACGACATTTGCGTCTATTCCGCTTTTCACTGTTGGTGTAGGATATGACCTGGAAACGGACCTTAAACTTTATGCTTCGATCGGGCAGGCATACCGACCACTTTTCTACGCACAACAGTTTCCCTACGATGGGATTCCGGTTGACTCATCAATTCGACCGTCACACGGATATGTTGCGGAACTTGGGATCGTTGGTCCGCTGATACACAGTGAATCAACGGA
This sequence comes from Ignavibacteria bacterium, assembly GCA_016707005.1. Lineage (NCBI taxonomy): Bacteria > Pseudomonadati > Ignavibacteriota > Ignavibacteria > Ignavibacteria bacterium. The sequence goes on from JADJIQ010000001.1 coordinate 387,038, forward strand.
ACGAATTCTTGTCGACGCTTCGTTCTCTGGATTTGCGATGTACTACGGCGATCGCGTAGGGATAGTCAAAACAGATAGTGTGGCGTATCCGCAGGGAATCCGCACGAATGCCGGAGCTTCGTTTCACTATGGGGCTGAACTTTCGCTTGGATTGTATCCTGTTATTCATGATCAGGTTTCGCTCTCATTCCGACTCACAGGTGCATACATCCATGCCGACTACGTTTATGGATCGGCGACCGGCAACCGTGTGGAGTTTGCGCCTCGAGTAGTTGCGCGTCCAACAATGGTGGCTACTGCTGGACCGGTTTCTGTCTCATTTGGAGTGAGTTACACCAGTGGAGTGTTTTCAAACGCGGCCAACACAGAGACTGACCCAAGTGGACAGTTTGGATGGATCCCGGAGTATACCGTCTTGGACGCAACAGTATCATATAAACTGCTTACTTCAACAACGATCACTGCTTCTGTGCTGAATATGGCCAATACAACCTATCACACTGTTCGAGCAAACGTTTACCCTGGCCCAGGGATACTTCCTGGAGATGGAAGAACCTTCATGGCAACCATTACACAAGGCCTCTGAACCTCAGATTCCGTATATTCGTGGTTCATGGCGGGCGTAGCTCAGTTGGTAGAGCCCCAGATTGTGACTCTGGTTGTCGCGGGTTCAAGCCCCGTCGCTCGCCCCATAAAAACGCCACGGTAGTACTCTATCGTGGCGTTCTCCGTTTCCGGCAGTGGTATCTTGCAGCCTTCCATGGTAACCTTCATCCTGCACACACACTTGCCCTACGTCCTGCATCATGGGACGTGGCCCCACGGCAGTGACTGGCTTTGCGAAGCGGTGTCCGAATGTTATCTGCCTATGATCCGGATGTGTGATCGGCTCCTAGAAGATGGGATCCGTCCGGGTATCACCTTCGACATTTCACCCGTGCTCTGCGAACAGCTGTCTCATCCGGATTTCATCCCGGTCTTTGAGCGCTATTGTGAAGAGCATGCCGAGTTGGCTCGCGTGGACAGAACACACATGGAGCAGGAAGGGGCACCCGAAGAGATCTTACGCCTCACAGAGATGTGGGAGAAATGGTATCGCACATGTTGGGTTGATTTCACCGGTACGTATGGAAGTGACATCGTTGGTCAACTCAAGCGTCTGCAGGATGTCGGTGCGATAGAAGTGATGACATGCGGTGTTACCCACGGCTATCTGCCGCTTCTCGCAGAAGATGCCAGTGTCGACCTTCAGGTTGAGTTGGCAGTGAGTTCATATATCCATCGCTTTGGACGCAGGCCGCGAGGCATTTGGCTTCCTGAGTGCGCCTATCGTCCGTCCTATCCTTGGCGAACGTTACTCTCAGTACCGGCATATAGTGT